>CAMWUN010000012.1 GCA_947177425.1 uncultured bacterium
GAAGGCAATTTTCGATGGATTTTTGCATGTTACTGGTCACGGAGTGAAAAGTAACTATAGCTATATGGGCAGGCATATTGGAAGCAGATGGGTGTAGTAATAGGCAGGGAAATGTGATATTATAAGAAACAAAATAAGTGTTTTCTATAAAAAATGATATGGAAATGAGGAAGTACAACGAATGAATTATATTGTACTGGATTTAGAATGGAATCAGGGGAATACGGGACAGGAGCCGGAAGTGAAAGAGATGCCGTTCGAGGTCATTGACATTGGTGCAGTTAAATTAAATGAAAACAGAAATATCACGGATAAATACAATCAGCTTGTAAAGCCTGTTGTTTATCATCAGATGAACAGAATTACCAGCGACTTGGTACATCTTCATATGGAAGACCTTCAAAGCGGGCGGCCTTTTGTAGAGGTGATGAATGAATTTCTCACATGGTGCGGGGAAGATTATCTTTTTTGTACATGGGGACCTTTAGACCTTTTTGAATTGCAGAGGAATATGCATTATTTCCATATGGAGCCTTTGAGCAGAAAGCCGGTTAGATTTCTGGATGTCCAGAAACTGTTCAGTATTGCCTATGAGGACAAAAAAAGCAGAAGAAGCCTGGAATATGCCATAGACTTTTTGCAGATAGAAAAAGATATTCCTTTCCACAGGGCTTTCAGCGATGCCTACTACACAGCGCGGATTCTGGAACAGATGGAGGAAGAAGTTCTTGAAAATTATTCCATAGACACCTATATACTTCCCAGGAACCGTGAAGAAGAAATCCATGTCATGTTTCATGATTATATGAAATATATTTCCAGAGAGTTCCCGGATAAACAGAAAGCTATTGAAGACAGGGAAGTCATCAGCACAAAGTGCTATCTCTGCCGCAGGAACATCCGCAGGAAAGTCCGCTGGTTTTCCACAAACGGAAAGCATTATTACAGTATTTCTGTCTGTCCTGTCCACGGCTATATGAAATCCAAAATCAGAATCCGTAAATCTGAAAATGATAAAGTATATGTTGTAAAAACTTCTAAGTTTATATCAGAAGAAGAGTGTCAGAAGATTATGAAAAGGAAACCCAAAAAGTAAAACAGCGCCTTTGCCAAAATCAAAGATCAAAACTATCAAACCGGGAAGAGGAAAAATCAGGGCCTTCTTTCCGGTTTCTTCTGCGTTTTCTGGTATATTTTCTTGTAATCCGCCTGTTTTCGAAGATATTATAATTGTTTATGACAGAACGGATTACAAAAATCGCGATTAACAGGACAGCCACCGCCAGCGTGACAATAAGGACTAATTTAACGTTGATTATGATTACATCGGGTTCTTTATTCTTAACAGCTTCCAGATTTTCTATATCATGTGAAAAATCATAGGCCGTCGCGGTTTCTTTTACAAGATCTACGGTGGAAGTTCCTACATATGTTCCATGATAATAATAATTAATAACGGCAACTTCATCCTCTTGTCTGGTATCATAGGAAATATCGGAATCCAGTTCATCAAAAACGGCTGTTTTTGGCATAATCAGATAGCTGTCCTGGTTTAAGGTCAAAATAGGGTTGGAGTTACCGAATATATCGCTGGATGTATTAAAAAAATTGGAATTTTTAATGGAGTAATTTGTCTCGTTTTCAGCCACATTTACAGTAGAAAAATTGGCAAACCCATAGTCAAAAAGCTTTACGGTATCGTAAAACTGTTCAGGGGACTCTTCCTTCATAATAACGCAGATTAATTTCATCCCGTTTTGTTCCGCACAGGTGACAAGGGTCTGTCTGGCTTCATCGGTGTATCCGGTCTTTCCGCCTTTGATTCCTTCATAAGGGATTTCTCCGGTAATCAGCTTATGTTTATTTCTCCGAACAAAGTCGTCAGGCTGAGTGTCGGTGGCTTCAAAATGGTGGGAGGTGGTATTTCCAAGTTTAGCAAGAAGTTCATTTTGAAAAAAGGCTTTTGCAATTAGGGCCAAATCATAGGCAGAAGTGTAGTGGAGGTCATCGTAAAGTCCGTGGGCATTAACAAAATGCGTATTTTTACAGCCAAGTTCAGCAGCCCTTTCATTCATCATTTCTGCAAAGTCATCCATGGAACCGGCAACATGTTCCGCAACAGCATTAGCCACTTCATTGGCAGATGCCACTAAAATACCATAGAGACATTCCTCCATGGACATGGCCTGTCTTTCATCAATACCGATATTGGAACTTCCAAGTTCAATGCTGAAAACTGCATCATGGGAAAAGGTAACGATTTCATCCATTTTACAGTTTTCCACCGCAAGAAGGCAGGTCATAAGCTTGGTGGTACTGGCAGGATATAATTTTTCATTAATATTTTTGGCATAGAGAATCACACCCGTATTTGCTTCCAGCAAAATAGCAGACTGTGCACCGATAGCCGGCCCGGCCGGCCAGTTTTCAATCTGGTTGCTCTGAATGGGGAGGGATTTCCTCTCCTCCGCTTCAAGAAGGGCGGCCTCTAAGCTTTCAGGTGCGGCATAGGCGCCAAAACCTGTACAAATAAAAATAAATATACATAAAAATGCGGATAGGGCCCGATATCTTATCCGGCTTAAGTTAAAATTGTTCATGGCGGCTCCATACATAGAATCTTGTGCGCTGGGTTACAAATCTGACCTGACGGCCTGAATAAAATTACTTGCCTGCAACACCCGGATTGCCGGAAATGTTACATTTACTAGTTTACAATCTGCCTTTATTCTTGACAATAGTTATTTCATCCAATTTTTTGCACTATTTTAACTTTCTTTTCTGAAAAAAAAGTAGTACAATGGATGATTGTAGTATAGAGTATTTTTTATAAGGAAATAAAGGATGAGACTTAGAAATATTAAGGGCGCAAGGGATGTGATAGCGGAAAGCCCGCTGGTAGTCCATGAGCCGGAAGAAGCAAAGGGAAGGTGGAAGGAAATATTTGGAAATTGCCATCCGGTGAGAATTGAGATAGGGATGGGAAAGGGAAAGTTTATCCATGAACTGGCACAGGCAAATCCCGGAATCAACTATGTTGGAATAGAAAAATATTCCAGCGTTCTTTTAAGGGCCCTGCAGAAGATGGAAAAGGAACCTCTGCCCAATCTTCTGTTCATTCGTATGGATGCGGAAGATATAACAGAAATATTTGACAGGGAAGAAGTGGATTTGATTTACCTGAATTTTTCAGATCCCTGGCCAAAAGACAGACATGCCAAAAGACGTCTTCCCTCAAGAGAGTTTCTGGCAAGATATGACCAAATTCTTAAAAAAAACGGCACTTTGGAATTTAAGACGGATAATAAGGATTTGTTTACATTTGCACTGGAAGAACTGGCTCCTGCAGGATGGAGCGCAGTAAATATTACATTTAATCTTCATGAAGATGCAGAAATGTCAGAAGGAAATGTTATGACAGAATACGAAGAGAGATTCTCCTCTGGCGGAAACCCCATTTATAAATATATAATACAAAGATAATACATGAAATGCTATTTGCCGTGTTGTATGTTATAATTATAGGGTAAAATTATTAGTATATATAATTATATTTAACATAAATAATATAATTTTGGAAAAATATAATCTAAGTAAGATATTATTTTATAATTTATTTAATAGGAGGTTCAGACAATGGAAGTAAAGATTACAGATAACAATTTTGAAGCAGAGGTAAAGGAAAGCAGTATTCCGGTATTGGTTGATTTTTATGCTGACTGGTGCGGACCCTGTAAGATGATGGCGCCTTTGGTAGCCCAACTGGCAGAAAGCTATAGCGGGAAGTGTAAAGTAGGCAAATGCAATACAGACGAGAATCCGGAACTTAGCAGACAGTTTAGAATTATGTCTATTCCTACCTTCATTCTGTTTAAGGATGGAAAAGAAGCAGAAACCATAGTGGGCGCTGTTTCCAAAAATGAATTAGAGAAAAAAATTAAGCAGGTGTTGGCATAAGCCCACCTGCTTTCAAGTGGAGGAAAAGAAAGATGTACTTGCTGTTTTTTCTGATATGGATTATATTTAACGGACAGCTTACATGGGAAATAGCAGTTTTCGGGGCAGCAATAGCAGGACTGATGTACTGGTTTATATGTAAATTTCTGGATTATAATCCAAGGACAGATTTAATGATTTTCATAAAATTTTTTCAGATTCTCCATTATGTATTTATCCTTATAAAAGAGATTATCAAGGCTAACTTTGCAGTCATTAAGATGATTATGTCCTCCCGGTATGAAATTGAACCCGCGGTAGTGCGGTTTAAAACGGATTTAAAAACCCCGCAGGCAAGAATTCTTCTTGCCAATTCCATAACACTTACACCGGGAACGATTACCGTATCTCTGGAAGAAGACGAATATGTGGTACATTGTCTGGACAAAAGTCTGGCAGAGGGAATCAGCAGTTCCATATTTGTCACCCTCTTAAAAAAGATGGAAAGGATGAATTAATATGCAGATAAATGAAAAGCTGACTGCGCTGGAAGCAGTTTATCAGGGAATGTACATGACAGTACTGGTAATTCTGGCAATTATGCTTTTTGCCTGTCTGATTCGTGCGGTGCGGGGACCCCGGGTAGCTGATCGTATTGTGGCGGTTAATATGATGGGCACCATGGTTATGGTAATGATAACGGTTCTTTCTCTTTTTCTGGAAGAAGGATTTCTGGTAGATATCTGTCTGATTTATGCACTTGTAAGTTTTCTGGCAGTTATCGTGATTACAAAGGTTTATGTGGGTGTGTACAGGGAAGGACAGCAGGATGCCGGAAAGGATCATAGCTAGTATGACTCAACTTAATTAACCTTATGTTTCACTTGTCTGAATTTCCATCTGCTGCGTTGGCTTCAATCGACGATGCTACCGGCATCGCCTCATTCAGCCGCCTTGCACATGAAAATTTATCCTGCGTGAAACATTAAGGTAATTAAGTTGAATCATACCAGAATACTTTACATAGGAGGGTATCAAGATGGAGGTATTTGAATGGATCAGGTTAATTGCAGGAGGCGCGCTGGTTATATGCGGTCTGATTATCTTTTTGATTGAGTTATATGGTATTTTCCATCTGGACTATGCCCTGAACAGGATGCATGCTGCGGCAATGGGAGATACTCTGGGGATTAGCTTTTCCCTGGTGGGCCTTATGATTTTTTCAGGGCTGAACTTCACCACCCTGAAAATGATGCTGATAGTAATATTTCTGTGGTTTGCTTCCCCGGTTTCGTCGCATCTGCTTGCAGCTCTGGAAGTAACCACTAACGAAAATTTAAAGGAACACTGTCAGGTATATGAAGATTTAAAAGATTTGGAAAAAGAGTTAAAGGATGAAAAAGATAAAGAAAGAACAGGAGAGAAGGAAGTATGACATTATTTCAATGTATATTGATGGGATTTCTGATTGTCTGTGCCATATCGGTAAGTTTTTCCAGGAATCTTCTGAACTCCATATTAATTTATATGTCTTATTCCCTGATAATGTCTATTATCTGGGTATGCCTGCAGTCTCCTGACCTTGCAATCACGGAGGCGGCAGTTGGCGCAGGAGTTACCAGCATCTTATTTTTCTCCACACTTAAGAAAATCCATGCAATCCAGATAGAAAAGGAGAAGTCGGATCAGAAGGAGGATGAGGGAATTGAGTAAGTTAAGACCTCAGAAGGAATACGAAAAGACATTTGCTTTTCATTTTTTCAGATGGCTGTCAGGCAGTAAAGATCCGTATCTTGGGGAAGTGGAAATGAAACCCCAAAAGGAGACTGAGACTGCAAAGGCCACTATTCTGGAGCGCATGAATGAAAAGGAGATGATCCGGGATAAGGTATATGATGTGGAAAACAACAAAAAGCTGGCGGTTTTTCACAAAATCTATGTGATAATGGCAATTTTGTTCTGCATTATATTAGCAGGGCTTTTACTGTATACGGTTTCTTATCTTCCAAGAACTGGAAATCCTTCCAATCCAGATAACAATATGGTTTCAAGAAGGTACATTGAAAACGGTCTTCAGGAGACAGGCTCCCTTAATATTGTATCAGGCATGATTCTGACATACAGGGCTTTTGATACTTTTGGGGAAACAAATGTGCTTTTTATTGCTACCTGTTGTGTCATGATTCTCTTAATGGTGGATGACGCTATCCTTAAAAAGCAGGAAACAGTGAATGACAGACAGTTTGAACCTCAAAATGATGCTATTCTGAAAGGAACGGCATTTGTCCTGTGCCCAATTATTTTTATTTTTGGCATCTACATAATTTTAAACGGTCATCTGTCTCCCGGCGGCGGGTTTTCCGGCGGTGCCGTTTTAGGCGCAGGACTTATCTTATATGTCAATGCCTATGGATTTAAGAAGACCCAGAAGTTTTTTAATGAGCATGTGTATAAAACGGCAAAAATTACGGCCCTGTGTATGTACGGAATTATCGGTTCCTACTTCTATATACTGGGGGCTAACGGCATTGAAAACCATATACCGTTAGGTATACCGGGGCATATATTGAGCGGCGGCATTATTCTGCCTATTGATATATGCGTGGGACTGGAAGTTGCATGTACTATGTATGCATTTTATGCATTGTTTCGGAGAGGGGGCCTGTAAATGGGAGCAAATCTTTTTTCAAACTATGGAGAAATGGTGGCAATCATTTTGTTTGTTATCGGGTTTGGCAATCTGCTTCTACAGAGTAACCTGATTAAAAAAATTATCGGCCTGAATATTATGGATACGGCAATTTATCTGTTCCTTGCGGAAAAAGGATATATTGAGGGCCGTATTGCGCCTATTATAGTGGACGGGATACAGGATATGGAAACTTATATCAACCCCATTCCCAGCGGACTTGTGCTGACAGGCATTGTAGTGTCGGTATCTGTCAGCGCCCTGATGCTGTCCATTACCGTCAGACTGTACCAGCGCTATCAGACGCTGGATCTGGACGAGATAAATATCCGTCTGCTGAAGGAGGGACTGTAAATGGATTTCGTGCAAAACTTTCCGGCAGTCTCTATTTTAATGTGCCTGTTTGCCGGAATAATCAGTTCCGGGATGAAAAAAAGATCTGCCAGATATATTAGTATGGGTCTGATAGTTGCGGTTACGGTTTTAAGCCTGTGTACCCTGTTATATATCCTGAAAACGGGACAGGCTTTTGTTTATGTTATGGGTAAGTTTCCGGCTCCCTGGGGAAATGAAATCAGGGCTGGGGTTCTGGAAGCGTTTATGGCTTTCTTTTTTTGTGTTATCATGTTTCTGTCTCTGGAAGGAGGAAGAAAAAAGCTTGCGGATGAAGTGGAGGAGGGAAAAACATTTTTATACTATGTATTGTCGGATCTGCTGCTTTCTTCTCTGCTTGCGCTGGTATACACAAACGATTTATTTACAGCCTATGTTTTCGTGGAGATTAATACCATAGCTGCCTGCGGCCTTATCATGATCAGACAGAACGGAAGAACAATTAAAGCATCTGCAAGATATATGATAATGAGTCTCCTTGGTTCCGGCCTGTTTCTGATGGGGCTGTGTATGCTGTATGATCTGACAGGCCATCTGCTTATGAGCAATATTAAAGAACAGGCGGCGCTTATTTATGCGTCGGGAGAGTACAGAATCCCACTGCTTATTGTTATAGCCCTTATGTCGGTGGGACTTGCCATTAAAAGCGCATTATTTCCTTTCCACGCATGGCTGCCGGATGCCTATGGCTATTCCACGGTATCTTCTGCTGCGATTTTGTCCAGTCTGGTTTCAAAAGGATATATTTTTCTGTTGATTAAGATTATTTACAGAGTAATTGGCTTTGACATTTTTAACAGCAGTAAAATCATTAATGTATTGTTTATTTTTGGTCTGATGGGTATGATTTTCGGCTCTTTGAGCGCTATCAGGGAAAATGATGTGCGGAGGATGATTTCTTTTTCATCGGTTGCGCAGATTGGCTATATTTATATGGGTATTGGAATGGGTACCCAGGCAGGTATTGGGGCAAGTGTGTTCCACATTCTTTCCCATGCAGCCACCAAATCTCTTTTGTTTATTGCTGCAATCGGGCTGACGGATGTGTCGGGAGGCAGCAGGAAATTTATTGAACTGACCGGCGCAGCCTACAGAAACAAATGGGCGGGAGCCGCATTTACGGTAGGATCCCTTTCCATGGTTGGGGTTCCCATGTTTTCAGGCTTTATCAGCAAATTGCTGTTTGCCCAGGCAGCAGTGCAGAATAATGTAAAAATGCTTCCGGCTCTGATAGTATTAGGCATCAGTACCGTTTTGAATGCCATTTACTTTATGAAAACGGTAATCAGAATTTACACACCGGTAGATGACGGCAAGTATGACAGCATTAGATTTAAAGATATGAAATCTTATACAGTGATTTTAATCTGTTTCATTCTTTTAAATGTAATTCTGGGCGTAAGTTCCCAGCCGGTTGTTGATCTGATAGACCAGGGGCTTGCCATGTTTTCTTAAGGAGGTTTGCCATTATGTATTATGTATTATCTATCTTTTTTCCTATTCTGGCGGGAATATACCTTCTTGTGAGAAAAGAAATGAAAGACAGAAAAAATCTTTTGATTACTGTTGCCGCAGCTCTGGCTATAACAGCAGTTTTTGTGGTATTTACATTTTTCTTTGCCGACCCCAGGATGTTTACGCTTTTTAATCTGACAGACAGGCTTCCTGTTTTATTTAAGGTGGATGAGGTCAGCATTGTCTTTTCAGTCATGGCAGTGCTGGTATTTCTGTGTGCAGGAGTCTTCTCCTTTGCGTATATGAAACATGAAGAAACTGATGAAAGTTACATCAGGGAAAAGCGTTATTATGGATTTTATCTGATTGTGTTCGGTGTGGTCATTGCATTATGCTTTGCGGGAAATCTGATTACTTTCTATCTTTTTTTTGAAATGCTGACTCTGTCTTCTGTGCCGCTTGTACTTCATAACGGCAGCAGGGAAGCGGTTATGGCCGGGCTGAAATATCTGTTTTATTCTTTGAGCGGCGCATATATGTCATTATTCGGCCTGTATTTTATAGAAAGGTATGGAAACACCCTGACATTCAGCGAAGGAGGCGTCATAAGCGTACAGGCGGCGGCATCCCATGGCGGGATTCTGCTTTTGACGGCAATGCTGATGCTGGTTGGATTTGGTGTGAAAGCGGGCATGTTTCCCATGCATGCATGGCTTCCCACAGCCCATCCCGTTGCCCCGGCCCCGGCTTCGGCCATTCTTTCGGCAGTAATTGTAAAAGTCGGGGTTCTTGCCGTTATCCGTGTGGTTTACTATATATTCGGGGTTTCTTTTCTCAAAGGGACATGGGTGCAGACCGTCTGGATGACATTGACGCTTCTAACAGTTTTCATGGGTTCTATGCTGGCTTACAGGGAGCCTGTGCTGAAAAAACGTCTGGCCTATTCCACAGTCAGCCAGTTGTCCTATATTTTATTCGGGTTTTCCGTTATGAACGCAGGCTCCGTGACAGGCGGTCTTTTACATGTCTTATGCCATGGATTTATCAAGGCAGCTTTGTTCCTGTGCGCGGGAGCAGTTATTTACATGACAGGAAAGACCAGGGTAGAAGAACTACGGGGAATAGGAAAGGAAATGCCGCTGCTCATATGGTGTTATACAATTGCATCATTAGGGCTTATTGGAATTCCTCCTACAGGAGGTTTTATCAGCAAATGGTATCTTGCAGAAGGCGCCTTGTCCTCCGGCATAATGGGATTCAACTGGATTGGGCCTGTGATCCTTCTTGTGAGCGCCCTGCTTACGGCTGGTTATCTGCTGCCTGTGACTATTTACGGATTCTTTCCCGGTGCAGATTATGATTATGGAAATTTGAAGAAAAAGGAACCTTCCCGGCTGATGACGATACCTGTGCTGGTTCTTACTGTATTGTCGGTACTGATGGGTCTGTTTCCGGAAGGCATAATTGATTATCTGTCCCATATTGTTATTAAAATAATGTAGGAGAGGAGAGCAGAGTTATGATATTATTGGTTATTTTAATTCCCATAGCGGCTGGTGCGTTGATTTCACTGGTTCCATTTAAAAAAAGAGTCTACATGGAACTTTTTTTGGAAACACTGGTGATTATCAACAGTTTACTTGTCGGGTATCTTCTTCTTCACAGATCGTCGGACATATTTACGCTGGTTAACTTTACAGGAAACTTATCCATCAGTTTTAAGGTGGACGGCATGAGCATGGTATTTGCCGGGCTGGTTTCTGCTCTGTGGCCGATGGCCACCCTGTATGCATTTGAATATATGACTAAAGAAGAACATGAGAAAATATTTTTTACTTTTTATACGATGACCTACGGGGTGACATTAGGTATTTCTTTGGCGGCCAATCTGCTGACCATGTACTTTTTTTATGAACTGCTTACCTTAATTACAGTTCCTCTGGTCATGCATACCCTTACCAGAGAAGCAATACTGGCCAGCAGAAAATATTTGTATTATTCTTTAGGAGGCGCTGCCTTTGCTTTTATAGGGCTGATATTTATCATTATCTATGGAAGCACGACTGATTTTGTACTTGGCGGTGTGCTGGATTTGGATAAGATTGGGGACAGGACGAATATCCTTTTGCTGATATATGTGATTGCGTTTATGGGATTTGGCGTAAAAGCGGCTGTGTGCCCTTTTAATTCCTGGCTGCCGGATGCAGGCGTGGCGCCCACTCCGGTGACGGCCCTTCTCCATGCAGTGGCGGTGGTAAAGTCAGGCGCTTTTGCTGCCATCCGTCTGACTTATTACAGCTTTGGTACGGATTTTTTAAGGGGAACCTGGGCACAGGATGTACTTATGATAATCGTTATGTTTACGATTGTATATGGGTGCAGCCGGGCAGTGAAGGAAACCCATATTAAGAGAAGGCTGGCTTATTCCACCATAAGCAATCTGTCATATATTTTGTTTGGTGTGACAATTATGACACCTCTTGGTATGGTTGGAGCCCTTACCCATCTGGTATTTCATGCATTTATGAAAATAAGTTCTTTTTTCTGTGCAGGCGCAATTATGCATCAGACAGGAAAACATTACGTGCATGAACTTGACGGCATGGGGTATAAAATGCCCTGTGTGTTTGGAGTATTTACCGTGTCTGCACTGGCTCTTATGGGTGTGCCGGGGCTGGCAGGGTTTGTCAGTAAATGGAATCTGGCGTCGGCGGCTGTAGAAAGCGGAAGCCGGACAGCCTGTGCAGGAATAGGGTGTCTTCTCATTTCTGCCCTTCTGACGGCAATATATATGCTTACAATTGTAATACGTGCATTTTTCCCAGCAAAAGATTATGACGTTTCTTCTCTGGAAGGAATCAGGGATCCTAACTGGAAGATGCTTATCCCATTGCTGATTTTTACAGGCAATATTATTTTATTCGGTTTGTGGTCCGGGCCAATCGTAAAATTTTTCTCAGGCGTGGCATCAGGAACATATTAAAAAAGAGGAGAGACGGACATGAGTTTGTTGGTTTATAGTGCTGTGTTTTTCCCCATGGCTGCTGCCATAATTGGTTATTTGATAGGAAGAAGGGATAAAAATGGCAGGGATTTTTTTGCAGACATTGCGACAGGTATAGAGGTTATACTGTTTATATGTATTTTTATTATTACGGCCATAAACGACAGTATCCGCCCGGAAGTGGGAATTCCAGGCATATGTGGAATGGGAATTCGCTTTAAGATAGATGGCTTCCGTGTTCTGTATGGCGCCATAACTGCTTTTATGTGGTTTATGAGCACAGTATTTTCAAGGGAATATTTTGGACATTACCGGAACAGAAACAGATATTATCTGTTTCTGCTTCTCACACTGGGGGCTACAGAAGGCGTATTTCTGTCGGCTGATTTTTACACTACATTTATTTTCTTTGAGATGATGTCTTTTACTTCCTTTGTGTGGGTTGCCCATGATGAAAAGAAAGAGTCCTTGCGTGCAGCAAATACCTATCTGGCAGTGGCGGTTATTGGCGGTCTTGTGATGCTTATGGGGATTTTCCTTTTATACAGTATAACAGGCACGCTTGAATTTGAAGAGTTAACCGGACTTTCAGAGGGCTTTGCTGGAAATAAGGGTATCTGGGCAGCAGGGCTTTGTATGCTGTTTGGATTTGGCGCCAAGGCGGGGGCTTTTCCACTGCATATCTGGCTTCCCAAAGCCCACCCGGTAGCACCGGCGCCGGCCTCTGCCCTTCTTTCCGGTATATTGACGAAAGCGGGCATGTTTGGGATTCTCGTACTGACCTGTTATATTTTCCTGAATAATGGCATCTGGGGAAGTCTCATTTTGGTTATTGGCGTATGTACAATGGTGGTGGGAGCTGTGCTGGCATTATTTTCCGTAAATCTGAAACGTACGCTGGCATGTTCCTCTGTATCCCAGATTGGATTCATATTGGTAGGAGTAGGAATGTCGGGGCTTTTGGGGGAAGAAAATGTACTTGCGCTCAGAGGCAGTCTTCTTCATATGGTAAACCATTCCCTTATTAAGCTTGTGCTGTTTATGGCAGCCGGCGTGGTGTTTATGAATGTGCATAAGCTGGACTTAAATGATATACGGGGCTTTGGCAGAAAAAAACCTCTTCTCAATTATATTTTCCTTATGGGCGCTTTAGGGATTGGAGGCGTTCCCTTATGGAACGGCTATATCAGCAAGACTCTGATTCATGAAAGCATCGTGGAATATATGGAACTGATGAGAGAAGGGACTGTACAGGGGATTTTTACGCTGGGCAGCATGAAGAGAATAGAGTGGATTTTCCTTATAAGCGGTGGTCTGACTGTTGCTTATATGCTGAAGCTTTATGGGACAGTTTTTCTGGAAAAAAACAGTGATTCCGCCATGCAGGAGAAGTTTGACTCATTGAAAGGGAAATATATGAACAGGGTAAGTGCATCCGCTCTTACCTTCAGCGCGTCACTGCTTCCTGTTATGGGATTTTTGCCGGGACAGGTGATGGACAGACTGGCGGACATGGGGCAGGCATTTATGCATGGAAAAGCCATGACGGAACCAGTGGCCTGGTTTTCCCTGACCAACCTGAAAGGGGCAGGAATTTCCCTTTCCATCGGCCTGGTCCTTTATCTGACAGTGGTGAGATTGTGGCTTATGAAAAAGGAGGATGGAAGGACAGTCTATGTAAACAGATGGTACAGATATCTGGATTTGGAGGATATTATCTACCGTCCCATTCTGCTTAAAGCTCTGCCTTTCATATTTGGAGTATTATGCAGGATACTTGACAGCTTTGTGGATACTATTGTGGTATTTCTGCGCAAGACCATATACAGGGACAGCAAACTTCCCCATGAGTTAGAGGAAGGCACTCCCGTTACCCATGCAATGGGAATATTTGTAAACGGCCTGGAAAAACTGGCTAACGCCACAATTTGGAGGAAACATCCCAAAACAACAGATTATGAGCACAAATATGCAATGCTCCATGAAGAACTTTCAGAAGATGCGGAAATGATTGGAAGAAGTCTTTCCTATGCTCTTTTGCTGTTTTGCTTCGGTCTGGTAATCACAGTCATTTATTTATTATTGTAGTCATGTGCGCCTTCTGTCCGGGGTGCGCCGCCCTGCTGCCGGCTAACCTCTGAAATGTAACCAGTAAATAAAAATTGTATCACAAAAATTTTTATAGAATTTTTGTGTGCAAACATTGACAATCTGCCTTAAAAATTGTATGATGAACAATGTCGTAAGGAAGTAAACAGTTCCTGGAGCGTTCTTGATATTACGTTCTAAGATAGCGGCGTGTGGCTCAGCTTGGTAGAGCGCTACGTTCGGGACGTAGAGGCCGCAGGTTCGAATCCTGTCACGCCGACTTCAAGTACCCCGCAGCTCTGCTGCGGGGTTTTTGTACGTATCCAGAGTGTCTGAAAAATACTTTCTGACGGAAGGAATATAAGGGAGTTCGTGTATGGAAGAAAAGCGGAATCAGGATAATACTGATTTTATGAAAGAGACAATTAAACAAAGACCGCTCAACAGGAGAAAGCTGGTAAGGCGCACGCTGATTACTGCGGCGATGGCGGTTGTTTTTGGTATGGTTGCCTGTGTTACTTTTCTGCTTTTAGAGCCGTTAATCAGTAACAGGATTTACCCGGAAGAGGAACCTCAGAAGATTGTATTTGAGGAAGAAACGAAAGAAGAGGAAATACTTCCGGAAGACATGATTGCCGACGATTCCCAGATGCAGCCTGAACCTACAACAGCTCCCGTCGTGGAAGATGAGCTGATAGCGCGTATATTGTCTGAAATGGATCTTGAATTAGAAGTGGAACTGGGAATAGAGGATTATGCCGCGCTTATCAGCAGTATGGGCGGCGTGGCGAAAGAAGTAAAGGAATCGGTTGTTACGGTTGTGGGAGTCACTTCCGATATAGGATGGCTTGATAATGAATATGAGAGCGAAGGGGCCGTATCCGGTCTGGTAGTGGCAGATAACGGAAAAGAGTTGTTGATTCTGGCTAATGTAAACAGCCTGAAAGGGGCGGATTCCCTGACGGCTATTTTCGCAGACGGGGAAGAATATCCTGCCGCCATTAAGAAAAAAGATAATAACACAGGTCTGGCTGTAATCTCTATCCTGAAATCAGGTATGAAGGGCGCCACTCTGGAAAGAGCGAAAGCTGTCAGACTTGGAACATCGGGGAGCAGTCTGGTGGGAACGCCTGTCATTGCCTTAGGCAGACCCATGGGGACGGAAGATTCCCTTTGTTATGGGAATATAACTTCTGCCAACAATGCCATCAAACTGCCGGATTCCAATTATAAATATATGACTACCGATATTTACGGAAGCGGCAATGCCAGCGGGATATTGATTAACTTAGGCGGACAGGTGGTAGGAATTATAGATATGGCTAACAATCCTTCGGACATGAAGAATTTAGTCAGTGCAATTGGCATTTCAGAAATAAAAAAATTAATTGAAGAACTTTCAAATGACAGGAATATTGCATACCTTGGAGTATATGGAGCTGACGTGACACAGGAGGCAAACACAGAACTTGGGGTTCCCTTCGGCGCATATCTCATGGAGATAGATATGGACTCTCCGGCTATGGACGCAGGGATTCAAAGCGGTGATGTGATTATCAGAATAAAGGATACAGAAATAAATAACTATCAGGATTTAGTGCATGCACTTCTTCTGGAACAGCCTGAAAACACAGTGAGAATCGGACTGATGCGTCAGGGGCCGGAGGGGTACACGGAAATGGATGTAAATGTCCTGCTGGGATTAAAAAGAGAATAAAGGAAAGGACTGTCTGTCTGGATAGCAGCAGACGGTAATAGGTGTTAGCTATGAAATATATTAAAGATTATAAAGACGGAGACAGGGTATTTGATATTTATTTATGCAAACATAAACAGTCAGCGGTGACAAAAAATGGAAAGCCCTATGAGAGCCTTTTTTTGCAGGATAAGACAGGGACAATCGACGCTAAAATATGGGATCCTAATAATGCAGGCATTGCAGAGTTTGATACCCTCGATTACATAGAAGTATATGGAGATATTACCAGTTTTCAGGGCGCATTGCAGGTGAATGTGAAGAGAATCAGGAAATGTCAGGAAGAGGAATTTAATCCGGCGGACTATCTGCCAGTCAGTAAATTTGATATAGAAGATATGTTTAAAGAACTGCTTGGTTTTATTGATAAATTGGAAAACAGGTATTTAAAGCAGCTTTTGCAGGCATTGTTTGTAGAAGATACGGAATTTGTAAGTTTATTTAAAAAATCCTCTGCGGCAAAGACAGTCCATCATGGATTTGTAGGCGGGCTTTTACAGCATACGCTGGGTGTTACAAGAATGTGCGAATATTACTGCAAAGAATATCCCCTGTTGAACAGAGATTTACTAATAAGCGCGGCTATCTGCCATGATATAGGAAAGGTAAGGGAGATTTCCCTTTTTCCCCAGAATGACTATACCGATGAGGGACAGTTTTTAGGACATATTGTGATAGGGACAGAGATGCTTGCAGAAAAAATAAGCAAAATTGAAGGTTTTCCTGTGATGCTTGCCAGCGAATTGAAACACTGCATACTGGCCCATCATGGGGAGTATGAGTTTGGTTCTCCCAAAAAGCCCGTTATTATGGAGGCGGTTGCTCTTAACTTTGCGGATAATACGGATGCCAAGCTGCAGACCTTCACAGAAATACTGGAAAACTCCACGGAAACGGGATGGATGGGATTTAACCGCCTGTTTGATTCTAATTTAAGAAGCACAAGCATGGATTAACTGTCTTAAAGCGTGTTTGAAATAGACGGCAGACAGACCAGGTTATGTATATATTTGCTTGTTACTGTGGGATGTGCCTTTGGATTTGAAAATAGAAATGAGGAAAATCATGGGTTATGAAAAAAATCAAATGCTGACGGTAGAAATTGTGGATATAACCGCGCAGGGAGAAGGAATAGGGAAGCTGGACGGTTATCCCTTTTTTGTCAAAGATGCAATTATAGGGGATAAAGCCCGGATCCGTGTTACCCGGGTAAAAAAGAACTATGCTTATGGAAGATTAGAGAAGGTACTTGTGCCTTCTCCTTTTCGTATCACCCCTAAGTGTGCCTTTCATAAGCAGTGCGGAGGGTGCCAGATACAGGCGATGGATTATGAACAGCAATTACGCTTCAAAGAGTCCAAGGTCAAAAATAATCTTGTCAGGATTGGCGGTTTTGCGCCTGCATTTATTGACAAAATTATGGAACCGGTGGTAGGGATGGAGGAACCTTTTCATTATAGAAATAAAGCGCAGTATCCTATAGGGACGGACAGGGAAGGAAATCCCATTGCCGGATTCTATGCGGGAAGAACCCATGATATCATCGCCAATACGGATTGTGCCCTTGGGGTGGAAGAAAACAGAGAAATTCTGGAAGTTATACTTTCTTACATGAGAAACCAGCATGTATCGGCCTACAATGAAGTTACAGGTGAGGGAGTGATTCGCCATGTACTTATCCGGAAGGGCTTTCAAAGCGGGGAAGTGATGGTGTGCCTGATAATTAATGCCAGACCTGCAGGGAATGACTGTCAGTATCTGCCTTCCCAGGAGAAACTGATTGAGTCCCTTAGCAAAATAGCCGGCATGATGAGCATATCGGTAAGCATCAACAGGGAAAAAGGCAATACAATTATGGGTAAGGAAATTCATACCCTCTGGGGAAACAGTACTATAAAAGACACAATTCATTTCCGGGATGTAAGCAGGAATTTTGAAACTGCCGGATGGGGAATTACATTTGCCATTTCCCCACTGTCTTTCTATCAGGTAAATCCATTGCAGACGGAAAGGCTGTACAGCCTTGCACTTTCCTACGCGGGGCTTACAGGAAAAGAAACTGTGTGGGATTTGTATTGCGGCATAGGTACAATTTCCCTGTTTCTGGCAAAGAATGCAAAGCAGGTGTATGGGGTGGAAATTGTTCCCCAGGCTATCGAAGACGCCAGACAGAATGCGGCTGATAACGGTATTGAAAATGCACAGTTTCTGGTGGGGAAAGCGGAAGAAGTGCTTCCTGAAATGTATGAGCAAAAAGGGATATCTGCGGATGTAATCGTGGTGGATCCTCCCCGGAAGGGATGCGATGGGGCCTGCCTGGAGACAATACTGAAAATGATGCCGGAGAGAGTCGTATATGTAAGCTGTGACAGCGCTACACTGGCACGGGATTTGAAAGTGCTTTGTGACGGGGGATATGAGTTGAAGAAGGGAAGAGTTGTGGATATGTTTCCAATGACAATTCATGTGGAAGTCGCATGTTGTCTACAAAGGACGGATTCGTAGAAATCCTTGAATTTACGCACTTTGCGAGGATTTTTAAGTTTAACCGAACACCTGAAATCGGAAAGAAAAAAGAGATTTCTCACGAGATTAAAGTGTCCGTAGTTATGGAACTCGTATGAGTGGACACAAAAATGTATCGTTCACAAACTCAATCATTACAGAAAAATCTTATCAACAACTGAATAATAGGTAAGTCGAAAGACCGCTTGTTTTCTATATCTTTATGGTGTGGAGCAGGCGGTCTTTTTTGATTTTAGAACTGCCAGTATTCATCAGACACTTTGCTAATCAAATTAAAAAGTAGGAGGACAAACAGATGGAGCAGACAAGCAAAAAGAGTATATGTGGGATTTTCGACCATCACAATGTACAGACGGAAAATGTAAAGATCAGCAAACTGCATGATTTTCGAGGGCATCCGTTCAAGGTAGAGCATGTAGACTGGTTTAAAATGACTGTTTTGCAAGAAGAATATTGATATTAAGAAGCAGAATTCCATTGATATTCGCAGATAAATTAGGTACAATATCAATGGATAAAGGGTGATGATAGTGGCATTAGTAAATATTGGTTCTGAAACAGAGCAAATTGAATATAAAAAGAGTATTGGCGAGTTAAAGGAAGCGATGTTTTCTATTGCCGCCATTTTGAACAAGCACCAGAAGGGTGAATTGTATTTTGGTGTGAAAAATGATGGGACAGTAATCGGGCAGGAAATTAATAATGAATCTCTACGGAAAGTAAGTCAGGCAATCGGAAATCATATTAAGCCTGCTATTTATCCGGAAATAAAGATACAACCATTTGGTGACAGAGAGACTATTTTAGTTCGCTTTGAAGGCAGTAGATGCCCGTATCTTGCCTACAATGTTCCAAGAATAAGAGTAGCGGACGAAGATCTTGTTATGGATCAGGATACTTATGATTCTATGATACGTAAGCGTGATAATGTTGACTATTCATGGGAGAAGAGAGTATCTAAGTATACAATAGACGATGTAAATGAAAATGCTTTTGCGGAGTATCTGAGAAAAGCAAAAGAAGCTGGGCGAATTGATTTTGAGGACACGGATGTAAAAACTGTATTGGATAAATTGGAGTTGATAGAGGGAAACTATCTTTTAAATGCAGGCGCTGCTCTTTTTTGTGATTGTGGTATTGTCAATGAATTGCAGATTGCGAAATTTGCATCTGATGAGCGCTTGACATTTACTGACATACGAAGGTACAGTGGTTCTGTTATGGAATTAAAGAAAAAAGCGGAGCAGTATATTATTGATGCTATGGATTGGCGTGTTGAGTTTGGAAATTTGACGAGAAAAGAAATACCGGAAATTCCGTTGGATGCAATTAGGGAAGCGATTACAAATTCTTTTGGGCATAGAATGTTCGACAGTGGACAGAGCAATGAAATTACTATTTTCAAAAATAGAATTGAAATCTATAATCCGGGTGCTTTTCCCGCAAATAAAACACCGGAAAGTTATGTGGTGGGAAATCAACGACCAATTCGAAGAAATCCTCTAATTGCACGTACATTATATTATTCTAAAGATATGGAAAGCTTTGCAACAGGATTAAAGCGCATTAAGGATGCTTGCGACAAAGCGGGATGCAGGGTGGAATTTCAAACACCGGATGATGGCTTTGTTGTTGTGTTTTATCGGCATGGTACTCAAAAATTGAGCGGTACCGCTCAAAAAGAAGAAACGACCGCTCAAAAAACCGCTCAAAAGGAAGAAAGGATTAATGCGCTGCTTGAATATTGCAAAGAGCCGAGAGACAGAGATGAGATGATGAAGTTTCTTGGTATAAAACACAGAACTACATTCAGAAGCGATTACCTGAATCCCTTACTGGATAAAGGTAAAATTGTAATGACAATACCGGATAAGCCGCGAAGCAAGAATCAAAAATTTTACTCTGTTTAACTTTCACGAAATAATAAATTTGCAATCTGCAACGGTAAGAGCAATGTCAAAAGCCTGATATTTTGCGGTTTTTGACATTGCTTTCTGTAATTTTGGAAATTTCATAGCTCTTTTAACTTTCGCACTCAATCTGATGGTACAACAAAGTTCATGGATTTTCTCGATGAACAGAGAATGCATCTACTTTATGAGAAATTTATCCTGGAGTACTTCCGTAAAGAGCATCCGGAGTTGACGGCTAATGCGTCACAAATACCGTGGCAACTGGATGATGATTTTGGAGATATGCTCCCGGTTATGCAGACTGATATTATGCTTACAAAAGATGAGAAGACTCTGATTATCGATGCAAAATATTATGCTCATACAACACAACGGCAATACGATAAGAATACTCTTCATTCTGGGAATTTGTACCAGATATTCACCTATGTAAAGAACAAAGAGGCTGAGCTGGCAGAACAGCCACATCAGGTCGCTGGTATGCTTCTGTATGCCAGAACGGATGAGGAAATATATCCTGAGAAAAAATACCGGATGAGCGGGAATCAGATTGGAGTGAGAACGTTGAATCTGGATGGGGATTTCGATATGATCAAAAGCCAACTGGACGAGATTGCCGAGAAATTCTTCGGGGAAGCTGTGTAGGTGAAATTATGCAGGATAGATATGCCGGCGATATCGGCGACTTTGGAAAGATTGGTCTACTTAGGACTTTACAAGCACAAGTATTGCGAAGTCCGATGGCCGCTCAATAGATGCCTTGGAAAGAGAGAGTCTTATCCAGAATGCAAAATATTATAATGATCCAGTAACCGTTGCCATGCGTGATGAATGGCATAATAGGGCGTTGGGTTTTTTACAAGATGTTGATATTGTGTTTGTGGATCCGGATAACGGAATGCTGGTAAAGTCTGTTGGTAAGAGATCTGCAAAGAGTATCAAGTATACATTTTATGAAGAAGTCAGGGATTATGTTCAGCAGGGACAGAGTGCAGTGATTTACAATCATCGGAGCAGAAAGCAGGAGGCTCAATATTTCCATGAAATATGCATCAAGCTTCAAGAGGTCACTGGTGTGCCTGAGGCAGAAATATTAAAGATTACTTTCCCAAAGTGTTCTGTCAGAGATTACCTGGCTGTACCTGCTTCGGCTGAGCATCGAAAAAAGATAGAAGCTGCATTTATTTGTATGGAGCAAGGAATTTGGGGCAAGACAGGCATGTGTAGGATACCACGAGAGAAGTAATCCAATATAATGCGGTCATATGACCGCGTTTTTATTGACTTTTTAGGATCCTTGAGTATAATATAAAGTACACGGAGGTGACTGAGTGAGTAATCAGGCAAGCAACGCACAGATTGTAGCATATCTTGCTGATGTCAAGCGACTACTGTCTGCAGGAAAATATGATTTTGTTCCAAGAAGAAAAAACATGCAAGCATTGGCGCAACATGGTCTTACTATCACAGATGCAAAGAATGAGATTTTAGGGCTTGTTGTCGGTGATTACTACAAAGGCCCTAAGCAGGATCATGATCCTAATCGTCCAGGAGACATTTGGGAATTCAAAAAGAATATTGATGGGATGCAATTTTACGTAAAAGTAAAAATTGTTCAGGAGAACGGAGAAGATATCCTGAAATGTATTGGATTCCACGAGGACGATTTTGCTTAGGAAAGGAGGTGGCGTCGATGAAGAAATATTGCGAGGAATGTGGAAAAGAAGTCGAGACTAAGGTAGTTATTAAGAAAGAAACTTATGATGTTTGTGGCGAGCCAATCGAAGTTGATGCCCAGGTATTGGTTTGTGCTGAGTGTGGAGAAGAGTTCTATTGTGAAGAATTTGATAATGCCACTCTTATTAATGCATATAACGAATATCGTAGAAAGCATAAACTTTTGCTGCCGGAGGAAATCAAGAAAATAAGAGAACAGTATGGGCTAAGCCAGAGAAGTTTTGCTAAACTCTTGAACTGGGGAGATAAGACTATCTGCAGATATGAGAATGGCTCTATCCAAGATAAGGCTCATAATAGTCTTCTTCTGTTCTTGCGCGAGCCTGAAAATATGAGGACCTATCTAACGGAGAACGAGATTGTCCTTGATGAGAGGCAAAAGGCAAAACTGCTTGATACTGTTGATAAACTTGAACAAGATACAGAATATCGAGTTGGCAGACGTTTCTTTGATCTGTTTTTCTCAAGAGTTCCATGTGAGGAAAACGGCTTCAAGGGTTTTGATTATGAGAAACTCTGTGCCATGGTTCTTTTTTTTGCGAATAAGAGCACTGAATTACTGAAAACTAAGCTTATGAAGTTGCTCAACTACTCGGATATGATTTTCTATAAAGAAAGTGGGATATCAATATCTGGTTTGAAATATGCACATCTGCCTTATGGACCAGTGCCTGATCATTTTGATATGATTCTTGGAAAAATGGCAGCAGATCATATTGCCCACATCGATGTGTTTTATGATGGGGACTATGAAAAACATCAGGTAGTTCCAGAGTGTGATATCCCTGAAGGTGTGCTTTCTGATGCAGAGATAGACGTGCTGAACCGTATATACGAGAAGTTTAAGTCATTTGGATCAGTGGAGATTTCCGACTACTCACATAAGGAAAAAGGATATAAAGCCACAAAGACGGGAGAGACTATTTCCTATGCATACGCAATGGATATTCAATTGAATTGATGATATTCAAAGATGAAGCGGCCTCCGGTGATGAACCGGGAGCCGCTATTTTCTGTCAGTCCTTTTTATAAAAATTGGTCTCATATCCGTCGAGGCGTCCGTCTCTGCAGACCGCATTTTGCATTGACTCATATCATTTGGCATTGTGGAGATTTGAATAGTATTATAGATATGATATAATTCTTAAAAAAGGCAATACACAGGAGGGAAGAAATCTTGAGCGGGAAAAATCCAAAGATGCCAAAGGGCGGCTATTGTCTGAGAATAACAAGAAACAAATTGCTGTCGTTATGGCTGGCAATGCTTTTTCTATTTTTTGGAGCGGCGCTTGGAATTTATAGCTGGATGGAATTACAGGCGGATAAGTCAGCATGGGATTATATGGAATATATAAAGATGATTATTGGCTGGGCTGGATCGCTTTTCTTTCTGGCCATAGGGCTGGGAACAGCTTACACATCTTTGCGGGATGCTTTTTTTCCACAAAAAAGTACGCTGGCCAATTCGATTCGTTCCCAGCTTCCTTACCCGGACGCTGCGCCGGGGGTGCAGGAATTGTTTGCCATGGTAGACAGGGATATTGAGACAAACGGACAGTGGTTTGACAAAGTGGCCGTGGGAAAGGAATGGGTGCTGGGGGACGAGGCAAGTTATATACCCCGTATCCGGGTATTTTTTGGAAGGGATGAAATCAAGAGCCACAGAAGTGGAGAGAGGGTAAATACTACCCGGATTCTGGAATTACATATATTAGATGACCGGAGACAGCATCAGATTACCACCCTCCACAATCCCAAAGAATTGCAGGCCCTTCTGGACTGTATTTCCCTGCGGGCGCCGGATGCCCTTCGCAGGCCCTACAGCGAGTATAATATCTGGGTGCAGAAGTCAGATATGGAGTGGGAGAATATGCTCCGGGAGTACCGGGTGAGACAGGGAGAGCGGGATTTGGCGGCCTTCCAGGCTGGAAATGCAGATGCAGTCATAAATCAGAACATGATTCTTACCTATCCTGATGGAAGGGTGACTTCCAGAGTGACGAAGGATTTGATCCGGGAGGCCATGGAAGAATGTCTAAGCCAGGGGGAGGGAACTTTTTCATTATCCGCTGGATGTCCGGTCGAACGGGAGGGTATCCGGTATGTGGAGATGGAATGTTCTGCCGGATATTATGAGGAGGATTGGGAGGATTTATCCTTTCAGGAAATGGAGAAGCTTGGCGAAGCGGAACTGTTTCTGAAAATGACAGCCACAGGAGAAGCGGGGAAAGCGGTACAGTCTGGCAGGATATGCCAGATGGATATCCCCAGCGCAGAGCGGATCCTGGAAGCCTGGCTTAGGGGAGAAATTCCCAAAATGAAAGATTGGGAAGCCACCCCTCTTTTTATGGAGCAGGAGCAGCCCAAGAAGCGGGTGGTGCTGCCACCCCACTTGGGGCTTATGACGCCGGCCGGAGTGTTTCAAAGCCATGACAGGTTTACGCTGGAAGATGTAGAGGTTGCGGCGGAAGGTCTGGTGGATGGAACCTACCGGATGGTTGACCTGACTCTGCAGGGCGGTTATTTGTGGATGCGTATCCAGGGAGGCGACGCATCGGACGGACGCTGTAAGGTATCAGTCACAAGGGCAGATTCAGATAAACTGCGTTATTTCAGGAACCAGTGTACCCACAGACAGGCGGCGGCCTGGCTGACAGCATTTGCAAAGGGAACATTTCAGCCTGACTGGAAGGAATGGAAAGATTACACCAGGCAGGCGGAAAAAGAATATAAAAGAAAACAGGGAGAAAAATAGTTATGGGAAAATGTTTTAGTGATGCAGTGGAACAGGCGCTTAAGTACATTTATTATGACCTGCGCGCAGGAAAAGGAGCGGAAGGGTTTGCGCTCTTAGAGCAGGCTTCCGCGGCAGGGGACGGAGATGCATCCTGTATTCTGGCACGGTGCTACTGCGGTAGTCAGTATGTATGGAGCGGTCATGATTTTCCGGAGGATGATGACAAGGCGGTAAGCCTGATTCACAGAGCAGTGGAGCAGGGAAGCGGAATCGGCGTACTGGTGGCTTTGCGCACCGGAGAGCTGACCCCTTCCTTAGAGAAAAAGATGCCCTTTGAAAACCTTCAGGAAGCATTTGACAGTGTGGAGGCCAAGGCGGAAATGGGAGATGCATTCAGCCAGTATACGGTGGCAAACTCTTATTTCTGGTGGGATTTTATCCGGATTCAGGGAAAGGGACGTGAATCTTTTTCCAGCGAAAGGGAGTATAAAGAATATCTCCGGCAGAATATTTCCAAATGTGAGGATTTATTCCAGAAAGCATTCCGGGGCGGCATGTACTTTGCAGCCAACAATCTGAACCGCTATTACAGTCAGGGAGATGAGGATATTATTGCACCCCGCCCGGAGCTTGCCAGAGATCTTTTTAAGCGGGGAGCGGAGATGGGATATCCTATCCACCAGTGGATTTATGGGGAGGATTTGGAGGAAAAAGGACAGCCCGAAGAAGCTCTTTACTGGTACAAACTTGCTGCGGAAGGCGGTCAGTTGGAATGCTGGTACTGCATTGGCCGTGCCTATGAAGAGGGAAAGGGAACACAGAAGGATGCAGCTTATGCGGCCCGGTGCTATGAGAAAGGGCTGACCCAGAAAAAGGACAGCGGCAAAAGAATTGGCTGTGCTAACCGTCTGGGTGCTTTATATTATGACGGAGAGGGTGTGGAGAAAGACTATGCCAAGGCGTTCCAGCTTTTGAAGTACGGATATGATCATAACACCAAGTATGGCGTCTGCTATCTGGGCAAATGTTATTTCCGCGGCTGGGGAACCCAGCAGGATTATGTGAAGGCAAGAGAGTTTCTGGAACAGGTAGACTGGACCAACAGGGAAGCCTTTTATATGCTGGGCGTAATCTACGGACAGGGACTCGGCGTACCCGAGGACATTAAGAAGGGTGTGGAGTATTTGCAGAAAGCCGGGAACTATCAGGAAGCAAAGGAGGAACTGCTCAAGTACAAAAAAACCCTTTTTGGGAAATGGGTGCGCAGATAGAATTTTATTACAATAAACCGGCCCGCGAAGCGTGGCAGCGTTTGTTTTTAAGAAACATCCTGTTACTTGAACTGCAGCAGGATGTTTTTTACTAAAGGATACGGAGGTGACAGGTAATATGGCAGAATATAAAAGTAAATGTATAACAGAATTAGAAAAATGTATGGCGGGAGAATATTATGACTGCCATGACAAGGTTTTTCTGGAATTTAAGAACA
This sequence comes from uncultured bacterium, assembly GCA_947177425.1. GTDB lineage: Bacteria > Bacillota > Clostridia > Lachnospirales > Lachnospiraceae > Suilimivivens. Next base: position 25,724 of record CAMWUN010000012.1, read on the forward strand.
GAACAAGGAAGCTGCTTAGAGAGTATCATGCCCTTTCCTATGAACAGAAGAAAGAAAAGGCAGAGATTTTAAAGCAATTGTTTGGAGGGATTGGTACAAATGTATCTGTGGGACAGCCCTTTATCTGCGATTATGGGAGAAACATTTATCTGGGAAATAATGTCTCTGTGAATATGAATTGTACATTTGTGGACTGCAACAGAATTACCATTGGGGATAATGTGCTGATTGCATCCAATGTGCAGCTTTATACAGCAGCCCATCCTGTGGAATTGTCAGAAAGACTTTCGCCCGGCTGGAATTCCGAAATGGACGAGTACTTTTGCCGTACCTATGCGCGTCCAATTAAAATAGGGAACGGCTGCTGGCTGGGCGGCGGCGTGATTGTCCTTCCGGGAGTTACCATAGGGGATGGTTCTGTCATAGGTGCCGGAAGCGTGGTTACGAAGGATGTCCCGGAAAATTCTCTGGCGGCAGGGAATCCATGCCGTGTAATTCGCAAAATTAATCAGGAAGAAGAAAGGACAGGAGACAATGCCTAATATCAGCGTATTAATTAAACCAGCTTCGGGTATGTGCAATTTGCAGTGTAAGTATTGCTTTTACCACGATGAAACAAAGAACAGGGAAGTGGAATCCTATGGATTTATGTCAGAGGAAACTTTAGAAAAGGTTATCCAAAAGGTTTTGGATTTTTCGGACACAGCCTGTACCATTGCATATCAGGGGGGAGAGCCTTTTTTGAGAGGTCTTGATTTCTTTAAAAAATCTATAGAATTTCAAAAAAAATATAACGTAAAAGGAGTAAAAATTTCAAATGCCATTCAGACAAACGGAACTTTTCTGGATGAAAATTGGGTGAAGTTCCTGAAAGAAAACAATTTCCTTGTAGGGGTTTCCCTGGACGGAACAATGTTCACCCATGATTCTTTCCGTGTTGACAAGAATGGGCAGGGAACCTTTAACAGGGTAATGGAGGGAATTGAACTGCTGAAAAAGTATGGTGTGGATTTTAATATTCTGACGGTAGTGAATGCAGTGACTGCAAAAAAAATTACACAGATTTATGAGTTTTTCAAGCAAAATGACTTTATGTATCTCCAGTTTATACCCTGCCTGAATCCTCTGGGAATGGAAAGAGAGCGTTTTTCCTATACACTTACGCCCAAAGCTTACGGACACTTCCTGAAAACGCTGTTTGATTTATGGTATAACGATTTCAAAAAAGGAGTTATTGTGCATATACAGCAGTTTGAAGAGTATGCAAAGATGCTTCTTCGCATGCAGCCGGATGTCTGCGGTATGAGCGGCATATGCTCCTGTCAGCATGTGGTGGAGGCGGACGGAGGCGTCTATCCGTGTGACTTTTATGTGTTGGATGAATATAAACTTGGCAGTCTGAATGAAATGTCCCTGGAGGAAATTAATGAAAAGAGAAAAGAAATTCATTTTGTAGAAGATTCCACAGTAATACATGAGGACTGTAAGAGTTGTAAATATTTACCCATCTGCAGGAATGGATGCAGGAGACACAGGGTTTCCAAGAATTATTTTTGTGATTCCTATTATGAGTTTTTTGAATATACGATTCACAGGCTGGAAGAAATTGCCGCATACTATCAGAATTATCTCTAGAATTTTTTTGTGTTTTTTAAATAATGTTTCGAGATTACTAATTTCATTTGATAAATTAGACAAGATTTGCTGAAAGTAGCCTGCTTCATACAACTTTTTAAAGAAAATGTGAAAACTTGTTGAGAGAAAAAAATAGAATATGCTATAGTGAAGGCACATCATGAATGTGCGAAAAACTGCAGGGATCGCTTATCCTGGATTCGGATAAAATGAACGATAATGGTAAGATTACAAAGGAAGAATAAATGGAGGTAAGTCAATGGCTTATAATATAATATTTTATTTTACAGATCAACAAAGAGCAGATACGTGCGGGTGTTTTGGACAGCCGTTAAATATTACGCCGAATCTTGACCGGCTGGCAGCAGAAGGGGTAAAATTTGATTATGCATTTTCACCCCAGCCGGTTTGCGGTCCCTGCCGCGCACTGTTCCAGACAGGTAAATATCCTACAGAAACAGGATGCTTCCGCAACAATATCATGCTGCCAGAAGGTGTAAAGACGCTTGCCGATTATATAGAAGAAGCAGGATATGAGACAGCATATATCGGCAAATGGCACCTTGCAAGTGACGGGGAGTTTGAGAAACCGCCCACAATTGACCATGCGATTACTGCGATTCCCCGTGAATTAAGAGGGGGATATACCGGGTTCTGGCGTACAGCGGACGTATTGGAATTCACTTCCCACGGCTATAACGGATACGTGTTTGACGAAAATAATAACCGGATAGATTTTGAGGGGTACCGGGCAGACTGCATTACGGATCTGGCACTTGACTTTTTTGAGGAAAGAGATGTAAATAAACCTTTTTTCATGACAATTTCCCATATTGAGCCTCATCATCAAAATGACCATAAACATTACGAAGGGCCGGAAGGCTCCAAAGAGAAATTTAAAGACTTTGTTCTGCCGGGGGATTTGAAGGCATTAAAAGGGGATGCGGAAATTGAATATCCCGATTATCTGGGGGCATGTGAAAATCTGGATAAGAACCTGGGAAAACTGGTGGAAAAGTTGAAAGAGAAAGGTCTGTATGAAAATACGATTATCATATTTGCATCTGACCATGGTTCCCACTTTAAAACACGGAACCGGGACAGCCACTTAAATGGTAACGACGATTATAAACGTTCCTGTCATGATGCCTGCCTTCGGGTTCCTCTTGTAATCGCCGGAGGCCCCTATAAGGGAGGTGTGACAGTGGAGGAACTGGTCAGCACAGAGAGCCTTCCCAAATCTATCCTTGCTATGGCGGGAGTGGATGTGGGAGATGCCATGATAGGAGAAAATCTTCTGGATGTAGTAGAAAAGAAGGACAAAGACCGGCCAAACCAGGTTTTTGCACAGATATCTGAAAGCCGGGTTGGAAGATGTATCCGTACGCCAAAATATACTTATTCTGTCTATGCGCCTGGAATGAACGGCGGTGAAGTGGCATCAGCGGATGTTTATGCAGATGATTTCCTGTATGATATGGAAAAAGATCCCTATCAGTTAGTGAATTTAGTGGACGAATCTGATTATGCAGATGTAAAAGCGGATATGCGTAAGCGTCTGCTTGACTGGATAGAAAAAGCAGAAGGAAAAAGACCGGTAATTACAGATTAAGGAGATGGCCTTATGGGGGTTTTGGATAAAAAATCAGAACAGACATATCTTTGGCTGCGTTCCTATATTGATGAAAATAAGTTTGCTGATAATTCAAAACTCCCATCGGAAAACGTCATTAGCCACCGGCTTAAAGTGAGCCGGGAGACGGTACGTACCGCACTTGCCAGACTGGATCAGGAAGGTCTGATTCGTAAGGTAAAGGGAAGTGGAACCTACATAAATAAAGAAGCAGCCCTGACAAAAGAACTGGGAGGCAGCAGCGGTACGATTAAAGTAGGGCTGGTATTACAGGGACAGGATACCCATGCAAACTCTTCCCTGATAGAGGGAATCCGGAGCGTACTGCATCCGGATCAGGCAGAACTTAGAATTTTTCTTACGGATAATAAATTTGCCAATGAACGGCGCTGCCTTTTGACAGTGGTACATCAGGATTTTCAGGGGTTTATTGTGGATGGTGTAAAGGCAAGCCTGCTGAATCCAAACCTGGACTGTTATAAGCAAATATATCAGAAAAATATACCTGTTATTTTTTACAATAATTATTATAAGGATTTAGATTATCCCCGTGTCATAAGCAATGATAAGCAGTGTGCCGACCGGCTTCTTGGCCTGCTGATAAAGGCAGGGCACAGACATATAGCCGGAATCTTCATCTACGATAATTACCAGAGCATTGAAAAGTTTCAGGGCATGGCAACGGCATTGAAAAGATATGAGGTGGAATTTCAGGATGATTATATTAAATGGTGTATTTCAAACGAAGCCCATGACAACCGTTTTATCCATTCCATAGAAAAATTTTTAAAAGGGATTCCCCGTTGTACGGCAATTGTCTGCTGCAACTATATGATTTACCGCCTGGTGAGACAGGCGCTGAAAGGGCAGGGAAAAAGGGTTCCCGAGGATTATTCCCTGGTCTGCTTTGATTATTCCGGAGACGACTGGGAGCAGGAGGGAATTACCTGTTCCATTCATCAGGGGTACCAGATTGGACAGGAAGTGGCTTACCGCCTTCTCAAGATGATTGAAAGGAAGGATTGTAAAAGCAAAGATTATTCCTGTGTCATGCCGCCTAAGATTTATGTAGGGCGTTCCATTAAACAGATAGGCAAAAGATAGGATGATTTGTCAGAATCAGAAACCCCGCAGCGTATGCTGCGGGGCGTTTGCTAATAAGCTGAAGCGTTTGTTAATTTTCCCGGGCCTGCAATATTTCTTTCATTGTTTTAAGCAGTAACGGAACGTCAATGGGCTTGGTCAGGTGTGCATTTATGCCGCTCTCCAGGGACATACGCTTGTCACTGTCAAAAGCATTGGCAGATAATGCAATAATTGGAATGTTAGCCAATGCCGGGTTATCAAGCCTGCGGATGGCCGCTGTTGCCTGTCTGCCGTTCATTTCAGGCATCTGGATATCCATAAGGACGATATCGTAATCACCGGGATTTGACTCCTCAACCATTTTGACAGCCACATTGCCGTCAGAAGCAGTTTCAACAAAAAAGCCAAGACCCTGCAATATTTCGGATTCAATTTCCATATTGATTTCGTTGTCTTCTACCAGCAGAATCTTTAAATCCAGCAGAGGGAAGGAGAAATCTTCAAAGTCAGAGAAATCAGAAAACGGCTCGTTCTGTATACGGAGACGGAGTGTGACGGTAAATGTACTTCCCTTGCCGACAGTACTCTTTGCCTCAATGCTTCCACCCATCATTTCCGCAATATTCTTGGCAATCGTAAGACCAAGGCCGGTGCCGTAGACACTGCTGAAGGTTGTATTTTTCTCCCGCTCAAAAGGTTCAAAAATATGAGCCAGAAAGTCTTTACTGATGCCAATGCCATTATCCTTGATTACAAACTGGTAAACGGCAAAGTCGTTTGATATATTTTCTATCTCTGTAATAGTCATATTGACTTTTCCGCCATAGTTAGTAAACTTCACAGCATTATGAATCAGGTAAGAAAGGAGCTGTTTCAGTTTGTCCGGGTCGCTGAAGACATCATAATGCTCAAGTTTATCAGTATTGATAGTAAAGTCTATGTTCTTATCTAAGGCTTTGGAAAGCATGGACTGATGGAGATCCTGCATAACGTCGCAAAGATTACATTCCTTTTCTGTAATGCGTATATCGTTGGATTCTGTCCATGCGACTTCCAGAACCTTTTCAATTAAAGCTAAAAGCTCTCTGCTGGAGGTTTCAATCTTATTGAGGTAATTCTGTACGGAATTCCTGTTGTCTATATGTTCCTTGGCAAGCGCAGTATAACCAAAGATGGCATTTAAAGGCGTCCGCATATCATGGGACATATTGGACAGGAAAGTATTTTTGGCAACAATTGCAAGATTGGCACTGTAAAGAGCCTCTTCAAGAAGCTGCTTCTGCTCCATCTCCCGCAGAACTTCCTCATCAATCCTCCGGTATCCCCAGACAAGCTGGGAAATATGATCCTGGCGTCCCACATTTACAATACGGAGCTGTAAATACTGGGTCTCGCCATCCGCAATAATGCGGTAATTGACACAATAGGTCTTGCTTTCTGACAACTTCTGGCGTATTTGGTCAGGTTCAGTAGCCTGAGTAACCATTTCCCGGTCATCGGGATGAACCCAGGTAGCAATATAGTCGGAAGCATACCAGAGATATCCACGGGCGTGAAGGGTTTTATCAAACTGATACTCAGTCCGCGAACTTAAACGGTAAGGCAGGACTTTATCTGAATCCAGATCGACATAAAGGATGGATTCATAATTCATGCTTAATCCTTCAATTACCTCAAGACGCCGTAGATGTTCCTGGTTAATAAGATCTTTCTCATTATTATACTCGTCAAGAAGATTCTTTATCTTCTTTTCCCTCTCCATAAAGAGATTCTTTTCTGTAATCTGGCGGTTTCTTTTTTCTGTTGCATCAGCTATAAATACATAGAAAACATCCCCAACCTTGTCACTATGGACAAAGTGGCCGTAATCTTCAATCCATCGTATACTTCCGTCTCTGGCAGTGATGCGGTATTCCACATAATCCAAATCAAACTGGCTGCCTTTGATTTGGTTTTTGATGCTCTCTTCTACCTCTTCCAGATCTTCAGGATGTACAAGCCCCCGGAAAGTGTTGCCTGTCATCTCGCGGAACTCATCCATGGTATCGCATTGAAAAATTCTAAGAAGCGCTTTATTTGCATAGATAATCTGCTCATTATCATCTGCGCGGTAAATTAAGAAGCCGCCTGGCATTTCATCCATAAACGTTATCACTCCGCAGGCAGTTTCAAGTTCTTGCGATTCCAGTAAAGAAGGTGGAGTACCCGGGCTGGTATTTTCTGATTGGAGGTCAGAAGCTGTATCGCTGTTTTCCGGGACATTTAATAGTGTTATAATGTGTTCGATTAAATTGTTATTTGGTTCTTGTATATTCATGAGAGCCTCCCCCCTAGATAATTTATTAAAATTTTAACACAAAATGGACAGCATGTCATTATTGATGTTTATTATATTTATATTAAAATATTTCTATGTTACAATTTATTTAAGGCAGTTGTGGGGCAAAATTATTCTTTTTGCCGCCGGACTACAATTTTTTCGTATAAAAATTCAGGAGGTTTCATATGGGACAATATATATTGGAGTGCTGTGTGGACAGTGTGGAATCTGCCCTGGCAGCAGCGAAGGGCGGTGCGGACCGGCTGGAATTGTGCGGAGCGCTGATAATCGGAGGTACATCCCCAAGCCCTGCATTATTTGAGGAGATAAGGCGCTACAGCGATATTCCCATACGGGTACTGCTGCGGCCTCGCTTTGGGGATTTCCTTTATTCAGGGCATGAATTTGAGATTCTTAAGAAAGAAGTGGAACTGTTTGGGAAAGCGGGAGCGCAGGGGGTTGTGATTGGATGCCTTACAAAGGACGGCGGCCTTCATATGCCGCAGATGAAAGAGCTGACTGCAATAGCCGGGGAAATGAAGGTGACGCTGCACCGGGCCTTTGATGTGTGTGCCGACCCCTTTCTGGTATACAGGCAGGCGGCGGAACTTGGTATAGACACAGTACTTACATCAGGGCAGGAAAGCAGTTGCCTAAAGGGTATGCCGCTGCTGAAACAGTTGTGTGGGCTTAAGAAAGAAATTAAGGGGCCGGAGATTATGGCAGGAGCAGGGGTTACGCCCGATATTATCAGGAAATTTCTTGACCAGACCGATATTACAAGTTATCATTTATCAGCCAAAAAGATAGTGGACAGCGGCATGGATTACCGGAAGGAAGGGGTTCCCATGGGGCTTCCTGCCATGAGTGAATACAGCATATTCAGAACAGACCCGGAGATTGTGGCGGAGGCTAAGAAAGTATTAACAGAATATGGGAGGAACAGGGATGCCTAACACAACAAAGCTTATGCTGGAGGATTCCCTTAAAAAGCTGCTTCTCCACAAAACAATTGACAAGATAACCATTAGTGACCTGACGAAAGACTGTGGTATAAGCCGGATGTCCTTTTATTATCATTTTAAAGATATTTATGATCTGGCTGAGTGGGTGTGCGTTGAGGATGGGAAGCGTGCCCTGCAGGGCAAAAAGACCTACGATACCTGGCAGGAAGGCATGACCCAGATTTTTGAGGTTGTTCTGGAAAATAAACCTTTCATTTTAAATATTTACCGTTGTACCAGCAGGGAAAAGATAGAAAACTATCTTTACAAGCTTACCTATAATCTGATAGCGGGTGTTGTAGAAGAAAAAAGTAAGGGAATTGATTTGCCAAAAGAGGACAAAATATTTATCGCAGAGTTTTATAAGTATGGCTTCGTGGGCGTGATTCTGGACTGGATAAGTAATGGGATGAAGGACGATTATAAAGTAATTGTGGAAAAGATGAGCATAGCCCTGCGGGGAAATATAACAAATTCTATCCAGAACTTTGAGCAGGTAAAAAAATAAGATATTTTATCAAAACAGGCGGAATGATAAATTTTTTATCATTCCGCCTGTTTTGTAAATAGAAAAATAGCTTTTCAGGAGATAATATATACCCATGAAGCAAAGCAAATGTAAAACAATAAAAGAAAGGCGGTAATAAATATGGCAGGAAAAAGGAATATAGGACTTGGCATGGCAGCCATTGCAGCAGGCGCGGGTGTAGCTGCTGTTGCAGCAAAAAACCACAAAAAGGCGGAAAAGAAAGTGGCAATGAAAAAAGAAGCTGACCGGAAGCAGGAGTACCGGAATACTGAAATAGGAAAAAACGAAAAGAACAGCAAAGGGATTTACTATTCCAACGGCAATTATGAGGCATTTGCAAGACCCAGAAAGCCCGAAGGAGTAGACGACAAAAATGCTTATATTGTCGGAAGCGGTCTGGCTTCACTGGCAGCCGCATGTTTCCTGGTACGTGACGGCCAGATGCCGGGTTCCCATATTCATATTCTGGAAGCCATGGACATTGCAGGCGGCGCCTGTGACGGGATTTTTGATACATCCAGAGGATACATTATGCGCGGGGGACGTGAGATGGAGAACCATTTTGAATGTCTGTGGGATTTGTTCCGCAGTATCCCCTCCCTTGAGACTCCCGGTGTTTCTGTGCTGGATGAATACTACTGGCTTAATAAAGAAGACCCCAATTATTCCCTCTGCCGTGCTACGGTAAACTGCGGCGAAGATGCACATACGGACGGCAAGTTTAACTTAAGCCAGAAGGGCTGTATGGAAATCATGAAATTATTTATGACTAAGGACGAAGACTTGTACGATAAGACTATTGAAGATGTCTTTGATGACGAGGTGTTTAACTCCACCTTCTGGTTGTACTGGAGAACCATGTTTGCGTTTGAAAACTGGCACAGCGCCCTTGAAATGAAGCTTTATTTCCAGAGATTCATTCATCATATTGCAGGGCTTCCCGATTTCAGCGCCCTTAAGTTTACGAAATATAACCAGTATGAGTCGCTGATTCTTCCTATGCAGAAATATCTTGAGGAGGCAGGCGTTGATTTCCAGTTTAATACGGAAGTGACTAACGTTATTTTTGAATTTGAAAATGACAGGAAGGTTGCAAAGGCAATTGAATGTAAAGTAAAAGGCGTGGAAAAGGGAATTATGCTTACCGAAAACGACCTTGTATTCGTGACCAATGGGAGCTGCACTGAGGGAACCATTTATGGGGATCAGAATCATGCGCCTAACGGGGATGCAGAAGTGAGAACCAGCGGATGCTGGAGCCTGTGGAAAAATATTGCAAAACAGGATCCTTCCTTTGGGCATCCGGAAAAATTCTGCTCGGATGTGGCAAAGACAAATTGGGAATCTGCCACTGTCACAACCCTGGACGATAAGATTCTTCCTTATATTACAAATATCTGCAAACGTGACCCGAAAAGCGGCCGCGTCGTGACCGGAGGTATTGTAAGCTGTATGGATTCCAGTTGGCTGATGAGCTGGACAATCAACAGGCAGGGACAGTTTAAAGAACAGGATAAGGATAAGGTATGTGTCTGGGTATACGGATTGTTTACGGATGTTCCCGGCGATTTTATCAAGAAGCCCATGAGGGAATGTACTGGTATGGAAATTACACAGGAATGGCTCTACCACCTGGGAGTACCCGTAGAGGATATCCCGGAACTGGCGCAGAACAGCGCGGTATGTGTTCCTACCATGATGCCTTACATTACGGCATTCTTTATGCCAAGAGCCAAGGGCGACCGTCCCGACGTTATTCCTGACGGATGTGTGAACTTTGCATTCCTGGGACAATTTGCAGAAACCCCAAGGGATACTGTGTTTACCACTGAGTATTCTGTAAGGACAGCCATGGAAGCTGTGTACGGGCTGCTGGGCGTGGACCGGGGTGTGCCGGAAGTCTGGGGAAGTGTTTACGATATCCGTGAACTGCTGGACAGCAGCGTAAAGCTTATGGACGGCAAGTCCCCTCTGGAGATAGAACTGCCAGGGCCGCTAAACGCATTGAAGAAGCCCATCCTGCATGTGGTGAAAGGAACTGTGGTGGAGAAAATACTGCGTGACCATGATGTGATAAAAGAAGGCATGATATAAAATAAATCTATAATTAATTTTAAATCTATATTTTATTTTAAATTTATCCCCGTAAGGACAGGAAAGCTGACAATCCTGATTCTTACGGGGATAAAATTTAATTATTATAAATTTCTTAGTCCCACATCCCGTTTTCTTTTGCAGAAAGGGATTCTTTGTGGCATGCGGGACATGGAATGTTTTCTATGTCCCCGATAAGTTCTGTTTTGCTGCCGCATTTACTGCAGTTTCCAACAAATTCCTTATGTACATCCGGTAATGTCAATACCGGAACACTTGTTATACTGTTACAGTGTTTACAGTGGGACAGTTGGAATCCAAAATCATACAGAGGGAACATGGTATCTCCCACACATTCTTTGATTTCCTTCTGGATATCCTCCGGATAGATAGCAGCCACCGATTCTAAAGTCCCGTGCATAATTCCGCATCCGGTTATACACTGCCAGTCTGCCCTGCATGAGGAGCAGGTTACTTTTACAATTTCTCCCATTTATGCCCCTTTCTCAGATACGGTTAACCATTTAAAAGCCCCAGAATAATATCTGACTGGCGGTTTGCCTGAGCTAACATAGCCTGACCTGCCTGTAAAAGAATCTGGTTGTTAGAAAATTTAACCATTTCTTCCGCCATATCCGTATCCCTTATGCGGGATTCTGCCGTAGTTGTATTTTCCACCACATTATCCAAGTTGGCTATAGTGTGTTCAAGACGGTTTTGGATTGCGCCGTAATAACTTCTTACATTACTTACATAAATAATTGCATTTTTAACTAAATTAATGGCATCGTCGGCATCCTGCGTTGTTTTCACATTCATCTCTCCCAGTCCAAGAGCATCCGCACTCATCTGGTAGAAGTTTATGTCAATGTGCTGTCCGGCCTCAGCGCCCACCTGAATGGGTACATTAGCTGCACCGCTTGAAAAGTCATATGAAATCTGGGACGGGTCAATAAAAAAATTGCCGGCATAGCCTGGCGTTCCGGCTCCCCCGTCTGATAAGCTGCCGTATATAACGGAACCGGCGCCGTCTTTGGATTCGTAAGTTAACTTCCTGACAAATTCCGTCAAATCTGCATCACCGGCGCTAAAAAGACCCCTAATCTGGGCTTCTGTCATTCCCGTCCGGTCATAGATGGCATTGTTTAACCTCTTGCCGTTAAGAAGATCCCCAAAGACCAAATCCATTCCCCGGGCAATATTGGCTCCAGTTACATCCGTTGTTCCGCCATTTTTAATGTTTGCAAGATAACCAATATAGGCGCAGGCAAGATAGCCGTGTCCGTAAGGTCTGCCGGTTACGCTGAATTTCTTTAAATAGTTACTGATATTTCCATCCTGACTGTTATCATTTTCGCTGGTCAGCCGCTCTGCATAAAGAAGCAGTTCGTTGTTCCATCCAGTAGTAAAGCCGCCTCCGGCAAGCTGTGCCGTCCCTTCAGTGAACCAGGTCGGGTACTTTTCACCTTTTCTTCCGCTCATGCCGTCGGTCAGGTTATACTGCATGACCGTATGCATCAGTTCATGGGTGATGGTAGATTCAAGAACCTCCGCCCGTGAGCCGGTTCCGCTTGCGTCCGCATCATTGAAGTCGGAGGCATCCACCTTAATATACATGGAATATGCCGGACCGCCGCCATAGCTGTACCTGTATCCGGCAAGAGCCAGCGTATTTCCGGGACCGTCTATGAAGGATATATTCAATGCCAGTTGAATCTGTGTACTACCCTGTGCAGTCTGGAAAGACGGGAAAGCCTGAAAGATGGAATTGACTGCACTGGGAACCAGAGTATTTGCAATCTTATCTGCCAGCGCGCTTCCGCTGCTGACAGTAACACCCGGGGCGCGGGCCATTGTATTATCTGACAATCCGTCCACCGATACAGACTGGTTTGCAAAATCAATGGTAAGTTTATATTCATAATTCTGCATATCTATAGCTGACCTGGGCGAATACCCGGCGTCAGGAAACAGTCTGCGCTCATTAAATACAGTATATCTTGATGTGTTATCAATTTCGTTCTTGATCTGCTGTATTTCCAGATCGATCAGAGAACGATCGTTGTCTGTTAAGGTACCGGTTGCGGCTTTGACAGCCAGTTCATTGGCCCTGTGAAGCATTTCATGGATTTCATTGAGCGCGCCTTCTGCGGACTGGACCATGGAAATACCGTCCTGGGCATTGGCTGACGCCTGCGTAAGACCCCGTATCTGCCTTCGCATCTTCTCAGAAATGGAAAGCCCTGCGGCATCGTCTGCCGCACGGTTAATCTTGTAACCGGAAGATAATCTCTCCGTAAGCGTGGTCTGCGTTTTAGAGTTTGTTTTTAAATGCCGGGCCGCATTCCATGCGGCCAAATTTGTTTTTACTGAAAGCATCCGTGCCCCCCCCGAAACATTTCATGTAATCAAAGGAATAACCCTATGATTTAATTGTTTACGAGTCTCAGTATGAAAAAGTGTTATAAGAGTATAATACAAAAATGTTATCGGCATATTTGTATATTAGCATTAGAGATAAAATATATAAAAAATAAATTTTTAATAATAATAGTAGAATTATAAGTAAGAAAATAAGGCGGAAGATTGTTTTTTACAGAAAAGCATATTATAATTATAGAAAACTGGAGATAATAAATATTGATAAAACGTTAGAATATATATAATTAAACGGTAAAAAATCTGAAAGAGTAAAAACGGAAATACGTGTCGTAAAGGAATTTATGGAAAAAGAGTCTGCAGACAGCAATAATAACTTTTTTATGGGAGCAGGTTTATGAGTAAATTATGGTATAGGAAACCAGCCAGTGAATGGGAGGAAGCGCTGCCCCTTGGCAATGGCAGGCTGGGGGCAATGGTTTTTGGAGGTGTGGAGGAAGAGCATCTTCAGATGAATGAAGAAAGCATGTGGTATGGAGGCAGGGCAGACAGGAATAATCCAGATGCCAGAAACATGCTTCCGAAAATAAGGCAACTTATTTTTGACGGGGAGATTGGAGAAGCGGAAAGGCTGATGAAACTGTCCATGTCAGGCTGTCCAAACAGTATGCATCCTTATCAGACGTTAGGGGATATTTATTTCCAGTTTACGGGACTTGAAAAAATAGAGAATTACCACCGGGAACTTGATTTAGATGAGGCCATATACAGACAGAAGTTTACCTGTGGGGATACTCTTTACAAAAGGGAAATATTTATATCAAAGCCCCATGATGTGATGGCAATGCGTTTCAGGGCAGAGGGAAGCGGAAAGGTTCATTTTACGGCAAGGCTGGAGAGAGGGCGGTTTTTTGACGGTGTGAAGAAGGCCGGAACCAGGGGAATCTGTCTGTACGGAAATCTGGGAAAAGGCGGATTTGACTTTTCCATGATGCTGGTGGCTGATACGGAAAATGGAAAGGTGCAGGTGATTGGAGAGCACCTTGTAGTGGAGGATGGGGACGACGTAACCCTTTATTTCTGTGCAGGAACTTCCTACCGTGTGACGGAGGCCATGCTTGAACCTTCTATTCTGGAAAGGCTTCAGCGGGCAGGCCGGGAAGGCTGGGATCATCTGCTGGCGGAACATGTGGAGGACTACCGTCAGTTATATGGCAGGGTGGAATTTTGTCTGGGGGATATAGAAAAATATGACAAAATGCCCACAGACGAGAGAATCTTAAGGGCAAAGAACGGGCAGGCGGATAAGGGATTGTCCAAGCTGTATTTTGATTTTGGACGGTATCTTCTGATTTCATGCAGCCGTGAAGACGGGCTTCCAGCTACTCTGCAGGGGCTTTGGAATCAGGATATGCTTCCCCCATGGGATTCTAAATATACTATTAATATTAATACGCAAATGAATTACTGGCCTGCAGAGGTCTGTAATTTATCAGAATGTCATATGCCGTTATTTGAATTAATCAAAAAGATGGTACCAAACGGACGCAGGACGGCGCGGATCATGTATGGATGCAGAGGGTTTGTGTGCCATCACAATACGGATATACACGGGGATACGGCGGTACAGGATCACTGGATTCCCGGTTCCTACTGGGTGATGGGAGCCGCATGGCTCTGTACCCACCAGTGGACCCATTATCTGTATACGCTGGATAAAGATTTCCTTAGGGAAAATTTTCCGGTTATGCGGGAAGCAGCGCTGTTTTTCCTGGATTTTCTTGTGGAATATAAGGGAAATCTTGTGACCTGCCCTTCTGTTTCCCCGGAAAATACGTTTATTCTTCCCAATGGACAGAAAGGGGCGAATATTTACGGGGTGACAATGGACAACCAGATTCTCCGGGATTTGTTTACCCAGTGTGTGAAGGCGGCTGAGATACTGGGTGTGGAGGACGACTTAAATGAGCGGCTGAAGGAAGCCCAAAAGAAACTGATACCTACCCGGATAGGGAAGAGGGGGAATATTATGGAGTGGCCGGAGGAGTTTGAAGAACTGGAACCGGGACACCGTCATATTTCCCATTTATATGGTTTATATCCATCGGAACAGATTACCGTGGATGGCACGCCGGAACTGGCACAGGCGGCTAAAGTGACCTTAGAGCGCAGGCTTGCATCAGGGGGCGGTCATACCGGGTGGAGCAGGGCGTGGATTATCAATCATTATGCGAAACTGTGGGATGGAGAAAAAGCATATGAAAATATAGAAAAGCTTTTTGCCGGTTCTACCTATGATAATTTGTTCGATAAGCATCCGCCTTTCCAGATAGACGGCAATTTTGGCGTTACGGCGGCCATCGCCCAGATGCTGGTGCAGAGTACCCTGTCAAGGATAGTACTTCTGCCCGCGCTTCCAAAGGCATGGGAAAGCGGAAGCATGAAGGGGCTTCGTATTCAGGGAGCCGGGGAAATTGATATTTTCTGGCAGGAAGGTATTCTGGCCAGATGCAGCATCCGGTCGGATAAAGGTATGAAGGTCTGCATAAAATATGGCGATGCGAAAGAATTTTTTGAATGGAAGGCTGGAGAAGAGAAGGAAATTCTCTGGGATAAAAAGGCGGCGGCTCTCGTTCCGGCTGACATAAGGAGCAAATGAGGCTGACCCGGGGATACCGGCTGGGAGCAGAGCAGGACAGGCCCGGTCGGCAGACTTACAGATAGAAAAGGATAGAAAGAAGGCGGTGAAATGGAAGAGACATTTCTGGCGGAGGTAAAAAGACAGGCGAAGCAGGCAGTAGAAGAATTGCTGGCGCAGGCCAATTTATCAAAAGGAGATATTCTGGTGGTGGGATGTTCCTCCAGTGAGGTAACAGGGGAAAGGATAGGCACTTCCTCCAGTCTGGAGACAGCGGAGGCTGTTTTTGAAGGAATTTATGAAGTAACTGTGAAAAATGGACTGTATCTGGCCGCACAGTGCTGCGAGCATTTAAACAGGGCAATTATTATAGAAAAAGAACTTGCAGGACGGGAGAGGATTCCGGCTGTCAATGTGGTGCCCCGGCCTAAAGCAGGCGGTTCTTTCGGAACCACAGCTTACGGGAGATTTGCCCGGCCTGTGGCAGTGGAGCATATAAAGGCCCAGGCAGGAATGGACATTGGGGATACGCTGATTGGCATGCATCTTGACGAAGTGGCGGTTCCTGTCCGTATCGAAACAAAAAAAATCGGGGAAGCCCATCTCGTATGTGCCAGAACCAGAGGGAAGTTTATAGGCGGCGAAAGAGCAGTTTATAATAAAGAAATGCTTTAAATTCTTGAAAAACCCATATGCATTTGTTACACTAAATGATGGTTGATGCAGTTAAAATAATTTTATTTATAAAAAAGGAGCGATGATTATGAGCAAAGTAACATTTGACTATTCCAAAGCTGCTTCCTTTGTAAAGGACCACGAAGTGGAATCCATGAAGAAGCTGGCTATGGACGCAAAGGAGCTGTTGGTTTCCAAAACAGGGGCAGGCAATGATTTCCTTGGCTGGATTGACCTGCCTGTAGACTATGACAAAGAAGAGTTCGACAGAATCAAGAAGGCGGCTGCCAAGATCCAGAGTGATTCAGAAGTCCTTCTGGTAATTGGAATCGGCGGTTCTTATCTGGGCGCAAGGGCTGCAATTGAATTTTTAAGACACAGTTTTTACAATACTGTGAGCAAAGAAGTGAGAAAGACGCCCGAAATTTATTTTGTGGGTAACTCTATCAGCTCTACTTATATTAAACATTTGATGGATGTGATTGGAGAGCGGGATTTCTCTATTAACATGATTAGTAAGTCCGGCACAACCACAGAACCTGCCATTGCATTCCGTGTATTTAAAGAAATGATGGAAAAGAAATATGGCAAGGAAGAGGCTGCAAAGAGAATCTATGCCACAACCGACAAGGCAAAAGGTTCTTTGAAGAATCTGGCAGTAGAAGAAGGGTACGAGAGTTTTGTTGTTCCCGATGATGTAGGCGGACGTTTCTCGGTTCTCACAGCCGTGGGTCTGCTCCCCATTGCAGTCAGCGGCGCGGACATTGATAAATTGATGGAAGGCGCACAGGCAGGGCGCAAGGCAGCGCTGGAAGCTCCTTTTGAAGAGAATGATGCAGTGAAGTATGCGGCCCTGCGTAATATCCTTCTGAGAAAGGGAAAAGGAATCGAAATTCTTGCAAATTATGAACCCAGCGTACATTTTGTTTCTGAATGGTGGAAGCAGCTTTATGGCGAGAGCGAAGGCAAAGACCAGAAAGGCATTTTCCCTGCAAGCGTTGATCTTACCACTGATTTGCACTCCATGGGGCAGTTTATCCAGGACGGTTCCAGAAATATGTTTGAGACGGTCATTAATATAGAAACCAGCAGAGAGGAAATTATTTTGCAGGAAGAAGCTGTTGACCTTGACGGACTGAATTATCTTGCAGGCAAGAGCGTTGATTTTGTCAATAAGAGCGCCATGAACGGGACGATTCTTGCACACACAGACGGACAGGTTCCCAACTTTATGGTGACAGTTCCTGAGGTAAATGAGTTTTATTTAGGAGAATTGTTCTACTTCTTTGAATTTGCCTGCGGCGTCAGCGGATACCTGCTTGGGGTAAATCCTTTCAACCAGCCCGGCGTGGAGAGTTACAAGAAGAATATGTTTGCCCTTCTTGGAAAACCCGGGTATGAGGCGCAGAGGGAAGAACTGCTTAAGAGATTATAAGACAGAATTATAGCAAATATAATCAAAGGCTGCCACATTTTGGGGGCCAGCTTATTGAAATAGAAATGCCCGGAGGGATTGTGCGGTTATCCTTCCGGGTATTTTACTTCAAAATTAAATATTTAATATGGCGTCTTTCATACTCTTTACATATTCGCCTACCGGGGCAGCGGAATCCCGGCCGTATTTTTCAATTAATTTTATAATTGCGGAGCCCACGATGATGCCGTCTGTGATTTCCGCCATGGCGGCGGCCTGCGCAGGGGTGGAAATACCAAATCCGACTGCACAGGGGACGGAAGTGTTTTCCCGTACCAGTTTCACAAGGGATGAAATGCCGGTGCTGATTTCATTTCTGACGCCGGTTACGCCCAGACTGGATACAATATAGATAAAGCCCTGGGCCTTTCTGGCAATCATGGCTGCCCGGTTTGCGGAGGTAGGGGCAATCAATGAAATAAGCGCCACACCGTACTTCTGACAGATATCCTCAAATTCCCCTTTTTCCTCAAAGGGCAGATCGGGAAGGATTAGTCCGTTTATCCCGATTTCAGAGCAGGTGCGGATGAACTTCTCTGCATCATAGGAAAAGACCACATTGGCGTAGGTCATGAAGAGCATAGGCAGTTCCAGCGGTGCGCAGGCATCCTCCCGCAGTTCCCTGACCATATTGAATATTTTGTCGGTGGTAACGCCGCCATTCAGGGCACGCAGGTTAGCGCCCTGGATGACAGGGCCTTCTGCGGTGGGGTCTGAAAAGGGAATTCCCAGTTCAATTAAATCGGCACCGTTTGCCGCCATACTGCGGACAATTTTTTTGGTGGTTTCCAAGTCCGGGTCGCCGCAGGTGATAAATGGAATGAATGTCTTGCCTTTTGCAAAGGCATCTTTAATCTGGTTTGCGTTATTCATGAATATCCTCCCCTCTGTAACGGGCAATGGAAGCGCAGTCTTTGTCTCCCCGCCCGGATATGGTGATGACGATAATCTGCTCTTTAGAATAGGTGGGCGCTATTTTCATGGCATGGGCAATGGCATGGGCGCTTTCAATGGCCGGGATAATGCCCTCTGTGCGGGAAAGGTATTCAAAAGCGTCTACTGCCTCGTCGTCTGTGACGGGGACATACTTTGCCCGGCCTGTATCATGGAGCCATGCATGTTCCGGGCCGATGCCGGGATAGTCCAGTCCTGCAGATATGGAATAAACAGGTGCAATCTGCCCATATTTATCCTGGCAGAAGTAGGATTTCATGCCGTGGAAAATTCCAAGCCGTCCGGTACTGATTGTGGCGGCGGTTTCAAAGGTGTCGATTCCCCGTCCGGCAGCTTCGCATCCAATTAGTTCCACATCTTTGTCTTCAATAAAGTGGTAAAAGGTTCCCATGGCGTTGCTGCCACCGCCTACACAGGCCATCACTACATCCGGGAGCCGTCCTTCCTTTTCCATGACCTGCTGTTTAATCTCACGGGAAATAACAGACTGAAAATCCCTTACGATTGTAGGGAAGGGGTGAGGGCCCATAACGGAGCCAAGGCAGTAATGGGTATCGTCAATCCGGCTGGTCCATTCCCGCATAGCTTCTGAAACGGCGTCTTTCAGGGTGGCAGTACCTGTTTTGACAGGAATCACCTGGGAACCTAACAGGCGCATCCGGTAAACATTAAGCGCCTGTCTTATGGTGTCCTCTTCTCCCATAAAAACTACACATTCCATGCCAAGCAGTGCGGCAGCAGTGGCAGTGGCAACGCCGTGCTGTCCGGCTCCGGTTTCGGCAATCAGTCTGGTTTTGCCCATCTTTTTGGCGAGAAGGGCCTGTCCTAAGACGTTATTGATTTTGTGGGAACCGGTGTGGTTTAAATCTTCCCGTTTTAAGTAAAATTTTGGACCGTTTAAATCTCTGGTCATTTTTTCGGCGTAATACAGGCGGCTGGGACGGCCTGCATATTCGTTAAAAAGTGTGGTGAGTTCCTGGTTAAATCCGGGGTCATCTTTGTAATGGTTGTAGGCTTCTTCCAGTTCTATCACAGCATTCATGAGGGTTTCAGGAATATACTGTCCGCCGTGAACTCCGAAGCGTCCTTTGGAATTTGACATATCTTACCTCCTAGTATAATAATGATATAGCCACAAGAGCTATAAAGTTAATAAGTTACAAAGTCATATCTGATGAATAACTGAAGGAGGGTTCCCCTTTCATCAGAGGTTATTGATAAAATTTTTACCATGTCTGAGGTTTCCTTAATGCACCAGACAAAATATAGAGGTATAATCACTGAGGCAGGATCATTGACGATGCCTCCTTGGGAACCGGCCTTCCGGCTGGTGAAACCTCCAATTAAGTCTGTCAGTCCATTCGGTGGTGATTTATGTTTTGGCTGGTTGGGAAGCCCCAGGCTATACCTGTATAAGCCGCTAGGTTGTGTATCCGCCTTCTGGAAATGGATACCTGCCAGAAAGGATAAAACCATGCAATACCAAAAAGTACTTAAGATGCTGGAAAGCATCCCCTATCTCTCAGTCGGGCTTGATGTCGGGGCAGACTTCACATGGATGTCCATCATGCTCCCAAACGGCACCCTTGCCGGGAAACCTTTTAAGATCGTTCATTCCGATCCCCAGTCCCGGGAGCTTGCCGTCGCAAAAATAAAGGAAGCACAAGAGGCGTATTCTCTTAAAAGCCGCTGCTTCCTTGAGTCCACCGGGATCTACCACATCCCACTCCTGTGCTTCCTTCGCGATAAGGGTTTTGACTGCTCTGTCATTAATCCTATCATTACTAAGAATAGCACAAATCTGAACGTAAGAAAACTGCATAATGACAAATTTGATTCAAAAAAAGCTGCCAAAGTCGGTTTGGATGCTTCCCTGAAGACTTCCATCATCCCTGATGATGAGGTCATCGACCTACGTAACCTGGTCCGGGACTACTACTACTTCAAGGATCTGCAGTCCGCTGTCGTCCTGAAGCTCACTGCTGAGCTGAAAGTGTCATTCCCCGCATACCGGAAAGTCTTCAGCAAGGTCACCACCCAGACTTCCTTAAAACTTCTGGACGCCTGCCCGCTTGCGGAGGATCTTCTTGCTGCCCCTAAGGAAACGGTGGTGGAAATGATCCGTTCCACGGCACGTTTTGGGGAAAAGTATGCCCTGGCCAAGTATGATGCCCTGCGGACCGCAGCGGAAGATGCCGCCATTTTTGGGCGGGCCCTGAAAAGCAATTCTGTCCGCATAAGGCTCTACATAGACTCTTACCGGGAGTACCAGAAACGTCTTGACACAATCATGGAAGCAATCCATGCTTCTGTTGATGGCCTGAAAGACAGTCCGGTCTATGACCGTATCCTTCTTCTCCAGTCACTGCGCGGCGTAGGCTTCATGAGCGCGGTTGTCCTAGTCGCAGAAATGGGCTCTTTTAACCTGTTTCCTTCCCCGAAGAAGCTGTATGCCTACTTCGGCCTGGATCCTGCCGTGAAGCAGTCCGGGAAGTTCAACGGGGAGAAGGTACATATGTCAAAAAGGGGTTCCAGCCTCGCCAGACGCATCCTGCATATGGTGGCGCTCAATAACCTTAAGGTGGACAAGGGCAGCGGGATACCTGTAAATCCGGTCATCCACAGCTATTATACCGATAAATGCAAAGCAAAGAAGAAAAACGTGGCTGTCGGAGCTGTAATGCACAAGATCTGCAACATCATCTTTGCTATGCTCCGGGACAATAAGCCGTTTGAGGTCATCACTCCTCAGGAACACTGTAAACGGTATCTGGCAGCGCATCCTGACAAGGTACAGAGCGCAGCTTAACAAATTTTTATGAGTTTTGAAACTTTCCACAGGGGTGGGCTTATTAAAGTTACCCTTTTTTGCATCAACTGCTTGAAAAATACTTTTTAAACATTTTTCATTTTACCTATTGACATTTCTTAGCTGGACTTAGAGTAAAAGCGTTATTGTTCATTTTTTACTGCATTAATAAATGCTTTGATTTTGTTATAATCTTTCCGGCAATCGGTTTCCACACCGGAGCTGGTGTCAACCCCGTAAGGGCGGGTGAGGGCGATAGCGTCCCGGACATTTTCCGGGGTCAGGCCGCCTGCCAGAAAAAAGGGTTTACTGATATCCGGTATCAGCGACCAGTCAAAGGTTTTACCTGTGCCGAGCCCGTTATCCAGCAGCAGGTAGTCGCAGGGATAGTTAAGGGCGTTTCTGATATCATCCCCGGTTTTAATGATAAAAGCCTTGATGACAGGGCATTTGCAAAGGTCTTTCAGTTTCAGGGCATAAGATGCGTCCTCCTGTCCGTGAAGCTGGACAATCTGGATGATGCCGTTGTTTACAAGGGCCGCTGCATTTTCAACAGGCTCATTGACAAAGACACCCACACTTTGGATGGCAGGATTTAGGATTTTTCTTAAAGCGGCGGCATCCTGTGGGGAAATATAACGCTGGCGCCCTTTTAGGAATACAAATCCTATATAGTCCGGCATACATTCATTTACATAGGAAATATCTTCCGCTGTCTTCAGGCCGCAGATTTTAGTTTTTGTCATAGTTTCATGCAGTTCCTTTCAGTTCGTCAAGCATAGCTTTTTTGTTGCCGGAGCGCATAAGTGTTTCACCAATAAGCGCAGCATCTACATGGGCCTTTTCCAGAGACACAACATCCGCCCGGCAGGTTATGCCGCTTTCTGCAACAAAAAGGATATTTTCCGGAACCAGGGCACGAAGCCGTCCGCTGTTGTTTATATCCACGGTAAAATCCTTCAGGTTGCGGTTATTTACCCCTATAATGCGTGCGCCTGCTTCTATAGCGGAATTTATTTCCGCTTCATCGTGGGCTTCCACAAGGGCGGAAAGGCCGAGCCGGTCACAAATCCCAATATAATCCTTTAGGGTTTGTGTCGGAAGCAGGGAGCAGATGAGCAAAACGGCGCTGGCTCCCAGAAGCTTTGTTTCATAAATCATATACGCGTCCACTATAAAATCCTTGCGGATGCAGGGAAGGGATACGGCCTGTGTAATTTGTCTTAAATATTCATTTTTCCCTAAGAACCATTTAGGCTCGGTCAGTACAGAAATACAGGATGCCCCCGCCTGCTCATATTCCTTTGCAATGTTGAGGTAAGGAAAATCATCTGCAATCACCCCCTTGGAGGGGGATGCTTTTTTACATTCGCAGATGAAGCTAATTCCTTTGGCGGACAAGGCTTTTTCAAAGGGAAAGCCTGTATTGCAGTCAGCACAAAGAGCCAGATGCTTTGTTTCTTCAAGGGAACGGACTGCCTTTGCATCTTTTACCCTTACACGCGCATATTCAGCTATGGTATCCAAAATAGTCGACATATCTTTCATGAGCCTTTCTGATCTGAAAACTTATTTATTGCTTTCGGTTTTGAATGCTTCTAATGTGGCAAGCGCACTGCCGGAGTCTATCAGTTGTCCGGCCAGCTTAATGCCGTCGGCAAAAGTGTCTGCTTTCCGGGCGATATAGAGGGCAGCTCCGGCATTTAGCAGAACAGCCTCCCGTTTAGGGCCTTTTTCCCCTTTTAATATAGCAAGGGTGATTTGGGCATTTTCTTCCGGGGAGCCGCCTTTGAGGTCTTCTTTCCGGCATATGTCAAGGCCGAAATCATCGGGTGAAATGGTATAGGTCTGGTAGTTCCCTTCATTAAATTCGCAGATATAGGTGGGGGAGCTTGCTGATATTTCGTCCATCTTGTCCATGCCGTAGACAACCATGCCGCGCTTTACCCCAAGGCTGGAAAGCACTCTGGCAAGAGGCTCTGTCAGGGACTTGTCATAAACCCCGAGAAGCTGCATAGTGGGGGAAGCGGGATTGGTCAGAGGGCCTAAAATATTAAATACGGTGCGGATTCCAAGTTCTTTGCGGATGGCTCCCACATATTTCATGGATGTATGGTATTTTTGCGCAAAGAAGAAACAAATACCTGTTTTTTCAAGCAGTTCAATGCATTTCTCAGGAGACAAGTCGATATTCACGCCGAGGGCTTCTAAGCAATCTGCTGTCCCGCACATGGATGAAGCCGCCCGGTTGCCGTGCTTGGCGATTTTAACACCGCCGGAGGCGGCAACTAAAGCAGAGGTAGTTGAAATGTTAAAAGTCTGGGCATTATCCCCGCCGGTTCCCACGATTTCAAGAACATCCATATTGTGATTCACTTTCAATGCGTGGCTGCGCATGGCAGCAGCGCAGCCTGCAATTTCATCAATTGTTTCGGCTTTGGTGCTCTTGGTGGATAAGGCGGCCAGAAACGCCGCGTTTTGTGTGGGTGTGGTTTCACCGTTCATAATCTCACTTATTACGGTGTAGGCTTCGTCATAAGTTAAGTCCTGTTTGTCTACGATTTTTACAATTGCTTCTTTAATCATTCTTCCTGTTTCCTTTCTTTTCAAGTGTATTCTGTACAGAAAGGCTGTCAGAAGCTGTCATGCTTCACGAGACAGCTTATTGTAATAAAAAACGCCCCTGACAGAAATAAGTTTCTGCCAAGGACGAATATTAACTATCCGCGGTGCCACCTTGGTTTACAGCTTGCGCTGTACGCTTAACAGGATACCATCATATCCCTGACAACTGACGTGTGCCTTACGTTGCAGAATACTGGATGAATTATAAAATAATTCATTGTTGACTGCACCCTCAGCGGTCCATTTGATGACTTGTTTTCCACCTGTTCTCAGCAACACAGGCTCTCTGTAGGAGCATCATCACCTTTATCTCCGCCTCAACGGTTTGGGTGTTATTAAATTTTATTCATCATAACGCAGGGATTCTGTGTTGTCAACCACAAATTTTTACAGCGGTTCCATATGCCATGACTTCTGCGGCTCCCTGCATGATGGCGGAGGAAGCATAGCGGACATTGACAATTGCGTCAGCATGGAGACGCTCTGCATCTTCTATCATACGTTTGGTTGCCAGCTCCCTGGCTTCATTCATCATTTCCGTATAAGCTTTCAGTTCGCCGCCTACGATAGTTTTAAATCCCTGGGTAATATCCCTTCCGATGTTCTTTGACTGTATGGTGCTTCCCTTTACCAGTCCCAGCATTTCCAGTTCTTTTCCATTGATATAATCTGTGTTTACAATAATCATTTTTCCGTCTCCTTTTGTTTATTTGGTGGGAGAATACGAAGCATTCTCTTTGATTGTCGCTGTCAGGCGACGATATTTCATATTATAGAAAGTTGTGCCAGCGTAAATTTTTGAGGGAGAATGCGCAGCATTCTCTTTAATCGTCGCTGCCAGGCGACGATTTTCTATTGGATATCCAGCTCCGGCGGAATATCAAATTCGCTGGGGACCGGTTTTCCGTTCTTTTTCCTTTGTCTGACGCATTCTGTCAGCAAATATTCTATCTGCCCGTTGACAGAACGGAAATCATCTTCTGCCCATGCGGCAATGGCGTTATAAAGCTTCGGTGAAAGCCGGAGGGGAATTTGTTTTTTAGCATTATCGGTCATATTAATACAAGCTTCCTGAATTTACAATGGGCTGGGCATCTTTGTTCCCGCACAGGACTACCAGAAGATTAGATACCATGGCCGCTTTGCGTTCTTCGTCCAGTGCAATAATTTCCTTTTCGTTCAGCC
The DNA here is from genome assembly GCA_947177425.1 of uncultured bacterium. Taxonomy (GTDB): domain Bacteria; phylum Bacillota; class Clostridia; order Lachnospirales; family Lachnospiraceae; genus Suilimivivens. The sequence continues at coordinate 50,764 of CAMWUN010000012.1, forward strand.
GTTCAAGGGCCATTTCCACCATGCCGACAGCTCCGTCCACAATCATTTTCCGTGCGTCGATAATGGCGGATGCCTGCTGGCGCTGGAGCATGACGGCGGCAATTTCTGGTGCATAGGCAAGGTAGGTGATTCTGGCTTCAAGAATCTCAAGACCCGCCTCGTCTACTTTCTTCTGGATTTCATCCCGGATTCTTTGGGCAACCACTTCGCTGGAACCTCTAAGACTTCCTTCGTCAGCTACCCCGTCGCCGGTAGTGTCTACATTGGGAGCCACATCATAAGGATACATCCGTACAATATCCCGGAGTGCGCTGTCACACTGCAGGGACAGGTATTCCTTGTAATTGTCCACATTAAAGACGGCTTTTGCCGTATCGGTGACTTTCCACATGACAGCAATGCCTATCTCAATTGGATTGCCCAGACAGTCATTGATTTTCTGACGGTTGTTATTTAAAGTCATAACCTTGAGGGAAATTTTCCTGCTGGCAGATTCAACGGAACTTTCCGCACCTTTTGAGGTAATTGCAAGACCATTCATGGCACTGCCGCTTACATCCCCGCTCTGGTTCAGTTTCGTCCGTGCAGCAGGGTTGAAGCTGGAGCAGAAGGGGTTGACAAAATAAAAACCTGCGTCCTTAAGAGTTCCGGTATAGGTGCCGAAAAGGGTAAGCACCAGCGCCTCCTGGGGTTTGATTACTTTAAGGCCCATAAAGGGAATCCATCCAATAGCCAGATAAATGATTCCGACAATAAGCAGAGCAGCGCCTGACCAGGATGTAATCCGGCTCATGCCGTTCTCAAGGCGGAAAGCGCCGACAATAACGGCTGTGATTGCTGCAAGATACAATACCAGAAAAAGCAGTAACATGGAAAGGCCGTTTTTCTTATTTTTTAATATTTTTTCTTCCATAACCGTAGTCCTCCTTTGATTTGATATATAGATGATATCAATTTGATATCAAAATGTCAAGAGGTATTTTAAGCAACCTGAAATCCAACGTCGTTTTCCGGGGACGGATATCATAAAAAACAGTTTGGAAAATTGATTTCCGCATTTTTTTCTGTCCAAAACAGCTAAAATTATGTATAATAATAGAACGGGGATGCAGAAGCCGCGTCACATCAATTATATATCATAAAGGAAACCATATATGAAAATTGTTGTTTTGGAAAGGAATAGTGTGGGACTGGACATTTCGGTGGATGAGATTGGAACTCTCGGCGAGGTGACGATGTATCCCAACACTACGGCAGCAGATGTAAAAGAAAAGGTCAGGGATGCTGAAATTATTGTTGCCAATAAGGCGCCTTTAAATGAAGAAACTTTAAAGGATGCAGCGGATGTGAAGCTGATCTGCGAGTTTGCCACAGGTTATGACAATGTTGACCTGGCTTACTGCAGAAGCAGGGGAATCAAAGTGGCCAATGTGGTGAATTATTCTACGGATGCAGTGGCACAGCATACATTTGCCCTTTGCTTTTATGTGCTGGAGAAGCTTAAGCATTATGATGAGTATGTAAAGTCCGGGGCATATGCCGCCCAGGAACGCTTTTCCAATTTTGACCTTCCTTTTACGGAACTTGCAGGAAAGACCTGGGGAATTGTGGGGATGGGTAATATTGGAAGAAAGACGGCGTCTATCGCCCGGGCGTTTGGGTGCAGGGTTATCTTTTACTCCGCTTCCGGCAGCAGCACCTGCACGGAGTATGAAAGGGTGGACTTTGATACGCTTTTAAGGGAAGCGGACTTTTTATCTCTTCACTGCCCCCTAAGCGACAGGACAAGGAACCTGATTGACATGGAAGCCCTTAAGAAAATGAAAAAAAGCGCCATATTAATCAATGTGGCCAGAGGCCCGGTGGTAAATGACAAAGATTTGTATGAAGCGCTGACGAAAGGGTATATTGCGGGAGCGGGGCTGGATGTGACTGGTACGGAGCCTATGAAGGACAGTAACCCTTTAAGCCGGATAAAGGACAGTAATAAGCTGATTATTACGCCCCATCTGGCCTGGGCAAGCACCGAAGCGAGAGAGCGGTGCGTGTCTGAAACCTGTAAAAATATTGAAAGCTTTCTTAAAGGCATGGACAGAAATATTGTAAATAAATAAAAATGGAGGATTAGAATGGGAATTGTACTGAAAAGCATTCTGGCAGTATTGCCGGAAGGGGAAAAGGATGCAGTGAGGGAAACGGATATTTATATTGAGGGAAGCCGGATTGCTGCTATTGGACAGAAACCGGAAGGATTTAAGGAGGAGAAGGTGATTGACGGGAAGGACAGGCTTGCCATACCTGGGCTGATTAACTGCCACACCCACTCTTATATGTCTTTTATGAGGAATGTGGCTGATGATTTAAGTTTTATGGACTGGCTGTTTGGAACCATTGACCCGATTGAACAGAAAATGACCGATGAAGACACTTACTGGGGAGCGTGCCTTGCAATTATCGAGATGATGAAAAGCGGTACCACCTGTTTTAACGACATGCAGATGAATATCCATCAGACTACAAAGGCGGTAAAAGAGTCCGGTATGCGCGCGGTGATATCCAGAGGGCTGGTAGGAGAAGGAGATAATGAGGCAGGGCAGATGCGGCTTTGCCAGGCATATGAAGAGAGGGATGCGGCAAAAGACTGCGACAGACTGACCTTTATGCTTGGCCCTCACGCGCCATATACCTGCGATGATGCTTATATGCGTATTGTTTCCGGCGAGGCAAAGAAAAACCACATGGGAATCCATGTGCATCTTTCAGAAAGTGAAAGCGAGATACAGCAGATTAAAGAGAAATATGGATGTTCTCCGATTGAGATGGCAGATAAAAACGGTTTGTTTGACGTTCCGGCAATTGCCGCGCACTGTGTGCAGATTACGGAAAGCGACATGGATATTCTGAAAGCAAAGAATGTCAGCGTGGTGACGAATCCTGCCAGCAATATGAAACTGGGCAATGGCTTTGCCCCTGTTCCTGAAATGCTGGAAAAGGGTATTAATGTGTGCCTGGGAACAGACGGCGCGGCCAGCAATAACAGCCTGAACCTGTTCCATGAGCTGAGCCTCCTTACCCTGATTCATAAGGGAGTGAAAAAGACTCCCCAGTGTGTCAGCGCAGGGGAAGGTTTCCGCATTGCTACCATAAACGGAGCAAGGGCGCTGGGGCTTGAGAAAGAGACGGGCTCTCTTGAAGCGGGGAAAAAGGCGGACATTGCAATCCTTAATCTGAATACCCCTTCCCTGACACCCAGAAATAATCTGATAGCAGGACTTTCTTATTCGGCAAATGGTTCCGAAGTGGAGACAGTTATCATAGACGGAAAAGTAACGATGGAAAACAGAAAAGTGCTGACGCTGGATGAGGAACTGGTATATCAGAAGGTAAATGAGATTATCGTACGCATGGGACTGGACAAAAAAGAATATTAAGCAGGTTTCCCGCCTGTTTTTTATTAAAAGTGATGATAGGACAGACGACCATCACTATAATAAAAATTCGGCTGAAAATTCTTATAATTTTATTGGAGGAAATGGAAATGAACAGTGAAATCAGAGACATTAATTTGGCCGAATCCGGTGAACGCAAGATTGAGTGGGTGAAAAGGAACTGCGACCTTTTGCGCACGCTGGAAGAAGAGTTCGGCAAAACCAGACCTTTTGAGGGAAAGAAGATAGCCCTTTCCGTCCACCTGGAAGCAAAGACCGCATATCTGTGCCTGGTGTTAAAAGCAGGAGGCGCGCAGATGTTCGTGACAGGCTCCAATCCCCTATCCACCCAGGATGATGTGGCTGCAGCGCTGGTAAAAGCAGGACTTGAGGTACATGCATGGTATGACTGCACGTCGGAAGAGTACCACGCCCACATCCGCCACGTGCTGGAGGCCGGCCCTAATATTATTATTGATGACGGGGGCGATTTAGTAAACATGGTTCATACCCAGATGCCGGAACTGATACCTGCCATTATCGGCGGCTGTGAGGAAACCACCACAGGCATTATCCGTCTGGAAGCGATGAACCGTGCAGGGGAACTGAAATTCCCCATGGTCCGTGTCAACAATGCAGACTGCAAGCACTTATTTGATAACCGTTATGGAACGGGACAGTCTGTATGGGACGGCATTAACAGGACGACGAACCTGATTGTAGCCGGCAAGATTGTCGTAGTGGCCGGATATGGATGGTGCGGTAAAGGTACTGCCATGAGAGCCAAAGGGTTAGGCGCAAGAGTAATCGTAACGGAAATTGATCCTATCAAGGCCATTGAAGCTGTCATGGACGGATTTGATGTAATGCCCATGAATGAGGCCGCAAAGGTTGGAGATTTCTTCGTAACAGTTACAGGATGCGATAAGGTAATTGATGAGGAAGACTTCAAGGTCATGAAAGATGGGGCGATTCTCTGCAATGCAGGACATTTTGACTGCGAAATTGACATGGCAAGGCTTAGGGAAATCGCAGTGGAGACCAGGGAGCAGAGAAAGAACATTATGGGGTACAAACTTCCTACCGGACAGTGGATTTTCGTTCTGGCAGAGGGGCGCCTGGTAAATCTGGCGGCCGGAGACGGGCATCCCGCAGAGATTATGGATATGAGTTTTGCCATCCAGGCATTATCTGCAAAGTATCTGGTAGAACATGGCAGTGAACTGGAAGAAAAGCTGATTGATGTGCCCAGAACGGTTGACCAGGATGTAGCAAAGAGAAAGCTGGCATTTCTTGGTAAGGAGATTGATGTCCTTACGCCGGAACAGGAAAAGTATTTAAACAGCTACACGCTGGAATAAATACGGAATAAGGGGGGAAGTTCAGGGGAGGGTGATTTTAAGTGAAGCAAAAAACAAGGAGAGCGGGAGTCAAAGTAAAAATCCTGTTGCCGTCAAGTCTGCTGGTTATCGCAATATGCCTGGTCATGGGGATAAATATCTTCCGCCATATGGAAGAATCTATGGTAAAAATAGGGCTGGAGCAGGCAGACATGGCGGCGGTCCTTGCCGTGAAGCAGTTAGACGGAGACATGGTGGCATTAATAGGGCCGGACAGTGAAGGGAAGGAAGAGTACCAGACACTTCTTGTACAGATGAGAGAGCTGAAAGAAGACTGTGGAGTGGCCTTTATGTATACCCTTTACACAGACGGGAAGCAGGTATACTACGGTGTGGACACAGATGCAACCAGCAGCCAGTCCAGCCCGGGAGACATATTTGAAGTCTCCTATGAAGAACTTAGGGATGTTTTTCAGGGCAGTAAGTATGTGCAGGACTATATAGACCATACAGAGGATGGAGACCTTGTTTCTGTCTATCAGCCTGTTCTGGACAGCAGCGGGAAGGTGGTGGCTGTTCTTGGATGCGATTACGACGCGGACAATGTGGTGTCCGCCTTAAATGAAGCAAGGGAATGGGTGATTGGACTGGGAAGCATCTGCCTTGTGATTTCAGTTATCTGTCTGAATATTATTGTTGGAAGGATTATGAGAAGCCTTCGCATTGTTGATAAGAAGATTTATGAACTTGTCCACAATAAAGGAGATCTTACCCAGAAGCTGGAAGTCAGAACCGGAGATGAGATGGAACTGATTGCAGACAATGTAAATGCATTGCTGGAATTTATCAGGCAGATTATGCTGAACATTGCAAATAATTCCCAAAATCTTGCCAAATCATCGGAGCATATTGTCCAGAATCTGTACAACGCAGAAGGCAGCATAACAGATGTATCCGCCACGATGGAGCAGATGAGTGCGGCAATGGAAGAGACAAGCAGCTCTCTTGGGCAGGTTCACGCCGCCATTGAAGAAATTTCCCGCACCATTGAGGCTATTTCCCAAAAGGCAGACAGCGAGAGGGACTCTTCAAAAGCGATTTATGAGAAAGCGAAGGAAGTCTATGAGACGGCAGTTATAAGCCAGAAAAATGCCAAACAGCAGGCAGAGCAGATGATTTCTTCCGTCAACGAAAAGATAGAGAAGTCAAGGGCTGTTGAGGAGATTGGCGGTCTGACTGCCCAAATCATAAATATTACCAGCCAGACTAATCTGCTGGCCCTGAATGCAAGTATAGAAGCTGCCAGGGCGGGAGAAGCAGGAAAAGGGTTTGCGGTTGTTGCAGATGAAATTGGTAAACTGGCAACAGATTCTGCCAAGGTTGCAGCCGAAATACGGACAGTGAGCGCGAATGTTACGGAAGCAGTCAATGAACTTTCCAGGGAAGCAGAAAATATGCTGAAATTTATGGAAAAAGTGGCAATGGGCGGATATGAGAAACTTTTGGAGACCAGCGGGAACTACCAGAAGGACGTTGAAAGCATGACTGTTATTATGCGGGAATTTGCAGAAGAAAGCCAACAGGTCCGGGAAAATATTGACAGTATCAGGGAAACTGCTTCCATGCTCAATGATGTTGTGGAAGATAACGCAAAAGGCGTCGTAAATGTGGCCGAGAGATCCACGGAACTGACGGTAAGTATGCGGGACATCAGTGCTGAGGCAGATGCAAATATGGCGGTTTCAAACCAGTTGAATGAAGAAGTAGCAAAATTCAGGTTACAATAAACTATTTTATTCAGCAAAAAGCTATAGGAGGGATATTTATGCAGGAAGAAATTAAAATCAAATCAAAAACACATTCTAAGGTTGTTTTGAAAGCAATACCGGGGCACTTTGTTACACCAAACTCCCATGTAAATTATTTTTTGGATATGACTACATTAAAATGCAGACTCAGCGAATCTCTGGCAGCAGCGAAAGCCCTTGGAGAGCAGATTGCAACTACGACAGTGGTGGATACGATTGTATGTATTGACGGTACTGAGATTATCGGTGCATTTCTTGCAGAGGAACTGACAAGGGCAGGGGTCTACTCCATGAATGCCCACAATACAATTTATATTGTGACCCCTGAATATTCAAACTCAGGACAACTTCTTTTCAGAAAAAACATGGTTCCCATGATTAAGCACAAAAATGTGCTGATTCTGATGGCTTCGGCAACTACAGGAAAGACTATCCTGAAGCTTTCCCGTGCTCTCGGCTATTATGATGCCAAGATTAATGGAATCAGTTCCATATTCAGCGCGGCAAACAGCGTAATGGGGATTCCGATTAATGCGCTGTTCACCACCGCAGATATCCCGGATTACAAATCCTACAACCCGGAAGACTGCCTTCTTTGCAGAGAAGGAGAGAAAGTGGATGCTTTTGCAAACGGCTTCGGGTATTCTCTGATTGACTAATTAACGCTGCCATGTTTTGCGGGCCGGCGTATTAACAAACGCTGGCGCGCGCTTTGCAAGCCGGCGTTTGTAATAAAAACACCTCCAAAGAGGCATCAGCGCCGGCTTTGGAGGTGTTTTTGATAATGAAAATCTTAGTTATAATTATTGATGCAGGGCTGGAACATGCTCTTGTCTATTCCGCATTCTGGACATACCCAGTCGTCCGGTAAATCTTCAAAAGCTGTGCCAGGGGCAATGCCGTGCTCGGGATCGCCGATTGCAGGATCGTAAGTGTAGCCGCAGGGATTACAAAAGTATTTTTGCATAATTCATATCTCCTTATAAAATAATTTTAACAGAATTTATAGGGTTTTTAGCTGAAATATCTCTTTAAAAGTCCTTCAAATGCCTTTCCGTGGCGGGCTTCATCGCGGGCCATTTCATGCACGGTATCATGGATTGCGTCAAGGTTGGCAGCTTTTGCTCTCTTTGCAAGGTCAAATTTGCCTGCTGTAGCGCCGTTTTCAGCTTCCACTCTCATTTCAAGGTTTTTCTTGGTGGAGTCTGTAACGACTTCGCCTAACAGTTCTGCAAATTTTGCAGCATGTTCAGCTTCTTCATAAGCAGCTTTTTCCCAGTATAAACCGATTTCAGGATATCCTTCCCTGTGGGCAACTCTTGCCATTGCAAGGTACATGCCGACTTCTGTACATTCACCATTAAAGTTTGCTCTTAAATCTGCAACAATATCCTCGCTTACGCCTTGTGCAACGCCTACTACATGCTCGGCAGCCCATACCTTTTCATCAGCCTGTGCAGTAAATTTCTCTGCAGGCGCATTGCAGACAGGGCATTTCTCTGGTGCAGCATCTCCTTCATAAACATAACCACATACCTGACATACAAATTTCATAGTTTTATTCTCCTTTTCTTTATATAATTAATCCGGTAAGCCGTGCTGCCTGGCAACGTGGCGGCCGGATTTTTGTATACAATTGTTGCAGCGGCCATAAAAATAAGTTACCTGGCCTTCAATTTCACCTTCAAAATCTTTCCGGGCGGCTTCTGTCATCTGCTCTGTAACAGGAAGGCTTAAATCGCTTACGCCGCCGCATTCCGAACAGACAAAATGGTAATGGGGTGAAGTATCATAATCAAAATGATCAATTCCGTCCCCTACCCGGAGCCTTGTGATTTCACCAATATCGGCAAGTAAAGTCAGATTCCGGTACACAGTTCCCAGACTGATGTTAGGAAAAGACTGCCTGACATTCATGTAAACGACATCTGCGGTAGGGTGGTCTTTTCTGGATGCCAGAAATTCTTTAATGGAATCCCGCTGCTTACTGCGCTTAAGATTCATAAATTTTCCTTTTTGTTTTGAAAATAGTAATTATTACTGTTTTATTATATCTGATTGTCCCACGATGTCAATATTTCATTTTAATAATTTATAAAATTTTTATAGATTCATTTATTCTTTAATAACCAGCCCTGTCATGTATGTGTTATAATCGGTATTAAAGATGTGCGGATTTAGATAACAGAAATAGCGGAAAAGGCAGGGATGTTAATATGAAGTTTAAAACCAGACTGGTTATCACGTTTCTGACAATTATTCTGCTGCCTCTGGTATTAGCCAGCACGGCCTTTATCATTATAGGCGGATTTCTTGTCAAGGAGCAGGAGGAATATGGATTTCGGAATAATGATTACAATATGCTGATTGATCCTGCCCAGGCATCCAGGCTTATTTCGGATGAGATTTTTGATGAGGTCAATAAAATTCTGGATCGTGACCGTTCCGGCATGGAAGATGAAAAAATTCTCTCCCAGATTAACGAAAGGATTTCCAACAAATCTTCTTATATAATTGTAAGGAAGCAGAATGAACTTTTATATACGGGAAATGAACTGGCGGCAAATCAGATTTTTGAAAATCTTCCGGATTTTGATGAAGAAAATGTGCAGCAGGAGCAGCGACACAGTATTTATTATGACGATATGAAAAAGCTGGTAAGGCAGATAGATTTCTACTTTGCAGACGGCAGTGAAGGAAGCTTTTTTGTCATATCAAGAGCCAATTCTATCTTATCACGCAAACTGTTTGTAGATATGGCGATAGCCATTATGGTGATTTTGATTTTTACCAGTATGTTCCTGACCAACTGGATCAGCCGCGGGGTGTTTGCCCCAATCAATCAGTTGAATATTGCCATGCAGAATATTGCGGAAGGCAATCTGGAATACATGCTTCCAGACAAGGACGACGGGGAGATTGGAGAACTATACCGGAATTATGAGGATATGCGGCTGCGCCTTAAAGAGTCCACAGATGAAAAGATTTTGGCCGAAAAGCAGAATAAAGAACTGGTAAGCAATATTTCCCACGACCTTAAGACGCCGATTACGGCTATCAAGGGGTATGTGGAGGGCATCATGGACGGGGTGGCTGACACGCCGGAAAAGATGGATAAATATATCAGAACCATATATAATAAAGCTAATGACATGGACAGACTGATTAATGAACTGACAGTCTATTCGGGAATTGATTCCAACCGGATTCCCTATCATTTCCATAAGATAAATGTCTCTGAATATTTTGGGGACTGTATTGAGGAGGTCGGGCTTGACCTGGAATCTAAAAATATTGAACTGAATTACTCCAATCTGGCAGCGCCGAATACGGTAATTATTGCGGATCCGGAACAGCTTAAAAGGGTAATCAACAATATTATAGGGAACAGCGTCAAATATCTTGATAAGGAAAAAGGGGAAATTGATATCCGGATTCTGGATGAGATAGACTCTATACGCGTGGAGATTGAAGATAATGGAAAGGGAATCGCGGCCAAAGACCTTCCCAAGATATTTGAGCGTTTTTACAGGACAGACACTTCCCGGAATTCCGCCCAGGGGGGAAGCGGCATAGGGCTTTCCATTGTCAAGAAAATTGTGGAAGACCACGGCGGATATATATGGGCCACAAGCAAGGAAGAAGAAGGTACCTGTATGCATTTTGTAATCCGCAAATATCAGGAAGCAGAATAAAGATTTATAGGGAGGAAAGGGTATGAGCAGGATTTTAATTATTGAAGATGAAGAGGCGATTGCGGACTTAGAGAAGGATTATCTGGAACTGAGCGGATTTGACGTCCAGATTTGCAACAAGGGAGATGAGGGCCTGCAGACCGCACTTGCAGAGAAGTTTGATTTGATTGTACTTGACCTGATGCTGCCGGGAATGGATGGGTTTGAAATCTGTAAACGCATCAGGGAGGAAAAGAATATTCCCATTATTATGGTATCGGCAAAGAAAGATGATATAGACAAAATCAGAGGGCTGGGACTGGGAGCCGACGATTACATGACCAAGCCCTTCAGCCCAAGCGAACTGGTTGCCCGGGTAAAAGCTCATATGGCAAGATATGACAGACTGGTTGGTTCTACCCAGAAGAATAATGACATTATAGAAATCCGCGGTATCCGTATAGATAAGACGGCAAGGAGAGTTACTGTTGACGGAGTGGAAAGGGCATTTACAGGAAAGGAATTTGACCTTTTGACTTTCCTTGCAGAGCATCCAAACCATGTATACACCAAGGAAGAACTTTTCAGGGAGATCTGGGACATGGACTCTATCGGAGATATTGCAACGGTGACGGTGCACATTAAGAAGATACGCGAAAAGATAGAATATGATTCTGCCAAACCCCAGTACATTGAAACAATCTGGGGCGTGGGATACCGGTTCAAGGTATGATCTGCTCTTTTGGAGACGGAGGAATCTTTTGTGCTGAAAAATATTATTGCGGAAGATAAACATATCATAGTCGTGTATAAGCCCGCAGGAATAGCCACACAGACAGCAAGGGTGGGGCAGCAGGACATGGTAAGCGAACTGAAAAATTATCTGGCGAAAAAGCCCGAGTATAAAGGAAAAGGAGAACCATATCTGGGAATTGTGCACAGGCTGGATCAGCCCGTTTCCGGGCTGTTAGTGTTTGCCCGAACGAAGCAGGCGGCGGCCCGGCTCAGCAAACAGGCGGCGGACGGAAGGATGCAGAAATTTTATTATGCGGTTGTCTGCGGCAGGCCGGATAAGGAACAGGGCAGACTGGAAGATTACTTATATAAAGATTCCAGGATGAACCAGTCCCTTATCGTGGATGAAACTTTTCCCGGGGCTAAAAAGGCAGTCCTTCATTATAAACTGGTAAAGACACTGGTAATGCTGGAAGAAAACTTAAGTCCGGGAGAAAACGGCGGGTTTTCAGGGGAGAATGAAATTTCCCTTCTGGAAATCAGGCTGGTTACGGGGCGGCATCATCAAATCAGGGCCCAGATGTCCCATGCAGGCATACCGCTGCTTGGAGACAGTAAATATGGAAGCCCCAGATCAAAGGAACTTGGATACAAGGCAGGGTGCAAAAGCGCGGCGCTGTGCGCTTTCCGTCTGATTTTTGACCATCCTGCAGCAGGAGAGAGAATGACTTTTGAAAAGCAGCCGGAGGGGGAGATTTTCCTTCCATTCTTTACCAGAGGAATTTAAAAAGTTTATTCATATTTCATTTCAAATTACCCATACTACCAGTAGATATATAGAGACAGGCTGGTGAAGTGTGGGTGATTTTTTATGGATAATATTTTTACAGGGAAAAAGGGACTGACAGAAAGTACGAAAAAGTACCTGACTATAGCGGGAATTATTTTTATGGTTTATTTTTCAATGAAATTTATAAGCCCGATTGTTTCCCCGTTTATCATTGCGTTTTTGCTGGCAGGACTTTTAAATCCTCTGGTTTTGAAACTCCACCGGAAAATAAAAGTGCGTAAGGGAGTTCTGGCGGGGCTGATTCTGTTTGCTATCTGTCTTTTGATTTTAGTTCTGGCCTGGATTTTAGTGCTTGCACTGGTGACAGGGGGCAGCAGGATTACTGCGCAGATGCCGGATTATCAGGAAGGGCTGTGTCTGCTGCTTGGAAACTGCTGTGACATGATGGAGCAGCAGTTTGGCGTGGATGGGGTGAGAATTGAAGAATTTATATTGGAACAGGTGAATGTCTTTGTCGAAAATCTTGAGGTAAAAGTTCTGCCCGAAATGATGGGGAAATCCGTGGGATACATGAAAAATGTAGTAGCCTTTGTAAGTTTCATTGTAATTATGATTATTGCCATACTGCTTATGATGAAGGATTATGACAGGCTGATATCTAAATTGAGAGAGGAAAAGGACTTTAAAGCTGCCAGGGAGGTAGGAAACAAAGTTATCATATATATAAAGACTTTTATCAGGGCCCAGATAATTATTCTTTGCATTATCAGTACAGTCTGTGCTGTTACGCTGGCTCTTATGGGTATGAAAGGAGGCGTATTGTACGGAATTTTAACAGGATTTATGGACATGCTTCCTTTTGTAGGGACAGGAATCATGCTGATTCCCCTTGCGCTGCTACGCCTGATTAACGGAAGCTACTGGCAGGCCCTTTTATGTTTCTGCCTTTATGCGGTGTGCGCCCTGATACGGGAGTTTTTAGAGCCGAAACTGATTGGCGAACGGGTGGGCGTATGGCCTGTAGGGATTTTATTTGCTGTATTTGCGGGAATACAGTTGTTTGGCGTATGGGGCATTATTAAAGGGCCTCTGTCTCTGGTAATAATCTGTGAAACCTGCAAATATTTGTGGGGAGAAGAGCAGGAAAGCGCGCAAAAATAAATTTACAGAAAAGGAAATTCCCTGTTATACTGATTCCATCAGTGAAGGAAGGTGGAGCAATGGCTAAAAAAGCGGGAAATATATTTGTTACGGCGTATCTGCTTCTGATATTTGGCGTATATCCTTTTTACATGAGGGAAGGGTATGTGGATATTGGGAGGGCGAAGTATGAATTTTTTATCTACTGTTCTCTGGCTGTGCTGGTAATTCTGGTTTTGATTGGGGCGGTTTATGGGATGCAGGAGCTGGGGAGGCGTATCAGAGAGCATGAGCCGTATTTTATTGATTGGGATAAGCTGTCTTTGACGGATTTGCTGGTGATAATGTATGCCACGGAGATTTTCCTTTCTTTTGTCATATCTGATTACAGGCAGGAAGCATTGTGGGGGACGGAAGGGTGGTTTATGGGCGCTGCGCTTTTGCTTACCATGTGCGGACTGTACTTCTTTATTTCCAGATTCTGGACAGGGGGACGGGCAGTGTGGTGTATGGCTCTTGTGGCTTCCGGCGGGGTATTTCTGCTGGGAATTCTGGACAGGTTTTCGGTGTATCTGATTCCTTTGGAAATCAGGCAGTCTTCCTTTATCTCCACCCTGGGAAATATTAACTGGTTCTGCGGATATCTGTCAGTGATATTCCCTATTGGGGTATGCAGGTTTTTATTCAGGGAAGACTCCGGCAGGGAAGAAAACAACGGACAGCACGCTCCGGGAACCGTCCCTATGTTAAATAAAAATCTGCCTGCAAAGGCGGCAGGATGGCTGTACATCCTTTATATCGTCATTGGGTTTATGGCTGGGTTCAGCCAGGGGAGCAGCAGCATCTTTCTGTTTTACGGCGCACTGTTTTACATATTATTATGGATAGCTGTGGGGAAAAGGAAGCGGCTGAAGGACTTTTTTTTATTGATATTTTTGTGGGGGCTCTCAGCCTTGATGGTAAGGGGGCTAGGTTGGCTGATTCCAGAAGGCTACAATTATGACAGGGATAATTTGTGTGCCAGAGTAACAGAGTCACCCCTGTCTTTTTGGATAGCAATAGCAGCCTTGGCAATTTATCTACTGCTTAAGCGCAGGGAAAACTCCGGGAATTCAGGTAAGGAAAGTGAGAGGATATGCGTCGATGGGAAAGAAAAACAGCAGGGAACGAAAATAGTCCGTAAGATTATGGCGGCGCTGCTGGCAGCAGTAGTGCTGGGCTGGGCAGCGCTTACAGGGATTAACACTTGGATTGGGATTCCCGGCCTTTCAGGCAGGGAGGAATTTCTTTTTGACCAGTCCTGGGGGCATGGCAGAGGAGCCGCCATTTACAGCGCAGTCCAAATGTATGGTCAGATGCCTTTCCTGCATAAGCTGCTGGGTGCAGGCCCCGACTGCTTTTCTGCTTATGCCTATTCCCTGCCGGAAACTGCGGCGATGCTTCGGGAGAATTTCGGACAAAACAGGCTTACCAATGCCCATAATGAACTGCTGACATGCCTTATTAACACAGGATTTCTCGGAGCAGCCCTATACATTGCCCTGCTTATATCCTTTATAAGGAAGTGCATGAAAAAGGGAAAAGAAATACCGGAATTCTACCTGTTTGGGGTGTCCATAGTCTGTTACCTTGTCCATAATATGGTTAGCTTTGCGCAGGTGCTGAACTTTCCATTTGTAATATTATTGCTGGCAATGGGGGAGGCCAGGTATAACTATTTTTGTCCAAGACCGTTGACAAATACTGAAAATTTTCCTACAATCATGGAATAATTCAAGTATTGATTGCGGTACGGAAACGAGGGAAAATATGGCAGAGAAAAAGTTAGTAGAAGCAATTACGTCCATGAGCGAAGATTTTGCCCAGTGGTACACAGATGTAGTAAAGAAAGCGGAATTAATCGATTATTCCAACGTAAAAGGGTGTATGGTCATTAAGCCTGCGGGATATGCCCTTTGGGAAAATATCCAGAGACAGTTGGACGAACGGTTCAAGGCAACAGGGGTGGAAAATGTATATATGCCCATGTTCATTCCTGAGAGCCTTCTGGAAAAGGAAAAGGACCATGTGGAAGGATTTGCCCCGGAAGTGGCATGGGTTACTCACGGCGGGATGAATCCCCTTCCGGAGCGGATGTGCGTAAGGCCTACGTCAGAAACGCTGTTCTGTGATTTTTATAAAGGGGATATCCAGTCTTACCGGGATTTGCCCAAAGTATATAACCAGTGGTGCAGTGTGGTGCGCTGGGAGAAGGAGACACGGCCGTTCCTGCGTTCCAGGGAGTTCTTATGGCAGGAGGGGCATACAGCCCATGCTACAGCCAAAGAGGCCGAGGAGAGAACTGAGCAGATGCTGAATGTGTATGCGGATTTCTGCGAAGAGGTTCTGGCAATCCCTGTAATAAAGGGACGCAAAACGGACAAAGAGAAGTTTGCAGGAGCGGAAGCCACTTATACAATAGAAGCCCTTATGCACGACGGCAAGGCGCTCCAGTCCGGTACCAGCCATAATTTTGGGGATGGTTTTGCGAAAGCTTTCGGCATCCAGTTTACAGACAAGGATAACCAGTTAAAGTATGTCCACCAGACATCCTGGGGTATGTCCACCAGAATTATTGGCGCCATTATCATGGTACACGGGGATGATTCCGGGTTAGTGCTTCCTCCAAAGGTTGCGCCTGTCCAGGTGATGATTATTCCTATCCAGCAGAAAAAGGAAGGAGTACTTGAGAAGGCTTATGAACTGCGGGACAGGCTGAAAGGTTTCCGTGTGAAAGTAGACGACAGCGATAAGAGTCCAGGATGGAAATTCTCCGAACAGGAGATGCGCGGCATCCCCATGCGTGTGGAAATTGGCCCGAAAGATATTGAAGCGGGCAAATGCATTATCTGCCGCCGGGACACCAGAGAAAAAATTGAAGTGGAACTTGACAGGCTGGAAGAAACTGTGGAAGAACTGCTTGGCAAAATCCAGGATGATATGCTTAACAGGGCAAAGGAACATTTGGAGACCCATACTTACACAGCAGCCTGCAGGGAAGAGTTTGAAAGGATTTTCAGTGAAAAGGCCGGATTTGTGAAAGCAATGTGGTGCGGAGAGACGGCCTGTGAGGAAGCAATTAAGGAAAATATGGCTGTCACCAGCCGCTGTATGCCTTTTAACCAGGAATGTATATCCGATACCTGCGTATATTGCGGAAAGCCCGCAAAGAAGATGGTTTACTGGGGCAGGGCATATTAATATCAATCATTATTTAATTTATTATTACAGGGGATGATGCGAATGTCAGCCAGAATACATTTACCCGAAAAAGTAAGTTTTATTATAAATAAAATTATGGAAGCCGGGTATGAAGCCTATGCAGTGGGAGGGTGCGTCCGGGATTCCCTTTTGGGAAGGGAGCCGGATGACTGGGACATTACAACCTCCGCTTCCCCTGGCGAAGTGAAGTCTTTATTTAAACGAACCATAGATACCGGAATAGCCCACGGGACTGTCACCGTTATGCTGGACGGGGAAGGCTTTGAAGTGACTACCTACCGTATTGACGGCGTCTATGAAGACAGCAGGCATCCCAAAGAAGTAACCTTCACTGCCAGTCTGACGGAGGATTTGCAGCGCAGGGATTTTACAATTAACGCCATGGCATACAATGAACAGGCCGGGCTGGCAGATGTTTTTGAAGGGCAGAAAGATATAGAGAGAAAGCTTATCCGGTGTGTTGGAAATCCAAAAGAACGTTTTGGGGAGGATGCCCTGCGCATGATGCGGGCCGTGCGTTTTTCAGCCCAGCTTGGGTATGAAATCGAGGAAAAGACCAGAGAAGCCATAAAGGAACTTGCGCCGAATCTGGCCCATATCAGCGCAGAGAGGGTTCAGACGGAACTGGTAAAGCTGGCCGTATCCCGGCACCCGGAAAATTTAAGGACTGCCTATGAAACCGGGATAACGGCTGTGATACTGCCGGAGTTTGACGCCTGTATGGAAACGGCGCAGAACAATCCCCACCACTGTTACACTGTGGGGGAGCATATTCTGAAATCCATGCAGGAGATCAAAGGAGATAAAGAGTTACGCCTTGCCATGCTGTTTCATGATATCGGGAAGCCTGTGACTTTGTCGGAAGACAGAGAAGGTATTCACCACTTCCACGGGCATCCCGGCGTTTCGGAAAAGATGGCCGGCGACATTCTCCACAGGCTTAAGTTTGATAACCATACAATCAATATGGTGACGAAACTGGTAAAGTACCATGACTATGATGTGGAGCCGGAGGAAAGAAGCGTAAGGCGTGCAGTCCTTAAAATAGGGGAAGATGTGTTTCCCTATCTGTTTGATGTAAAGCAGGCGGATATCCGGGCCCAGAGCGTTTATATGCGCAGGGAAAAGGAAGCGAAACTGGAAGCAGTCCGCCAGGTATACCATCGGATTATGGCCCAAAACCAGTGCATATCATTGAAAATGCTGGCAGTATCCGGAAAGGATCTAATTGACGAAGCGGGCATGAAGCCGGGGCGCGAACTGGGGCTGGCCCTTAAGAAGCTTTTAGATATGGTAGTAGACGACCCTTCCTTAAATGAAAAGGAAATTCTGTTAAAAACCGTAAAGGAATTTCAGTAATACTTTATGGCGGTTACTCATATGATAGGATATGACACAAATTGGGGGTAATCGTTGTGAATGACAGAAGCGTCGGACTGCTGGACAATTATGATATAGAAGTGCTTCGTACCTGGAAGGGCCGGGGCGCTATTCTTTGTGAAACCAGACAGGGTATTCTTATTTTAAAGGAGTATGGCGGGCACAGGGAAAAGGCCGTTTTTCAGGATACACTGCTTAAGCATGTGCAGGAAATGGGATTTAAGAATGTGGAAAACATTCTTAAGAATAAAGAGCAGGAACTTCTGACTCAGGATCAGGATGGGAGTTTTTATGTCCTTAAGACATATTTTGACGGGAGAGAATGTAATGTAAGGGATATGGATGAGTGCAGGCAGGCTGTGAAGGTGCTTGCCAGGCTGCACAATGCATCCGGTATGGAAGATGCTGTAATGGAAGGCAGCGTGCCTCATTTTGCCCATATGGAGTTTGAAAAACATAACAAGGAACTTAGAAGGGTTAGAAAGTACTTAAAAGACCGGGGACAGAAAACGGATTTTGAGATTTTCCTTAAGAGAAATTATGACTACTATCTTAACCTGGCTCTTCAGATTACGGAAGAACTGCGGGCTTTCCAGAGGGAAGACAAAAGGCGTTTTGTCTGCCATGGGGATTATCAGTACCATAATATATTAGTCTGTGGTGATGAGATGAATCTGGTGAACTTTGAGAAATGCGTAATCGACAGTCCGGTCAGGGATCTGTATCTGTTTATGAGAAAGCTTCTTGAAAAGGGGAACTGGTCGGAGAGCATTGGTCTTGAACTTGTAAATGCCTATGACAAGGTGCGCCCCATGGAAAAAGAAGAGTACCAGCAGCTTTATTACCGTCTGGCGTATCCGGAGAAGTTTTGGAAGATAGTAAATTTTTACTATAACTCCGGCAAGGCGTGGATTCCCGGCAAAAATCTGGAGAAGTTAAAGCGGGTAACGGAACAGGAACAGGATAAACAGGCATTTTTGGAAAAATTTAAAATCAAATATGGTATATCTTAGTCCTTTTCTTATTTGCGTCTTAGTGCTATACTCTAACTTAGAAAATATATGTTGGATTAAGAAGGGTAAAAAATGATAAAGAAAGAAGATGTACAAAAGATAATTAAACCTTTTCTTTGCGGGCTGTGCGTTATACTCACGGGCTGCGGCGGCGCCAGTCTGGCCCGGACTTCTACATTTGATAATACATATGAAGAAGAAGCGGAAGAGCCTGTGAACATTTACACATCTTCCGCATCAGTCATCATAGAAAATGTAAGTGCAGATAACCACATTGTCAATGTGTATCTGCTGGATAAGAACAAGAGTAAAACCATGGGATATGATGGGCGGACGCTGGTACAGGACAAGTACGGAAGCCCCATGACGATGGCCCAGCTCAAGGCAGGCGATCTTGCGGAGATTACATATAACGCTGAACTTGACAGGCTGGGGACAGTAGCCCTTTCCGGGGATGCCTGGAGTTATGAAGGGGTGGCAAAATATAAACTTGATGCAGGAAACAGAAGCGTCAGCATTGGGGACGAAATATACAGCCTTGACAGGGAAGTGATGGCATTTTCCAGTGAAAGGCCTATTGAGGTGGAGGAAATTATCCGCCAGGATGTGGTTTCATTTAACGGAAAAGGCCATAATGTGCTGAGCATCACGGTAGATAAAGGCCACGGATATCTGGATCTGGTAAATGATGAAGCCGTGCTGGGCGGCTGGATAGAAATAGGACAGACCGTTATTTCCCAGATTGCCCCGGATATGTACTTTACGGTGCCGGAGGGGACTTATTCGGTGAGACTGACCGGGGAAGGGGTTGAGGAAACCCGGGAAGTGACCATTGAGAGAAACAAGGAGACGGTATTGGATTTATCGGATGTGGAAGTGAAACAGCCGGAAAACGGAACGATAATATTTGATATAACGCCCAAATCTGCGACGGTTTATGTAGATAATGAGAAAGTGGAAACAACTTATCCCGTAAGGGTGCCTCTGGGTATCCACAAGATAACGGCGGAGGCTTCCGGGTATGACAGCCTTTCTGAGTATGTTAAGGTAGAAGGAAACGCTATTACCGTGAGCATGAACCTTTCACAGGATACGGTTTCCGGGAATTCCCTTGCTTCCGATGAAAAGGAAGAGGATACAAAAGGAAGCGGCAATATTACGATTGAAGCGCCTAAGGGTGCAAGCGTATACCAGGATAACCTTTACAAAGGCATTGCACCGGTTACATATTCCAAGACACCGGGGGATCATACGATTACTTTAAGGAAAGAAGGATATATAACCAGAAGCTATAATATTACGGTGGCGGACGACGACCAGGATGTTACCTACTCATTCCCGGAACTGGATCCGGAAAATGGAGGCATTTCTGACCAGTATACAGTCAGCGGAAATTCCCTGGTAAAAAATAACACGTCAACGGTCAGTGGGAATACGGTAAGTGGAAACAGAACTAATTAGAATAACGTTTATAATTCCAACTGAAACAACTGAAAGATAAGTAGAAAATAAACCGCCAAAACCGCATAAAAGTGCCAGAATTGGGAAAATTAACTTGACAAATATATTGAGAAACGATATATATAGATATAGGCGTTTCAAAAGAGACATCTAGGAAAAAAACACTCATGTAAAGAGGAGGAGTTCGCAATGAACAAAACAGAATTAGTTACAGCCATGGCAGAACAGTCTGGTTTATCCAAAAAGGATGCAGAAAAGGCTTTGAAGGCGTTTACTGATGTTGTATCAGAAGAATTACAGAAAGATGGAAAGGTTCAGTTAGTTGGTTTTGGAACTTTTGAAGTATCTAAAAGAGCAGCAAGAGAAGGAAGAAATCCCCAGACAGGAGAGGTTATGCCTATTGCAGCTTCCAGAGCTCCCAAGTTCAAAGCTGGCAAAGCGTTAAAGGACTTAATCAACGAATAAGATTGAAGCGTAAAGGGCCTGCATCATGCAGGTTCTTTTTAAATAGAAAATTTTTATTCCCGGGGCAAGGCCCCTGCAGAGGGATAATTGACATACATGGAGGGACATTTCCCTGCATGACCAAAGGAGCAGAATAATGAGATTGGATAAATATTTGAAGGTTTCCCGTCTGATTAAGAGACGGACTGTTGCAAATGAAGCATGCGATGCAGGAAGGGTGCTTATCAACGACAAGCCGGCCAAAGCTTCGGCCAATGTGAAGGAAGGAGATATCATTACCATTGGGTTTGGTAATAAAGACGTAAAGGTGGAAGTCTTAAGCGTACAGGAGACGGTGCGGAAGGAAGAAGCAAAGGAATTGTTCCGCTATTTATAAATATAATTGCAAGAAATGATTCTATTATTGCAGGTTCCCTAATATAATCTTGTAGAGACGATTGTATCAGGAGATTTGTTATGGAAGAACTGACGAATGTAAATAAACGGGCGCATAAGCTGATACTGAATAACAGAAGGACATGTAATCTGACTGGCGTGAATGATGTGCTGTCCTTTGATGAGAATGAAATTATATTGGAAACAGAGCAGGGGATGCTCATGATTAAGGGGAATGAACTGCATGTAAACCGGCTTACCTTAGATAAGGGAGAAGTGGATGTTGATGGCAGGATAGACAGCTTTACTTATTCGGAGCAGTCCAATATGGGAGCCAAGGGTGAGTCATTGCTTTCCAGATTATTCAAGTAGGTGCCTATGAGCCAGAGTATCATTGATGAAGTAACTTTTCTCCTGCATTCTTTTTTAATGGGAATCCTTATTACTTTTGTGTATGACGGATTTATCATTCTGCGCCGGCTGATACGGCATAATCTTTTTTTGATTTCTCTGGAAGATTTAATTTTCTGGATTGCCTGCGCCATCGGTGTGTTTTATATGCTTTATGAGGAAAATAACGGTATTTTGAGATGGTTTGCAGTGTTCGGGGCAGCTCTGGGGATGGCGGCCTATAAAAAGAGCGTCAGCCCCTTTCTGATTAAAATTATAACAATGATTATAGAACGGATTTTCCATGGCTTGTTCTGTGTACTTCATTTTTTGTTTAAACCAGTGAAATTTGCAGGGGGTAAAGTGTTCAAAGGCGCCTCGTCGGTTTCAAAAAAGGGTAAAAAAGCAGGCAGATGTATGAAAAAGAAGTTGACGGAAAGAATGAATTTACTTAAAATAACATTATGTAAGCATTGAACGCGGATAGTATAGCGCCGGAAGGGGAATGGCATATGGCAAGGAAAGTTGCATACAGAAAGAGGCGGCAGAACCGTTTCGGCATGTTTCTTGTTTATATTGTAGTGGTTATGCTCCTTATTGTGGTGGCTTTTAACAGTGTGGAACTGATGGCCAAGAAGGAAGCGTACAGACAGAGGGAACAGGCGCTGGAGGAACAGATTGCGGCGGAAGAAGAGCGCGCCCGGGAAATAGAGGAATTTGAGAAATATACCCATACCAAGAAATATATTGAGGAAGTGGCACGGGATAAGCTTGGTCTGGTATATGAAGGCGAGATATTATTTAAAAATGAAAACTAAGCAGGCTTTGGGCCTGCTTTTTTTGTCAAAAACTTTTAGGTTTTAGCCGCTTTTTTTTGACAAACTATTTTCCTCCCGAAAGGTATAATAATCCCTTGCAGGAGGCGGTCATATGAAAAAGCAGATTTTTGGCGAAAGAGAAGAATTTAACAGTATACTGCCAGAGTATGGGAGGAGAAAATTACTTACTTATGCGGACTCTATAAGGGAATTGGCGGAAAGCTTTAGGGAAACCGAAAATAACCGCGAGACTCTGCCCGAAGAGGTAAATACGGACAGAAGGGACTTTGTCTGGCAGAAACGCCTGAATGAAAATAAGGATTTGATGATAGAGCATCTTCAGGAGATGGCCCAGATTATGACCCAGCTTGCTGAGGAAGCCAGAAGATGCGTGCCTATGGGAGAACGCCGTTATAAGCAGATTTCCCACGCTCTTAGGGAGGTGGACATCCAGCTTAAGAATCTGTATTTAATTGAAAACGAGACGGGCAGGATGGAAGTATCCATAACTGTGAAAAATATAAAGAAAAACAGCCTTTCTTCGGAAGAAATCGGCGATCTGCTGTCAGTGCTGCTTGGCATGCGGCTGGTAAGCGCCCAGGACAACCCCTTTTTCATAGGAGCCGACTGGCAGACCTTTTACTATGTGGAGGAAGCCCGGTTTCACGTGCTGACGGGAGTGGCAAAAGCAGTCAAGGAAACGGAAAAAATTTCCGGGGATAACTATGCCTTTTTTGAAACCCAGACAGGCAATCTGACTGCCGTCCTTTCCGACGGGATGGGTTCAGGGGACAAGGCATGCAATGACAGTACTATGGTGGTGGAACTGATGCAGAAATTTTTAGAAGCCGGATTTCAGATGGAGATGGCAATCCAGATGATTAACAGCGCATTGATGGCAGGCGGGGAAAATGCCAATATGTCCACTCTGGATCTCTGCAGCATGGATTTATACAGCGGCGAGTGCCATTTTGTAAAAGTGGGAAGCGCCTGCTCATATATTAAAAGACAGCATTTGGTTGACAGGATTTCATCGGGAAACCTGCCTCTTGGTATTTTCCAGAAGCCGGACATGGAAGCGGTGGGCAGGAGCCTTATGGATGGTGATTATATTATTATGATTTCAGACGGCGTGCTGGATGCTCTGTCACAGGGAATCGGAGAAGATGTGCTCCCGGAAGTTATAGGCAGTACAAATCTGGAAAACCCCGGAGAGATGGCTAACGCCATATTAAATTTCTGCATCCATCAGTGCAGAGGGCGTATCCGTGACGATATGACAGTGCTGGTGATAGGAATATGGAAAAAAGAAGAGTGAGCCTCTTTATTTTTTCTCTTTATTCCGTTATATTATATAGTATGATTAATAAAGTACTGAATTATGTCAAAGAATATCAGATGATTGAACCGGGAGATATCATAGTGGCAGGAATTTCAGGGGGCGCAGATTCTGTTTGCCTCCTTTTTGTCTTACTTGAAATACAAAAGACGATTCCCTTTACGCTCCGGGCCGTCCACGTTAACCATAAAATCAGGCCGGATGCGTCAGAAGATGCGGACTATGTCAGAGAACTCTGTAACAGGCAGGGGATTCCTTTTCGGCTTGTGGAGGAAGATGTTGAAATCCGGGCAAAGGAATATGGTATTTCCACGGAAGAGGCGGGAAGGCGTATCCGGTATCAGGCCTTTGGGGACGCGTTAGAAGGAAGGAAGGGTAAAATTGCGGTTGCCCATAACAGCAATGACAGGGCAGAAACCATGCTGTTTCATTTATTCCGTGGAACCGGGCTTGCAGGGGCAGGCGGCATCCGTCCTGTAAACGGAAATGTGATACGTCCGGTGCTGTGCTTAAGCCGGAAGGAGATTGAAGAGTGGCTTTTCAAGAGAAATATTCCTTTTTGCCATGACAGCACCAACGACCAGGATCTTTATACCCGGAACCGTATCAGGCATCATATTCTTGCCTATGCGGAAGAAGAAATCTGCCAGGGCGCGGCTGCCAATATGAACCGGACAGCAGATTTGCTGCTTAAAGCCTGGACCTATATAGACAGACAGGTAAATGCAGCCATGCAGCGGTGCGTGAAAATTGATAATGAGCAGGGTACGGTTGAGATTTGCATACCGGAACTGCTTGGGGAAGATGAATATTTAAGAGGTTGTATTCTGCTTGAATGTATCGGCCAGGCGGCTGGAAGCAGAAAGGATATTACGGCGGCCCATCTAAGGAGTGTGGAACGGCTTCTGGCCGGAACGGGAAACGGACAGATTCATCTGCCATATGGACTTGCGGTTTATAAAAAATATGATTTGGGTATGATACAAAGGAAAGATGCAGAAAATAAAGCGTCCGGGCCGGGGCTGGGGGATATCCCCGCATACGGGATAGAGATTCCGTCCACATTTGAAGCGCCTGGCCTTGGAAAGGTGGAAATTACTGTATTTTTACGGGAATATTCTCAAAATATTCCACAAAAAACATATACGAAATGGTTTGATTATGATAAAATAACTTCGTCTGCAATGTTTCGTGCCAGAAGGCAGGGGGATTATCTCACCATAAATAATAAAATGGGACATAAATCATTACAGGATTATTTCGTTAATGAGAAGATTCCCAGACAGGAGAGGGATAAGATTTATGTACTGGCAGACGGCTCCCATATTATGTGGGTGCCCGGTTACAGAATGAGCGAATACTATAAGGTACGGGAAGACACCCGGAAAATTATGCAGGTCAGTATTCTGGACAAAGAGATATAGATACAAAGGGCGGATGAGGATGCCGCCAAAGAAGAAAGGAGTCATTAAAATGGCTGAGAAGATTAGCGTATTGTTCACGGAAGAAGAGGTGGATGCCAGAATCAGGGAACTTGGTGAGCAGATTAGCAAAGAGTATGCCGGAAAAAAGGTTCATCTGATTTGTGTGCTTAAGGGGGCGAGTTTTTTTACATGTGAACTGGCGAAAAGGATCACAGTACCCGTTTCCCTGGACTTTATGTCTGTTTCCAGTTATGGGAGCGAGACGGAATCCAGCGGCGTGGTAAGAATTGTAAAGGATCTGGATGAACCCATAAAAGGGAAAGACGTCATTGTCGTGGAGGATATTGTTGATACCGGACGTACCTTAAGCTATCTGCTGGAGATGCTCAAAGACAGGGGGCCGGAAAGCTTAAAACTCTGTACCCTGCTGGATAAACCGGAGCGCAGGGTAGTGGATGTGCATGTGGACTATAACGGTTTTCAGATTCCCGATAAGTTTATCGTGGGATATGGGCTGGATTATGACCAGAAACACAGAAACCTTCCCTATATTGGCATAATAGAATTTGAATAAACAGACATAGCCGGGATTTCCGGTAAGTGAGGTAACAAAGTTGAATAAAAAGAATAGAGGATATAATGTATATTTCATACTTGTGCTGCTTTTGCTGGCGCTGCTGATTATACCAAGTCTTTTGGATAACGACCAGGTAGAATACAGCAGAGGAGAACTGCTTCAGGATTTGGAGAACGGCAATGTGGTTTACGCAAGCATAACTCCCAGCCGTCAGACCCCTACCGGAGAGGTAAACTTCATACTTGCCAACGGTCCGGGCAAGACGCTGTATGTGACGGATGTGACGGAGATAGAAAAACTACTCATCTCCCACGGAATCAACCCGGATGTAAAGAAAGTCCAGGAGGAAAGCTGGTTCCTTACAAGCGTATTTCCAGTGCTTCTTGCAATTATTGTGATGGTATTCTTTTTCGTGATGATGAACAGCCAGAATGCAGGCGGCAGCAGTAAGATGATGAATTTCGGTAAGAGCCGTGCAAGACTCTCCATGGGAGACGGCAAGCTTACCCTGAAAGATGTAGCGGGACTTAAGGAAGAAAAAGAAGAACTGGAAGAGATTGTGGAATTTTTAAGGGAGCCCGCCAAGTTTACCAGGGTGGGAGCGAGAATTCCTAAAGGAGTGCTTCTGGAAGGCGCGCCGGGTACCGGAAAAACCCTGCTGGCAAAAGCTATTGCGGGGGAGGCGGGAGTCCCCTTCTTTAGTATTTCCGGTTCTGATTTCGTAGAAATGTTTGTGGGTGTGGGCGCTTCCAGAGTCCGTGATTTGTTTGAAGATGCCAAAAGACATTCACCCTGTATTGTATTTATAGATGAGATTGATGCCGTGGCAAGACGCCGCGGAACAGGCATGGGCGGCGGTCATGATGAGAGGGAGCAGACGTTAAACCAGCTTTTGGTCGAAATGGATGGTTTCGGCGTAAATGAGGGCATTATTGTACTGGCGGCCACCAACCGGGTAGACATTCTGGATCCCGCGATTCTGCGTCCGGGCCGATTTGACAGAAAAATCAGCGTTAACAGACCGGATGTAGGGGGAAGGGAAGATATTCTTAAGGTACACGCAAGGAATAAGCCGCTGGCGGAGGATGTGGATTTGAAGCAGATTGCCCAGACTACAGCGGGATTTACCGGTGCGGATTTGGAGAATCTCTTAAATGAGGCGTCTATTGTGGCGGCCAAGCAGAACAGAAGCTATGTGATTCAGGAGGATATCAAGAAGTCCTTTATCAAAGTGGGTATCGGTGCAGAGAAGAAGAGCCGCATTATTACAGATAAGGAAAAGAAAATTACAGCTTATCACGAAGCAGGCCATGCAATTCTGTTTCATGTGCTGCCTGATGTGGGGCCTGTTTATACGGTATCTATCATCCCTACAGGGCTTGGAGCGGCCGGATATACCATGCCTCTTCCCGAGAATGATGATATGTTTATTACGAAGGGTAAGATGCTGCAGGATATTATGGTGTCGTTAGGGGGCCGGATTGCCGAGGAAATTATTTTCAGCGATATCACGACAGGCGCTTCCAGCGATATAAAGAAAGCTACTAAAGCGGCCAGAGATATGGTGACAAGATACGGTATGTCTGAAAATATAGGCGTTATCAATTATGACAGTGACGACGACGAAGTGTTTATCGGAAGGGATCTTGCCCATACTAAGAGCCACAGCGAACTGATTGCAGGAGAAATCGACAGGGAAGTAAGAAGTATTATTGATGACTGCTACAGCAAGGCAAAAGAAATTATTTTAAAACATGTGGATGTACTGCATGGGTGTGCAGAGCTGCTTCTCCAAAAAGAGAAGATTGGAAGGGCGGAATTTGAGGCTTTATTTGCCACAGAGGGCGTTTCGCCGGAAGCACTGTCAGAAAATTAGTGAAAATGCACAAAAAATGTGAATGAAAATTGTAATATTTGTGAATCGTGAGTATTTACGCAAAGGGTAGGTTATGCTATTATACTACTTGTAACCCCCCAATACATTATATAGTTTTTTGCTATACCCCATAAGAAAGAAATACCTTC
>CAMWUN010000013.1 GCA_947177425.1 uncultured bacterium
ACGTCCTTTTCTGACTAACTGGTTAAATGTTGGCATTCTGTTTCACCTCCTGTTTATGAAATCCTTTTGTTTCAGTAAGCTGGCCCGCGAAGCGTGTCAGCATCTGGTATTGTGCATGAAAAAATGATGCAGTCATCACAATGCACACTAAATTAGTATAAGTGTTCCATTTTTTCTTGTCAATATATTTCTTTGTAAATTTTAGCCAAAAATACATTCTTTATACAGCATTTTCACTAAAAATCTCCGTGCCTGCCATAAAATGCATGCACGGAGATATCTTTTACCGTTATTTTTCAGCCATTACTCCTTCAAGGGCTTCCTCCTCAATCAGTTCTTCCTCAGGATAATCCTCCTCCGGAAATTCTTCTTCGGAATCCTCTTCCAGAATGTCCATGGTTTCATCATCTATTTCTTCGATTTCCGCAATCTCTTCCATTTCTTCCCCAAAAGAGAACTCGTCGTCATCCTCAAAATCAATGGTTCCCATTAAATCATTGTCTGTGGAAAGCCTTGTAGTGCGATAGCGTTTCATACCAGTACCGGCCGGAATCAGTTTACCAATGATTACATTCTCTTTCAGCCCGATAAGCGGGTCGCTCTTTCCTTTGATTGCCGCTTCCGTGAGAACCTTGGTGGTTTCCTGGAAAGATGCTGCGGACAGGAAGGAGTTGGTGGCAAGGGCTGCCTTGGTAATACCAAGCATGACCTGTTTGCCCTCCGCCGGCTCTTTGCCTTCTGCAAATAACTGCTCATTCATGTCCTCATACTCAAGAACATCCACCAGCGTTCCCGGAAGGAAGTCGGTGTCGCCGTTATTTTCAATCCTGATTTTCTTCAGCATCTGGCGCACAATTACTTCGATATGCTTATCGCTGATATCAACGCCCTGCAAACGGTATACTCTCTGAACCTCGCGGAGCATATAATCCTGAACCGCACGGATTCCCTTAATTTTAAGGAGGTCGTGAGGATTTACACTTCCTTCTGTCAGTTCATCTCCGGCTTCAAGCACTGCCCCGTCCAGAACCTTTATTCTGGAACCGTAAGGAATCAGATATGCCTTGGATTCCCCGGTTTCATTGTTGGTAATCACAATTTCACGCTTCTTTTTGGTATCCTTAATGGAAGCCACGCCGCCGAACTCTGCAATAATTGCGAGTCCTTTGGGCTTTCTTGCCTCAAAAAGCTCCTCTACACGGGGAAGACCCTGTGTGATATCGTCACCTGCAACACCGCCCGTGTGGAAGGTACGCATGGTAAGCTGGGTACCGGGTTCACCGATAGACTGTGCCGCAATGATTCCCACGGCCTCACCCACCTGCACCGCTTCCCCGGTTGCCATGTTAGCGCCGTAGCATTTTGCACAGATGCCCACATGGGAACGGCAGGTAAGAATCGTACGTATTTTCACTTTCTCAATAGGTTCGCCTTTGTCATCCACTCCAGTGCTCAGAATTCTTGCCGCCCGGCTGGGAGTAATCATGTGGTTACTCTTTACAATCACATTGCCGTCCCTGTCCTTAATATCCTCGCAGGAATATCTTCCTGTAATTCTGTCCTTTAAGCCTTCAATGGTTTCCTTTCCATCCATAAAAGCAGATACCCACATGCCTGGAATTTCGTCTTTCCCTTCCATACAATCAACTTCACGGATAATCAACTCCTGTGATACGTCAACCATACGTCTGGTCAGATAACCGGAGTCGGCAGTACGCAAGGCTGTATCGGACAATCCCTTACGCGCTCCGTGAGCGGACATAAAATACTCCAGAACGTCCAGTCCTTCACGGAAATTGGATTTAATAGGAAGTTCAATGGTCCGTCCGGTGGTATCCGCCATTAGCCCACGCATACCGGCAAGCTGTTTAATCTGCTGGTTGGAACCACGGGCGCCGGAGTCAGCCATCATGAAAATGTTATTATACTTATCCAGCCCCGCAAGCAGCACATCTGTCAGCTTCTTATCTGTCTCATTCCAGGTTTCCACAACCGCACGGTATCTTTCCTCTTCCGTAATCAGACCGCGCCTGAAGTTCTGGGAAATCTTATCTACCGTTGCCTGGGCTTCATTTAACATCTCCTGCTTCTGGGCTGGCACTGTCATGTCTGAAATGGAAACGGTCATTGCCGCTTTGGTGGAATATTTGTAACCTGTGGATTTAATCAAATCCAGTACTTCCGCTGTCACGGATGCACCATGGGTATTAATAACTTTTTCAAGGATCTGCTTTAACTGTTTCTTTCCAACATGGAAATCCACTTCAGGCAGGAGGAAGTTTTCCGGCCTGCTCCTGTCCACATATCCCAAATCCTGGGGAAGGATTTCATTAAACAGAAATCTCCCAAGAGTGGATTCAACAATACTGGAAACTATTTCTCCCTGTGCATTCTTTTTGGTTATTCTGACCTTAATTCTGGAGTGGAGGGTGCACGCACCGTTCTCATATGCCAGAATCGCTTCATTTACACTCTTAAAAAATCTGCCTTCGCCCAATGCGCCGGGTCTTTCCTGGGTCAGATAATAAATTCCAAGAACCATATCCTGTGAAGGAACGGCAACAGGACCGCCATCGGAAGGCTTCAGCAGGTTATTGGGAGACAGAAGCAGGAAACGGCACTCTGCCTGGGCCTCCACGGAAAGAGGAAGGTGCACAGCCATCTGGTCCCCGTCGAAATCCGCGTTAAAAGCGGTACATACCAGCGGATGCAGCTTAATTGCCTTACCTTCCACCAGAATAGGTTCAAATGCCTGGATACCAAGCCTGTGCAGGGTAGGGGCACGGTTCAGCATAACCGGATGCTCCTTGATAACTTCTTCAAGCACATCCCATACCTGGGTATCCAGCCGCTCTACCAGCTTCTTTGCATTTTTAATATTTTGTGAAATGCCCCTTGCCACCAGTTCTTTCATAACAAAAGGCTTAAATAACTCTATTGCCATCTCTTTGGGAAGGCCGCACTGGTAAATCTTAAGTTCCGGCCCTACCACGATAACGGAACGTCCCGAATAGTCAACACGCTTGCCCAGCAGGTTCTGACGGAAACGTCCGGACTTGCCCTTTAACATGTCGGACAGGGATTTCAGCGCCCTGTTGCCCGGCCCTGTTACGGGTCTGCCTCTCCGGCCGTTATCAATCAGCGCATCCACCGCTTCCTGGAGCATCCTCTTTTCATTGCGGACGATAATATCGGGCGCGCCCAGTTCAAGGAGCCTCTTTAAACGGTTGTTGCGGTTGATAATTCTTCTATATAGATCGTTCAGGTCGGAAGTTGCAAAACGTCCGCCGTCCAATTGTACCATTGGTCTTAAATCAGGCGGGATAACCGGAATAGCGTCCATAATCATCCATGAAGGCTCATTTCCTGATTCCCTGAAAGCTTCCACCACTTCAAGCCTCTTGATAATCCTTGCCCTTTTCTGGCCTGTGGATTCCTTAAGTCCGGTTTTCAGTTCTTCTGCTTCTGTCTCAAGATCGATGGCCTCAAGCAGTTCCTTGATGGCTTCTGCACCCATGCCCACACGGAACCTGCTTCCCCAGTTTTCCCTGGCATCCTGGTATTCCTTTTCAGATAAGACCTGTTTGTAATCCAAATCGCTCTCACCTTTGTCAAGGACAATATAGGAAGCAAAGTAAAGCACCTTTTCAAGAACTCTGGGGGATAAATCCAAAATCAGTCCCATACGGCTGGGGATCCCCTTAAAATACCAGATATGAGATACCGGAGCCGCCAGTTCAATATGTCCCATACGCTCCCTGCGGACACTGGATTTGGTAACTTCCACGCCGCATCGGTCACAGACAACGCCTTTGTATCTGATTTTTTTATATTTACCGCAGTGACATTCCCAGTCCTTACTTGGGCCGAAAATCTTTTCACAGAACAGTCCATCCTTTTCGGGCTTCAAAGTCCTGTAGTTGATTGTCTCCGGCTTAAGCACTTCGCCCCTTGACCATTCCCTGATTTTTTCAGGTGATGCCAAGCCAATTCTGATGGCGTCAAATGTCATCGGCTGATACACTTCTTGCTTTGTTTCTGACATAGCTAATCCATGCTCCTTTCAAAGTCCGGCTGTTTATTCATCAAATGAATCAGAATCCAGCACCTCGTCAAACTCTTCATCAAATCCATCGTCCAGATCTTCCTCATCGTCAGCGCTTACGAATTCCCCGCTATCCTCATCGTATTCCTGCTGCTGATATCCCATGGAACTGAATGAACCTTTATCATAGTCGTAATTCTTGTCGTCGCCCTCAATCTCATAACGGTAATCAGTATCGCCGTAATCAATGTTTTCCATAATTTCGACTTCTGTATTATCCTCCCGCAGGACTCTCACATCAAGCCCTAAAGACTGCAATTCCTTAAGCAGCACCTTAAAGGATTCAGGAATCCCCGGCTCAGGGATGTTATCCCCTTTGATGATTGCTTCATAGGTCTTCACACGTCCCACCACATCATCAGATTTCACTGTCAGTATTTCCTGCAATGTATAAGATGCGCCGTATGCTTCCAGCGCCCACACTTCCATTTCCCCGAAACGCTGTCCGCCAAACTGGGCCTTGCCGCCCAGAGGCTGCTGTGTCACCAGCGAGTAAGGGCCTGTGGAACGGGCATGAATCTTATCGTCTACCAGATGATGCAGCTTTAAGTAGTGCATGTGCCCAATTGTTACCGGACTGTCAAAATATTCACCGGTTCTTCCGTCCCGGAGCCTTACTTTACCGTCCCTCGAAATGGGAACGCCTTTCCAGACTTCCCGGTGATCCCGGTTTTTGTATAAATAATCCATAACTTCCGGAAGAAGTTCTTCTTTATGCTTTGCTTCAAACTCCTCCCAGGTCAGGTTGACATAATCGTTAGCCAGATCCAGGGTATCCATAATGTCATTCTCGTTGGCTCCGTCGAATACCGGCGTTGCCACATTGAAACCAAGGGCCTTTGCGGCCAGGGACAGATGGATTTCCAATACCTGTCCAATGTTCATACGGGAAGGCACGCCCAGAGGGTTCAGCACGATGTCCAGAGGACGTCCGTTGGGAAGATAAGGCATATCCTCCACAGGAAGCACACGGGAAACAACACCCTTATTACCATGTCGTCCTGCCATCTTATCCCCTACAGATATCTTTCTCTTCTGGGCAATATAAATACGGACTGCCTGATTGACGCCGGGTGAAAGTTCGTCGCCGTTTTCCCTTGTAAACACTTTGGCGTCCACAATAATACCATATTCCCCATGGGGAACCTTGAGGGAGGTATCCCTTACCTCTCTTGCCTTCTCGCCAAAGATAGCCCGCAGCAGCCTTTCCTCTGCGGTCAGTTCCGTCTCTCCCTTGGGCGTAACCTTGCCCACAAGGATATCTCCTGCACGCACTTCTGCGCCGATACGGATAATTCCTCTCTCATCCAAATCTTTCAGGGCATCATCGCCCACGCCGGGAACATCCCTTGTAATTTCTTCCGGCCCTAATTTGGTATCTCTCGCTTCCGCTTCATATTCTTCAATGTGTACGGAGGTATATACATCCTCCTGTACCAGCCTTTCACTTAAAAGTACGGCATCCTCGTAATTGTAGCCTTCCCATGTCATAAATCCAATCAGCGGATTCTTGCCAAGCGCCAGTTCCCCTTCGGAAGTGGAAGGGCCGTCTGCAATTACCTGCCCCGCCTCCACACGCTCGCCCTTAAGCACGATAGGCTTCTGGTTATAGCAGTTAGACTGGTTGCTTCGTGAAAACTTGGTCAGACGGTATTCCATCTTCTCCCCGTCGTCACATATCATCCTGATTAATTTGGAGGACACGTAACTGATTGTGCCTGCCTTCTTTGCCACAACGCATACACCGGAGTCAACAGCCGCCTTGGGTTCCATACCAGTTCCCACAGCAGGCGCTTCCGTAGTGAGAAGGGGCACTGCCTGACGCTGCATGTTGGAGCCCATCAGGGCACGGTTGGCATCATCGTTCTCAAGGAACGGGATAAGCGCTGTAGCCACCGAAAATACCATTTTCGGGGACACATCCATATAATCAAACATAGCCTTGGGATATTCCGATGTTTCATCCTTATAACGTCCAGATACAGTGTTCCTTACAAAATGCCCGTCTGCATCCAGCGCTTCATTTGCCTGTGCCACATGATAATTGTCTTCCTCGTCTGCGGTCATATAGACAACCTGCTCCGTTACGACCGGATTCGCCGGGTCGGACTTGTCAATCTTGCGGTAAGGCGCCTCCACAAAACCGTATTCATTAATCCTTGCATAAGATGCAAGAGAGTTAATCAGACCGATGTTGGGACCTTCAGGGGTCTCAATGGGGCACATTCTCCCGTAATGGGAATAGTGCACGTCACGAACCTCAAACCCTGCACGGTCCCTGGAAAGACCGCCCGGGCCAAGGGCCGAAAGACGCCTCTTGTGGGTAAGCTCGCCCAGCGGGTTATTCTGATCCATAAACTGGGACAACTGGGAAGATCCGAAGAATTCCTTCACCGCTGCCTGCACCGGTTTAATGTTAATCAGCACCTGGGGGGATATCTCTTCCGCATCATGGGTGGTCATCCGCTCGCGCACCACTCTCTCCAGCCTGGAAAGACCTATTCTGTACTGGTTCTGGAGCAGTTCGCCTACGGCGCGGATACGTCTGTTGCCCAAATGGTCAATATCATCGTCATTGCCGATGCCATACTCAAGATGGATGTTATAATTAATGGAAGCAATAATGTCTTCCTTGGTAATATGCTTTGGAATCAGCTCGTGCACATTCTTTTTGATGGCATCTGCAAGTTCCTCGGGATTTTCGCCAAACTCCTCAATAATCTGCGCAAGCACAGGATAATACACATGCTCTGTAACCCCTAATTCCCTGGGCTTACAGTCCACAAAGTTTGTAATATCCACCATCATATTGGAAAGGATCTTGACATTTTTCTCTTCTGTCTGTATATATACATAAGGCACTGCCGAATTCTGAATCTGATCCGCCAGTTCTGCAGTTACTTTTGTCCCTGCCGCTGCCAGGATTTCGCCTGTGGAAGTATCCACAACGTCCTCTGCCAGCACATGATGCCGGATTCTGTTTCTGAATGCCAGTTTCTTGTTGAATTTATACCTGCCGACCTTCGCCAAATCATATCTTCTGGGGTCAAAGAACATGGCATTGATAAGGCTTTCTGCACTTTCAACGCTTAAAGGTTCACCGGGGCGGATTTTTTTATACAACTCTAAAAGACCTTCCTGATAATTTGAAGAAACGTCTTTGGAAAAGCTTGCCTCAATCTTTGGTTCATCTCCGAATAATTCCCTGATTTCATCATTGGTACCTACGCCAAGGGCTCTTATAAGAACTGTAATCGGGACTTTTCTGGTTCTGTCAACACGTACATAAAAGATATCGTTTGAGTCTGTTTCATATTCAAGCCACGCGCCGCGGTTAGGGATAACCGTTGAGGAAAACAGTCTCTTACCAATCTTGTCATGGCTGATTGCATAGTAAATACCGGGAGAACGAACCAACTGGCTTACAATAACACGTTCAGCGCCGTTAATCACAAATGTACCCGTCTCTGTCATAAGCGGAAGATCTCCCATGAAAATCTCGTGTTCGCTTATCTCTTCCTTCTCTTTATTATAAAGACGGACCCTGACTTTAAGAGGCGCCGCATAGGTGGCATCTCTCTCTTTACACTTCTCAATAGAATATTTCACATCGTCTTCGCAAAGTTCGAAATCCACAAACTCAAGGCTTAAATGCCCGCTGTAGTCTGCGATAGGAGATATATCATCAAACACTTCTTTCAGTCCTTCTTTCAGAAACCACTCATAGGAATCCTTCTGGACTTCAATCAGGTTCGGCATCTGCAAAACCTCTTTCTGCCGTGAATAACTCATACGCATGTTCTTACCTGCGGCAATGGGACGTATCCTGTTCTTTTCCATCGACTATTCACCCCGTTCTTTAAGATATATTAAGGTAACAAGCATACCACACCACAATAGTGCACTATCCATTCTACTACAAATCAAAAAACGAGTCAATAAATATTTTTTTAATTTTTGGAATTTTCAGGCAAAAAAGCAGGCCGCGTACCATATTATTTCCGTACGCAGCCTGTTTCCAGTCAGCCCTGCAGCAGACATCAATGCCGGCCTGCGGGACTTGACAGCCTTTGATTTGCACCAATCAGATTTGTTCCAGATTACTTTAATGTTACCTTAGCGCCTTCGCCTTCCAGCTTAGCCTTGATTTCTTCAGCTTCTTCCTTGGTTGCTGCTTCCTTCAATACCTTGGGAGCTGCGTCAACAAGGTCTTTTGCTTCTTTCAAGCCCAGGCCTGTAGCTTCACGGACAACCTTGATGACTTTAACCTTATTAGGTCCAACTTCTGTCAACTCTACGTCGAACTCTGTCTTTTCTTCTACTGCTGCGCCTGCATCGGCTGCTGCTGCAACTACAACGCCTGCTGCTGCGGATACACCGAACTCTTCTTCACAAGCTTTTACAAGGTCATTTAATTCTAATACTGTTAACTCTTTGATAGCGTCAATTAATTCCTGTGTGGATAACTTTGCCATTTTCATTTCCTCCGTTTTTATTGGTTATTCAAGTTTAACTGTTTCTTTTAACTCTGTCTGCCGCGGGACTGATTATCCCTGCCAGCCTTACTCAGCAGCGGGTGCTTCGGTAGCAGCTTCAGGCGCTTCCTGTGCAGCATCCTCTGCTTCCTTTGGAGCAGCTTCGCATTCGCCTGCGCCGCCTTTTTCCGCAAGCTGGTTCATTACGCGGGCGAAATTGGTGATAGGAGACTGGATGCTTCCAAGCAGCTTGGAGAGCAGTTCGTCTCTTGAAGGAATCTTAGCGATTTCTGCAATACCGTCTGCATCATAAGCTGCGCCTTCCACAATACCGCCTTTGACTTCCAGCTTGGGCGCTCCTTTTGCAAATTTGCAAATGACTCTTGCCGGAGCAGTTGCATCCGTAGTAGAGATTGCAATCGCGCTGGGTCCTTCCAGATAAGGCATAAGACATTCGCAATCGGTTCCCTTGAATGCAAAATTCATCATTGTGTTCTTGTAAACCTTGTAAGTGATTCCTGCTTCACGAAGCTGTTTACGGAGGTCAGTATCCTGCTCTACTGTAAGTCCACGGTAGTCAACCAGAACAACTGACTGCGCATCTTTGATATTAGCAGCAATCTCTTCAACAATCGGTTTTTTCAAATCAACTTTTGCCACTTTCTTTACCTCCTGTTAGATTTTGGCGCCGAAAGGAGTTTATACAACAGACGCCCGCTTCACAGGCTGTCCTTATGTTAAAAAAACCTTCCAAAGACGGAAGGTCAGAATCTATCGCAAATAAACTCTTCTCCTCGGTAGGCGCTTCGCTTACGTCTGTGTCCGCCTGCTTACGCAGGGCATCCACCGACACCTACTGTCTTCGGCATGGTCTAAATGACCTTACTTAAAATACCACATAACCTGCCCTGTGTCAATCATTAATTTTGTTTTTACGGTTTGCTCACATACCCCTCCCCGTCAATCACCGCTTTCGGCGACAGGCTTCTCATATGGCTCAGAATCCTCTCTTTATCCTCTCCATAAGCCAAATCCACCCGGCAGCCGGACTGGATACCCGGCAGAAACTGGAAAGATTTCAGTCCATTCCCATCCAGCGTTACCTGTACCATGCCCGTGTCCAGTGTTTTGGAATTGAACCAGAAATTCCCCAGGCTGTATATGACCGGCGTGTCGCCGCAGTAGGTAATTCCCTGAAGACAGTGGGAATGATCCCCGATAATCAGATCTGCTCCTGCCTCAGCGATTTTCGGCGCCTGATCCAACTGCAGCCAGTCAGGTTCTTCCTGATTTTCCGTACCCCAGTGAATATAGACAATAACGAAATCACTGTTTTCTTTCGCTTCCGCCACCACCTGGCACAATCTGTCAGGGTTAAGGCACCTGAACACTCCGGCGCTGTTTTCCGTGGCGCCTTTGGTGTCGGGATTATCCAGCCGCTCAATCTGGGTAGCCGCCACGATGGCAATCTTCATATCGTTTACAATAAAATAAAGGGGCGCCGAGGCTTCTTCCAGATTCCTTCCCGCCCCGACATTTGCTATCCCTGCCTCCTCCAGTGTGTCCAGGGTATCCAGAAGTCCCACCTCGCCAAAATCATAGATGTGGTTGTTTGCAAGTACGGCAACATCTGCTCCCATATCGTGGAGATAGTAAACCGTATCTGTATCCGCCCTGAAAGTAAAGGTTTTCCCTTCCGTAGGCGTCCCCCTGTTGGTAAAAGGAAATTCATTATTTACCACCATAATGTCCACTGCCTGCATCTTTGCAAGCAGCGCTTCGGAGATTCCGCTTTCTATGCTTCCCCCCCGTTTTATCAGATTAGCCATAATCGCATAGGAATCGTCCATCAGAATATCCCCCACAAATCCGATTGTAACTTCGTCTTTGCTGGCAGCCTCCCAGGGAATTATTCCATTGTCTTTCATATATTCCTGGTCTGCAAGTACATCGCCATATTTTGAGGGCACTGTCGGCTGGGGAGCCGCCTCCTGCTTTTCCCATGCAGAACTCTCCCCAGAGTTTTTTTCTCCGGGAATACTTTCCCAGGCGTACTGATTATCCTCCTGCTTTTCTTTTTCCGGCGTGGCTGCAGACGCAGATACAGCCGCCGCCCTATCCTCCAAAGATGCTTTGCCCGCCCAAAATTTCACGAGAAGCATCCCAAGAATTCCTGCGGACAGAATAAGCACAAGGGTGGTAAAAAAGACCGGAAGCACCCCGCTGGAACGTCCCCTTCTTCTGCGATTTACTTTTGATGATTTTTTATATACATTTCTTTTCATATATATATAATAACACATTCCGGCAGTTATGCCAAACAACGGATGTCAGACTTCGCCAATCAACCTTATGTTAATAGTTAATGTTCACTCCGTGACCACTCTCGAATCACTTTCTTACGACCAGCGCAGTAAATGCGCAGGTCTGTGTGAACAATAACTGTTAATAACACTTCCGCCCTTCGCGAACCAGCTTATTGTATATCAATAAAGCCGCTCCCTTTTGAGGAACGGCTTTTGTAATCCGGTTTGATTAAAACTTTGCAACACTGACTTTTACGCCAGGTCCCATAGTTGAAGTAAGCGTAATGCTCCTTAAATACTGTCCTTTAAGGGCTGAAGGTTTTGCTTTGACAATCGCTTCCATAAGCGCATCAAAATTTTCCTGAAGCTTTGCTTCTTCAAAAGATGCTTTTCCGATAGGCACATGGATAATGTTAGATTTGTCAAGCCTGTACTCAATCTTACCTGCTTTGATATCGTTGATTGCCTTTGTAACATCCATGGTAACAGTTCCGGCTTTGGGATTAGGCATTAAACCTTTCGGGCCTAAAACCTTACCGAGACGTCCCACAATACCCATCATGTCAGGGGTAGCCACAACCACGTCAAAATCAAGCCATCCGTCATTCTGGATTCTGGGGATAAGTTCATCGCCGCCAACGTAATCAGCGCCGGCTGCTTCCGCTTCATTTACTTTATCGCCTTTGGCAAATACCAGCACTTTTACAGTTTTACCTGTACCGTTAGGAAGCACAACTGCACCGCGGACCTGCTGTTCAGCGTGACGTCCGTCACAGCCTGTTCTGATATGGACTTCAATTGTCTCGTCAAATTTTGCTACTGCTGTCTTTTTAGCTAACGCAATGGCTTCAGCAGGCTCGTAAGCTGTCATGCGGTCAACCTGCTTTGCAGCTTCTATATATTTCTTTCCATGTTTCATTATTAATTCCTCCTATGGTTCAAACGACACCGCCTATGTGTCTGCCTTTCACAAGGCATCGCCGGACTTTCGTGTCTCCCACTTTCTATAATTTATTGGTTATTCTTCTACGGTGATACCCATACTTCTTGCCGTACCTGCGATCATGCTCATAGCGGCTTCAAGGCTGGCCGCATTTAAATCAGGCATCTTCATTTCTGCAATTTCCTGTATTTTTGCTTTGGAAATCGTTGCCACCTTTGTCTTGTTAGGTGTTGCAGAACCAGACTTCAAATTGCAGGCTTTCTTGAGAAGTACTGCGGCAGGGGGAGTTTTCGTAACAAAACTGAAACTTCTGTCTGCATATACTGTGATAACAACAGGGATGATAACATCACCTTTGTCTGCTGTCCTTGCGTTGAACTGTTTGGTAAATTCAACAATGTTAACCCCATGCTGTCCAAGTGCAGGACCAACCGGGGGAGCTGGTGTTGCTTTACCAGCAGGGATCTGTAACTTAATATATCCTTCTACTTTCTTTGCCATTGTGGCACCTCCTAATAATAATGCATCTTCCTTCTCCTGACAGGTACAGGAGCCGACACTCCCGGAACAAGCTGACGGGCATTCATTACAGCACAACCAGACTGCGGGGTATAGGCCTCACGCCAGTTGCCAAATGCCTGCAGGCAGCCGCCTGCATCGCTGCTCGCGGGAATTGCTTCCGACCACACGTATTCCTGTCTGGATACGGTTGCATCGTGGTATGGCGCAGAATCTCTTCTGCTCCCACAGCCCGCGCCGGAGCGCAGACTAATTGTAAAGTTTCTATAATATAGATACGGAACAGATTCCGCCGGAAACTGCCCATATCAATATTAACTAAGACATTTTTCTTACTTCTGCAAAACTGATTTCAACAGGTGTCTCCCTGCCGAACAATTCCACATTGATGGTAGCCGTCTGCTTGCCAAAATCCATTCTCTGTACAACGCCGACCGTATCCTTCCATACGCCTGCCACAACAGCAATCGTATCGCCCTCGGCAAAATCCACGGAAATATTTTCTGTCTTAATTCCCAGCGGTTTCATTTCCGCCTCTGTCAAAGGAACCGGCTTGCTTCCGGGGCCGACGAATCCCGTCACCCCTCTGGTATTGCGGACAACATACCACGTGTCATCGTTCATAACCATATTAATCAGAACATATCCCGGGAACATCTTTTTCTGGACAGTCTTCTTGGCGCCGTTCTTAAGTTCCACCACGTCCTGCATGGGCACACGGACCTCCAGAATTTCCTCTTCCAGATGTCTGTTCTCGATTGTTTTCTCTATATTGGCTTTTACCTTATTTTCATATCCGGAATAGGTATGCACTACATACCAGTTCGCCTCTGCCATACAATCACCCTCACTCTACAGACTTGTCAGGAAGTCCACACCGTACTGCATCAGGAAATCCAGCACTGCGATAACCGCTCCCAGCACAACTGAAATACAAACAACTGCAACAGACTGCTTTAAAAGCGAATCCTTGTCCGGCCATGAAATCTTCTTAAATTCGGCCTTAACGCCCTTGAAAAAGCTGGGTTTGGCTGCTTTTTCCTTTTTAGCGGAATCTGCCATCTCTAACTCCTTTCAGACATGTGCGTAATTATTTGGTTTCCTTGTGCAATGTATGAGTTCTGCAGAATCTACAATACTTTTTGATTTCCATCCTGTCGGGATGTGTTTTCTTGTCTTTGGTGGTATTGTAGTTACGCTGCTTGCATTCTGTGCATGCTAATGTGATTCTCGTACGCATGATTCTTCCTCCAATCTTCTACCGGATTTTAAGCATAAAAAAAAGACCTAAATCTTGTTTGTTAACTATACCATATCCTTCCCTCTGCGTCAACTTAAATTTCAATACTTTTTCTACACTTTTTGTTACCAACTCTATTGTATTTACCAATTCTCCATGATAAAATTATAGTGATAGTAGATTATTATGCCCTAATACAGTAAACCATCCTGATTTTCAGACATATAATTTTATCAGGAGCAGGTTCCGTCAAATGGTATTGACGGTATGTAGCATTCACGGAAGAAAGGAGGGGCAGACTATGGCTTATGGTATGACGTTAAACGCCGTCTACAATCATTATCTGACTACTTATGCACCTAAAAGCTGCACGCAGTACGACACTCACAAAAAGAGCGAACTGCGCAATATTTATAATTCTATCGTTAAATTAAATAAGGAATCCCCCCTGTATATTTTAGATTCCAGCAGGGAATCCCGTGCTTTCGCGGTGGGCCTTAAAGAAAATGCAAGGGCGCTGAGGAATACCATTGCGTCTCTGGGCGGCCTGGACGATGAGGAAATGCTTGGCAAGAAAGCAGCATATTCCAGCAATGAGAGCATTGCGTCCGCTGTCTATATCGGGGACAGCAATGAGGAGGTTGCTGCACCTTCCTATAATATAGAGGTTACTTCCTTAGCTTCCAACCAGATTAACCTTGGGACTTTTCTTCCCTCCGATGAAAGGATTGACCTTCCGCCCGACGCTTATTCCTTTGACATCACCATCAATGACTTAAGCTACGAATTCCAGTATAATGTCCGCGAGGGCGAAACAAACCGCGATCTGCAAGAACGTCTGGCCCGTCTGGTGACAAATGCGGATGTGGGCATTTATGCCGATATTCTGGAAGACGGAAAAGGGAATTCTTCCCTCCGCCTTACTTCCACCAGCAGCGGTCTTAAGGGCAACAGGGATTACATATTCCAGGTTACGGATGACAAGGCCAGCAAACGTGCCGGCACGGTAGATTATCTTGGTCTTTCCTACACAGCCCGGATACCTTCCAATGCGGAATTTCTCTTAAACGGGGAACCCAGCAGCGCTCCTTCCAACCGGTTTACCATCGGGAAAATGTTTGATGTCACCCTGAACGGCATAAGCAGTACAGAGGGAGAAACTGCGGAAATCGGTCTGAAAACAGATTTGGACTCCCTCACGGAAAATGTGGGCAATCTGGTAAGCGGCTATAATTCCTTTGTAAGGGCTGCCGCCGAATATCTTGATTCCCATCCAAGAAGCGGACGGCTCCTAAAAGAAATGGATCATATTTCCCGTTATTACCAGCAGGATCTGGAAGGACTGGGATTTGGTTTTGAAAGCGACGGACGGCTGGCGCTGGATGATGATACCTTTAAACGTTCCATCATCGGGGATGAAAACCGGCTGCAGTTTTCCACCATAAAGGATTTCACCAATTCCATCCTCCGCAAGACCAACCAGGTATCCTTAAATCCCATGGAATATGTGGATAAGACAATGGTTGCTTATAAAAATCCTACCGGAAGGAATTTTGCAACGCCTTATGTTACCAGTAATTACAGTGGTATGCTCTTTAATGGTTACTGTTAGAGAGTTTACGTCCTGAAAGACTGGCGGCTCGGCGAAGAACAATAAGAGTATACCTACGGCAAACGAGAATGCTGTGCATTCTCTCTAAATGGTTTACACTGTCGCAATTTTATATTATAAAAAATGGTTCGGGGAATGGTATTCTCCGGACCATTTTGTCTACAGTCTGAGCGGTTCAATTAAATGAACCGCTTTTTACACATATCAGTTTTCCGATTCTTC
The DNA here is from genome assembly GCA_947177425.1 of uncultured bacterium. Lineage (GTDB taxonomy): Bacteria > Bacillota > Clostridia > Lachnospirales > Lachnospiraceae > Suilimivivens. The sequence continues at coordinate 15,423 of CAMWUN010000013.1, forward strand.
TTTTACCATGGCAAGGGCTGCTTCAATCACCTTGTCCATATCATAATAGCGGTACTGCCCCAGTCTTCCTCCGAACAAAACCCTCTTTTCCTTTTCCGCCAGCTTCTGATATCTGGCAAAAAGTTCGTTGTTCCGCTGGTCATTTACCGGATAGTAAGGCTCATCTCCCGGCTTCCACGAGGCGGGATATTCTCTTGTGATGACAGTCCCTTCTCCCTGCCCAAACTCAAAATGTTTATGCTCGATAATCCGGGTGTAGGGAACTTCCCGTTCTGTATAGTTGATAACTGCATTTCCCTGATAGTTCTCCTGCTCCGGCATGTCCTCCTTCTCAAAGCGGAGGGAACGATATTCCAGATTGCCCAGACAGTAATCAAAATACTCGTCAATCATGCCTGTGTAGAGAACCTTGTCATAGGATATATAGTCCTCATTCCGCCCAGCCGCTTCCTTCTGCTGTCTGTCAAACTCCCGGTAATCCGTATTTAATCTGACCTCTATACCTTCCAGCATCTTTTCAACAATTGCGGTATATCCCCCTATGGGAATCCCCTGATATCTGTCTGTAAAATAATTATTGTCGTAGGTAAAACGCAGGGGAACTCTTTTGATAATAAAAGCAGGGAGTTCCCGGCAGTCTCTTCCCCACTGCTTTTCCGTATAGCCTTTAATCAGCTTCTCATATACATCCCGTCCGGCCAGAGACAATGCCTGTTCTTCAAGATTTTGGGGAACATCAATAGACAAATCGTTGATCTGTTCCTTTATTCTGGCCTTTGCCTCGTCCGGTGTCCTGACACCCCAAAGCTTACTGAAAGTATTCATGTTAAATGGAAGATTATAAATCTCTCCCCGGTAGATGGCCATCGGTGAATTGACAAAATGATTAAAGTCCGCAAACTCATTCATATAATCCCATATTTCACGGTTGGATGTGTGGAAAATATGCGCCCCATATTCATGGACATGGATGCCTCTCTTTACGCTTGTATAAATATTCCCCGCAACATGTTCTCTCTTGTCAATAACCAGACAGCGCCTTCCGCGTTTATTCATTTCCCGTGAAAAAACCGCGCCAAAAAGCCCGGCCCCCACAACCAGATAATCAAAATGTTTGTCCATACAGCCTATGACTCCCTGTATTTCTCAAGCTGGACATAGTCTTCCATCATTTCGAGAATTCTCTTACGTCCCTTCTTGTTTAACTGAATATAATACTGCATAACTCTGTTTTCCAGAATCTTCTCTCCAAGTACTTCTCCCTTTTCCAGAGATGAAAAATCCACAGGATTCAAACTCAGCCTGTCGCACATACGAATAACTGTACCATATGCCATACCCTCAATCCCTCTGTCCAGCGCTGTCACCAGTGTACTGTAGGGAATTTCCATATCAATAGCAAACTGTCTTACGCTCTTGTATTGTTTCAGTATCTCTTGTTTTAAAATTTCTGCTTTTGTCATTGCAAAGACCTCCTATTATTGATAGCTACCAATGTCACTACATTCTTTTATAACGTTAGTATAGCACACCCGTATATGCAAGTCATCAAAAAAAATATAAACTTTCTCCTAATATATACTAAAGTACTATTCTTTTTATCATTAAACACTGCGCCATGCTTTGCAGACAATCCCACCGAACTAAAAGGACAGGACATATGCCCTGCCCTTTATTACCCATGTAGAAAGTCAAATCCTGCTGGTATCCGCACCTGACCGTTATACATCGAACCGGTCGATGTCATCAAATTCAGGGGCATCAAAAAACTCCTTCAAGGTGATACCGAAACCTTCACACAATTTACTGATAGTAAGTACTCCCGGATTTACTGTAGACTTATCTACAATATGCATCAGCGTGGTCATTGGCACCGCCGATGCATAAGACAATGCATAATATGTCATTCTCTTTTCCTTACATAAATTGTTGATTCTTTCCACTAACACGTCTTGTGCTTTCATCTTTCGTCCTCCCATATATGGTATTATTATACCTTATTATACACAAGGATTGTCTCCGTATATGGTAGTACTTATTAAAAATTATGAAAATTACGATAAAACCTCTTATATAGCCGTTTTACAGTTTAAATAAATACCTTGATACGATTTTTACAAATAAAATTGTATCACGAAGCTGTCAAAAAAGCAATCCCTAACTTTACATAATGGCATCACACTGTTCCTGTTCACTCCGTGACCAGTAACATGCAAAAATCCATCGAAAATTGCCTTCGGCAATGGGATTTTTGCACTCTCGAATCACTTTCTTACGACCAGCGCAGTAAATGCGCAGGCCTGTGCGAACAGTAACGGGCCCTACACACTTCATTCCTTTGCATCTTGACAGTTTATCTTCCTCCGCTGATAATAATTATATGAATGGCTCCGGCCGCTGCCCATATGGATGCGCAAATTCATATCCTTCCAGCATACCGCATATGAAGCATTTGTAATAAAAATTTAAGGAGAACTGACCATGTTACCTGTTTCCGTCTGTATCATTACTAAAAACGAAGAAAAATATATCGGAACCTGTCTGGAGAAGCTTTGCAGATATGACTGGGAAATTGTAGTGACTGATACTGGCTCCACCGATCATACAGTGGAAATTGCGCAGAAATATACTCCCAATATTCATCACTTTCCATGGAACAATGATTTCAGCGCCGCCAGAAACTACTGCATTTCCAAAGCCAGCCGCAACTGGATATTGAATGTGGACTGTGACGAATATCTGACGAATTCCGAAACCCAGAAGGAAATGGACAAACTTCTTGCCCCATGCTTTCAACTGCCCGGACAGGCCGGCATGATAGAAATTATTAATCCCCACGCCGCATCCATCAATGACACGGTAAGCGTGGAGCACATTGCCCGTTTTTTTCATAAGGATTTCTATACCTATCAGGGAACGGTTCATGAACAGCCCGCCCCTGCAGCAGGCGGGCCTGTGTCCTACTTCTCCCTTCCCCTCTCCTTTTATCATGCAGGCTATTCGGACGAGGCACTACTGAAAAAAAAGGCTGCCAGAAATATCCGGCTTCTTGAACAGGCAATTTTAAAAGATGCCGAAGACCCTTACCTTTATTACCAGCTTGGACAAAGCTATTTCGTTACGGGAGATGCCCAGAAAGCCTGCGATGCCTTTGAACAGGGACTGGCCTTTGAAGTAGAACCCAGCCTGCAGTATGTCAGGACCATGGTGGAGTCCTACGGTTATTGCCTGCTTCAACTGAAAAAGTATGAACAGGCATTACAATTTGAGGGTATCTATGAGACATTCTGTTCCCATGCAGACTTTGTTTTCCTTATGGGACTGATTTATATGAACAACGCAATGTTTGACGAAGCCATCGCCCAGTTTATACATGCCGCCAGCATCCCCGACTACTCTGTCGCCGGGGTCAACAGCTATCTGGCTTATTATAATGCAGGCGTTATTTATGAATGCGCGGGGATGGTAAAAGAAGCGATGGAGTTTTATGAAAAATGCGGGGAGTATCCGCCTGCCGTGGAGGGAATGGCACGGCTGCGGAAGGGGGAGCATGCTTAAATACTTAAACATGCTCCCCCCTTCAATAATATCCGGCAAAGGCTTCCACTGTACATCGAAGCCCTTCCGCCATGTGTACCTGCGGCTTCCACCCCAGACTGCATAATTTAGAGGCGTCCAGCATTGCTTTCGTCGCCGTCGAGTATCCACGGCTCTCCTTTTCGTCCGGCAACTGGAAAACTACCTGTGTGCCTGCAATATGCGCCAGATGCCCTGCCAGATCTTTCAAAGCAATATCAGATTCCTCATCTGCCACATTATAAGCTTCCCCGGGCTTTCCCAGAAGCATTGTATACAAGATACCAGACACGGCATCCGTCACGAAGGTATAGGAATACATCTGGCGGCCCTCGCTTTTAAGGACAATATCCTCCCCTGCTGCCGCCTTTTTAATAAATTGTGAAATTGCTTTTGTGTCAGAAGAGAGCATAGTAGGGCCATACACTCTTGAAAGTCTGGGAATCGTAAACGTCAGCCCATATGTCTGATAATAGGCATTGCATAAAGTCTCCCCAAGGCGCTTGCTCTCGGGATAGCCCGCCCGGAGCGTATTGCAGTCTATGTATCCTAAGTATTGTTCATCAAACTTCTCTGCATCTCCACGGTTCTCCCCGTATATCTCCACAGAAGAAACAAAACAAAAGTGCTGCACCCTGTGGCTGACCGCATAATCCAGAAGATTTTTAGTTCCAATCACATTTGAAGCAATGGTCCCTATGGAATCTCCGGCATATTGCACGGGATGGGTATTGCTGGCTGCATGGATTATGTAATCGGCATTTCCGCATTCCGGTATTTCCCTGTTAACGTCACAGGAAATATACTGGAAGTTCCCGTTATCCCAGCAGGACGCAAAACGCTTCCTTGCCTGCTCCTCATTCCTACTTAATGCAATTACTCTGACAGGCGCTTCTGACTTCAAATTTAAGAACATAAATAAATCAATCAGGCACTTGCCAATCATGCCAGTGGCGCCGGAAATCATAACCGTCCTTCCGGAAAAATTCTTCCATGGCAGATTCAGCCTGCTTATTTTCTCTAATTCATTATTATATAAGTTCATAGTTTTCCTCTTTCCCACAGTAGAATACGTTGCAGTAGATATCTAAAAGCATTGCCAGCATACAAATATACGCATTATCTGGTATGCATCCGGTATTTGCTGTCCGGCTGACCGATAATTTTTTACCTCCAAGCCTACACAAGCATCTTTCTCCCTGTATACGCAATCTTAAAATCTCTTTGGTGATACAGGAAATAGAGAGCCGTCAGATTTTCTCCAAGATAGCCTATATAACGGTCTGACCGTTCCCGTCCTTTGGGCACGCTTAATTCCTCCGTCCGTGCCAGAATGGGAAACATCCAATTGCAGAAATCCTGGAAAATCTGCCTTTTGGCAATCAGCATGTTGTAATTATAAAAATACTGCCCTGCAAAAATCTTCGGAAGCGCCTTTGCATAAAGCGGCGCACACTCTGCCAGGGCCTGAACCATGGCCTCCCAGTCCTGCTCTTTTAAGTAACGTCTGTGATGCTCATTTATACTTGGATAATGTATGGTTGGAAAGGGTAGTATGACATCAATGTCATTTTTATTCAAACGGTACAAATCTTCTTCCTGCACATCCAGAATACGCCTGTAGTGAAACAGTCCCAGGTAATCTGCATCTGCATGTTTTCCCACCCAGTACAGGGCGGACAGTTCGCTGTAGTTTACATTTTTTTCTGATATATTTTCCCCCTGATTATCACAGATTTCAGCAATGCGGATATCTGTCAGAGCCGCCCCCGCCTGAATTGCGTGAATCCAATCAGGCGCCCGGTAACTTTCTTTCAAAGGCTGGTCCCGGTAGAATTTGGACATAAATACAGAAAGCCCGGCCTGGCTGTTTCCGGCCGGACAGGCATGTAAAATCCGGTATCCTTTTTTTTCATAGTATCGCTCCATCAGTGCCGCTTCCTTTTGGGAATCCATACACAGGTAATCCCTGATACCCTTTGTCTCCAAATCCCTGATAATGGCGGGATGATGGTTCTCCGGCGTCGCAATTAATACTTTGATATCATTTTCCTTAAATCTGTCCAATGTTATGACAGGAATCCCATCTATGTCATAAGGATTTCCCGACTGTTCCTTAACGATAAAACACCAGACTTTGCAATCACTGTATAACTCTTTTATTGCATAATAAACACTTACGGCCACCATCTGGGCACCGTAAATAGCTATAAGGTTCTGCATCATACTCTCCATTCTATGCCATTTGGAACTTTTCAAACACGCTCGACAATCCTTGCGTCCTACTTCATCCTCTCAAGCACTTTACGGCAGTGTGTCTTGTCATAGGGATTAATTTTGTGGTTGGCAAGGGTCTTTTTTGTGTAATCGTCCTTTAAGCCCACCACGCCTTCCGGCATGAAAACTTCCCGCGGAAAGCACGCCATGTCTCCTATTTTCTGATATTCATTCTTAACCAGATATCCTCTGCCTATCATGTACTTTGTCTCATAATAGGTATTAAAGGACAAATTTAAACTGCCATCCGGATTGACAAATGACACATCCCTGTAAATATCCAGCAGTTCGCCGATTATCTGACTGCCCTTGACTGCTCCCAGTCCTGACCCGGAATTTACCTGCCCTCCATCATCAATTCCTATAAAAGCTTCATTATATAGTAAATCGTCAATGGGACGCAGAATTTCCACGTCTGTGTCAAAGTAAATACCTCCATGCTGATACAGTACATCTTTCCTCGCCAAATCCGTGGCATACATGTACTGTTTATTTTCCACGGCTTCCCTGGCATACTTATATTTTGCAAAATCATAGTTTGACTCATTCCACTGGATAATTTCATAACCGGGGCAGAACTTCTTCCATGATTCTATATTCTCTGCATATTCGTCCGGCAGTTTCTGACCGCCAATCCAGAAATAGTGGATAATCTTTGGAATCCGGGGCATCTTCAGACTTCTTATTTCAAAGGGCGCCGGCGGCTTTCTATTGAGAATGGTTGAAAAAATATACGCTTTCACACCGTCAAGCTCTGGAACATTATCCAGCCCGCCTATGACGGATAAGGAATAGTACAGGCTGAATAAAAGTGTAAACTCATGCATTTCAGAAACATATTCCCGGCAAAAACGCTTAAGTGAAACTACCTTTACTTTGATATCGTCAATGGTACAGATAGTCCCGTCCAGAGCCTCATTCTGGTCTACAATAAAGACAAGGGAACCGCTTAGGCCTCTTTTATAATAGGACGCCAGAATTAATTTTGCCGATGCGCCTGCACCGTATAAAACAATTTTTTTCTCTTTTTTAAATAAATCTATTGGGTCTTTTACATCGCTGCATAAATTTAACATTTCTGTATTCCTATTCCGGCAATCCATGCCATCCCCTGCGTTTAGGTCTTCCCATAAACGTACACATTCTCTTTGATAGGAAGTTTTTTGCCTAAATAGCTGTGTTTCACTTTTACCAATACTCAGACTGCATACAAAACTGTCTCGGCCTCTCTCAAAGAATAATGTCTCAAATAAAAGCGGTATTCCGGGTTCATTTCCAGCAAAAGCTTTGGCAGTTCCCAGATATCTTCTTTTTTATGATAAATGCTTACTGCCAGTTTAGGTTTCTGATTCTTAATAATATTTTGGGCGCCTATAAGCGCTTCTTTTTCCGCGCCTTCAATATCCATCTTGATAAAGGTAATACGCCTGTCCCCTGCAATTTCGTCCAGCATTCCCGTTGTTATCCGGGTTTCTCCCTCCTTGGCAATCTGGGAATCCGAACTGCCTGTAGCATGGAAAGACAATACACCATTGCTGCTCCACAAACCGGTATTTTCCAAAGTAAGGTTTTCAACGTCTTTCAATAAGGCACGGCACTTTTCAAGGCACATGGCATCCGGTTCAAAGGATATGATTTCCCTGTACTTTCCTCCCGACCATTTAATGAAATTCCGCACAGTCAGCCCGTCGAAACATCCTGCATCCACAAAAACTTCATCCTGTGCATGAGTCAGAAATGGCAGGTCAAAATACTGATTGTCAAACAAATCCACCATCAGCTTCCCTGCATTGATAATTTTATTTTCTCCAATGCCATGGGACAGCAATTGACGATAGATTTCCTCGTGATAAAATGCCGTAGCAATCAAGATTAGCTGTCCCGAATACATTTTCAAAAATTCCTGGGAACTGTATACAGGCATTCCGTTTTTTACCGATTCCCTGGGGGAATTATCCACATACCCTCGCCAATCTATGTCGGGGAAACTTTTAATTAGGTAATTTCCCCAGAATCCAGTGCCCCAGATGAAGACCTGTCTGTCTTCTGATAAATTAATTTTACGCCTGATTTCTGCGGCCTGGTCTGTATCTGCTACAATTTTGCAGATTTCAGTATAGTCTCCGGTCAGACTGAATAGTAACCTGGATTTGAAAATGTCTTTTGATTTTTGATCCGTTAATTTGGCGTAGATTTGTTCTAACATCTCTATTCACACTTCAATGACATTAATTAAATAATATAAAAGTCATTTATCCCTCTTTGTTTTAATAGATTTCCAATTTCTTCCTGATAGTAAACAGACACAGCAACTGCAATTCCAGCTTTATCCTCTTGTTTTTTTTCTTTTTCCAAAAATTCATCCAATGTATAAACAGGCTGTCCACAAACAATGTCTGTGGCTTTACAACTGGTCACAATAAAACCTGCAAAAGAAAGTTTATTGCGACTCAAAATTTTCGCATATTTTCGTCCATACAATCCAATACCGTATATATATAATCTTTTATATCTTTTGCAAAAGTGAATAAATTCCGTAAAATTAAAACCTTCAAAGTTTGCATACGAACTTATTACACAATTATTTCGATACTTCCGCAATACTCCCTGCAACTGATAGTCCAAATTGGAAATCAGCAAAGATGCATTCTGCGTAGTCATTACAGTCGCAGAATAAAATCCTTTCTTTTGAGCAAGGTAAGGAATAATTCGTTCTATAGCATGACTGATAGTTCCATCTTCTGGCATCGGCTCCTCACAAAAATCATCATATGTAAATGCATAGTTCCAAAGTCCTTCCAGCGCCTGTGTCCGACACCAAAAAGATGTCGACAAAATAAAAGGAGACTTTCTTTTGTCAATTTTTATTGATTCTCCAATTTTACTTGCCAATTTTAGTGTTTCATCAAAGCAACAGGTCCATGCATCATCTTTTAAACAAAAATACTGCCCATGAACAGGCGCTGGTGATGCTACAACTCCTAAAAAAGGATTTTTTTCAAATAATTCCAGTATATTATATATATATGCTTCACTTCCAAGCAGATTTTCAAAAATACTATCCATAAATCTTTCCCCTACAGGAAAGCTGCCATTATTTCCGGAGGTCTTTTTATCGTGTACAAAACACATATATTCATATTTCTTAACTATCTCCCGGCAGCCTACAAGCAATGCACTGCAATCCCTACCCCTGTTTTGTACCTTGATAACTTGAAAATCCGTAATTCCTAATGAAGCAAATGCTCTATTTATTTTTTCAATATTTGCTTCCACAGATGTTGTAACATAAATATCTATCCATTTAGGTATATTCATTGCAAAATGAACTATTTTATCCAACAGTTCATTATAGTATACATGAATAATAACCGCCGCTCTTTTACTCTGAACATTAAAATATGTCTGATATTCACTCAGTATATAATCCAAATGCAGACCATGATAAAGGTCGCATATATCATAGCTGCATAACAATTTCTCCCAAAGATATTTTTCCGGGAAGCCCAGTTGTTTTATAATGTATTCTAATAAATTTCTTGCATCGTGCCCGTCATCTGACTGAAAATTTTTCTTTGCAAACACTTCAGCCGGAACAAATGGACATCTTTCCTTTTTCACAAGGTCACAAGCCTTCCCCTCATACCAGATGAAATTGTTACAATTCCTTACATTTCTGAACCTTTCCAAATCACAATAAGATTTTCCTGTATATCCTGCTTCTTCCAGTGTATGTGAAAATGCAATATTGAACGGAATTTTCCCAGATAAATTATCAAAAAGCATTTCAAAAAAATGTAATGATTTATGAAATCTGTATGCACTTTTTTTTAGGACCAGAAACCGTGCATCTATGCTTTCTGGAAGTGTTTCTTTTTGCAGGGTGTAAATAGGAAAATTTCTTACCAATCCCCAAAAATCAACTGTTTCATCTTGCATTTTAGCAAATACTTCATCTAGCGGATAAAAAGGGCCTATCATATCTCCATCAATAAAAACCAGTTCATCATAATATTCTATTGAAAATTTATAAAAAAAACTCTGGCTCTGGCTGCATGCTTCCTCTGCACTTGAGACTTTTTTTAAATACTCTGATTCAATTTTCTGTTTATGGCAAAACCTTTCAACCTCTCTGTCGTCACTTAGTACAACAATTTTTGATACTTCATTCTGTATGGCATTCCAAAGATAATTATTCCATTCATTTTGCAATTGAATTGTCGAACTAATCCATATAACAGCTATCCGATTCACTTGTCAGCATCCACCTTTAACGATTAAAATCTGCTACATTTTTTCCCATAAATTCATCTATATTTATCAGACAATTAATTTCATCCGTCATTATTTCCGAAAAATCGGCTGAGAAGCCTCCCAGCAAAGCATCATAAAATTCTATACTGCTGTCCGCCGAATAAATATCCGGTATTAAATTAAATAATATATCTGAGTAACTTAAGATTTCATCATGCATTCTTTTTATCAGTTCTATTGCCTCTTTACTACGCTTTTCTTCATAAAAGACAAGATTACCGGCCTTGTCAACTCCCCAAAATGTAGGTTCATAAGATGTAATAATGGTTTCCAAAAAATAATAAAACCTATATACATTAGCCTCAATCTGAAAATCCCCAGCCTCTTTGTATAAAGAATGGCACTTTAATTCTTTCATCTTCTTTTTGTCTGCCAGTCTCCGTAAAAAATAAAAACCTTCAAACTTCGTTTCCATAATCTGCTCCAGTGCCGCCTGGACAGTTCCCATCGCTACGAAATCCATAAATGCAATCTTAAGGCAATCGTTTAGCCCTGATTGCCTTAAATATTTTTTATAATAATTCTGTTCCTCCTTACATTTGGTTAAAAGCATTTCATTAGATATATGCATATCCTGTGTATATCCAATACCAAATCTTTCCTTGAGCAGTTCTTTCTTATCTTTCACAAATATAAAATCTATAATTTCCTGAACATCTGCTTCTGTTTCAGCCGCCGCAACCAATGCCGCCCGTCTGGATGTATACAAGTAAACCGCTTCCGGAAGTTTTAAATACGGATTTTCTGTTTTAATTTTTTGGTATATTTTTTTTAACAAATATCCATCCCTTGAAGGAAAAAGAACTAAATCGCATTGTCCTGACTTTATGCCCTGAATCAGCCAGATTATATATTTACAAATCAATGGTGCAACAAAAAATGATATCGCCTCCTCCAGGCGTCCAATTAATAATTTTCCATTTGCCTCACATAAACGGAAAGGGTCATTATAAGCTTGTTCAGCAAAAAGTGACAGTACAATATTCTCCTCTAAAGTCCGACAGTTTTGCAGCAAGCCGGAATATAAGCTACATTCCAGTTTTTCCTGTGCACTGAATACCTGATAGGTATCTATCCCTTCATATTGAGCTGCTATAATGTCCGAAAAGTAATTGTCTCCAATATGAAGATACTTTTCCCCCTCATTAGATGTACGTTCCTTATATTTTTTAAACAGCCCCTCCTGCTTTTTTAACTTATGTTCACATGAAATAAATATATCTTTATAACCTTTAATTCCAAACTCCTGTAATATATTCTCTAAAATATCCCTGGAAAAATACATATCAGACACAATATAGACCTCTTTCCCCTGCTCCAAGGTCCAATCAAAAATATTACACATTTTTTCCCGTCTGACAAGAAACCGTTTTTCCAGTTCTACCTCTTTATCCAGTAATTGATGTATTTCCTCTTCACTGCTCTGTGTATTTGTCTGCAATTTTCTATAAATTTCGTATATATCTGGATTGTCTTCGCTTTTAAAAGAATCTTCTGCTTTCACACGCTCTTCTGAAAAGCAATACTTCAAATCTCTTAACCCAGTATCCATGACAGAAAAGATATCTCTTGGTCTTAAAATCCTACGCATCAGCAATGTGTCAAAAATATCAAAAGAAATAATATCATGCTGTTTTATTTTTTCTTTCAGTTCGCCCTCTCTTTGTGTAAAACAGGGAAATTCTTTTACCTCTTCCTGTTCCTTCTGCAAATTTTTACCCTGTATGTCATAAACCGGAATATCATTTTCCTGACAAAATTTCTCTATCCGACGGTAAATCACGTTAATTACAGCATTACGCGCAATAATTACAATAATGCAATTATTTATTTGTGCAGCTTCCGAATAAGATAATACCTTATACCCCCAGAGCACCTGTCCTGTTTTTTTTTCGTCCATTAGTCCGGCAATTCTATTGCCATCGATTTTCTCCACTAATTTCTGTGTATTGAGCCCGGTGCCATATAGTATAATTGGATTCGTTTTTGAATCCAGAAAATTATTTCTAAACTGGTCATATATATATTTTTCTTCTATGTACATATTAATCCACTTTAATCACTTCACCATTTTTTCTTGCCAAAATAAATGCGTACATGGATAATCCGTTTTTAATTGCCAAGTCGTCAATTTCAATCATATAGTTCATTAGTTTACTATAATCAGGGATATTTTCAATAATCCCATCTAACCCTATCAGATACATTACCCCTCCCGTCATTTTTATATAAGGATTGGTAAAGGTACTCCTGATGGCAGGCAAAATATTATCAGAATCTGCCGCCTCTGATGGATCCATCTTCATCATAGCTTCTATTGATGGTCTGCCTACTTCCCGCATATATTCTCTGGATGAAGTTTTAAACACTTCCCCGGGCAGACATTTTCTTACATCATTTACCACCTTCAATTTTTCATCAGACCATTGGAATCTGGATTCTCCTATATAATCATTGCAGAAAAATATCCCATCCTCGTCCAATATTTCTCTGGATTTTTGAACTGCCTCATAAACATCCGGCATATGATGAATACTATTATCCCAAAACACCAAATCATATTTATGCTTTGCATACTCGGATTCGAAAAAATTACCATATATTACTTCAATTCTATTTTCCAGTCCTTTTTCTTTGGCAGTCCGAACTGCCCGCTCAATTCTCTTTTCTGAAAGTTCAAAACAGGTAAACTTTTCAACAATCCCCTGTTCCAAAAAATTTATTTCTTTGGATGCCTCTCCACAACCAATTGAAACTGCGCAGGAAAACTTACTCTTTACTTTGGAGAGTAGTTTCACTGCTCCCGCATTCCACCCTTCTAATTCCTCGCCGCAAATCAGCCAATTAATGTGTTTAATAATCTGCTTTGAGTTCCACCACTTATTTCTTGCAGGCACACCGCTTGTTGTCTTATCCCAGGCTTCTGAAACTTTTTTTATATATTCTTTATCCAAATTCATTTTTATCTCCATTATATTTATATCGGTCTGCACAAAAGTAAAATATCCTCCGGAAGGAAACCGCTTCTTTCTGCTTCCTGCATACTTACTTCCTTTCCCGGTGAATATACACTTACCCGCCAGCCAAATCCCTCTATACGCTCCTTGAAATCCTTTCCATACAGCCTTACATGATCCTTCTGCCCAAAATACCTTAATCTGTCTTCCTCACTGGAGATTTCCTCATTTTCAAATGTTTCTGCTTCTAAAGTAATTGGAAAAGAAAGAACTAATGTCCCATTTTCTTTAAGTACCCTCTTTAATTCACGAAATGCCTTCCTTTCATCTGCTACATGTTCCATTACATGGTTTATCAGAATGTAGTCAAAAAAATTATCTTTGAATTGAATGTCCGTAACATCAACCTGATGATTTTCCGTATTGAGAACAATGTCCCCTGCATAATAGTCACAATTTGCATTCTCTTTAATTCTCTTGCGTATCATCTCTTCCGGCGCAAAATGCAACACCTTGCACTTGCTGCTTAATATATCAGTTTTTTCCTGTAACACCCGGAATACCCATCGGTTTCTGTCCAGGCTTCCACAATACGGACAGACAGCATTTTCCCTATATCCTCCGCCAATTACTTTTAATTCTGAAAACAACCGGCTTTCATGACCTGATGGCAGAAAACTATCACAACTATGTCTGCATAAATTACATATTTTTTGCCCGGGCAAAATTTTCTTTCCTATAAAATAATTTTCCTCCAAAAATATGTTCCAGCAAAAAACCCTGCTCATGTCGTAATGATGCTGTTCAAAAATGCCTTTTATACTGTTAACCACATTTCTGTTCTGAATGGCAATGAATATGAAAAACCCATATTCACCTCCTAAATACTCTTCAATCGTCACCACCGGAACACCTTCATAATCATTTATATCTGTCTTGGAACTCTGAATAAACAATTCTATCTGACAGCCTAGTGATTTTAAAAAACCATATAATTTTTGTCCAAAGTCTCCGGCTCCATATATTGCAACCTTTTCCATCGTCTGCTCCTATCATGAATATGGATAACAAAGAATCTTCTGATAGCCCTGTTCTAAAAGCGTATCAACAATTACATTCTGTATTTCTAAAGATACACCTACAATTACCTTAATATTTATATCCTGCCACTGTCTTATTCCATAAACCGGAATGTTATCTATATTTGAGAGATTTGTGTCACTTGTAACTAAAAAACACTTGGGATATATTCCTCTCTCCTTCAACCCACTGTAAATTATATGTGCTACTTTTCCTGCCCCATATATCACAAACTCTTTTGTTTTCAGACTCAAAATTTCTCTTTCATATATTTTTTTCTGCAACATATATTTTTGGGAATATTTTTGGCTCAAATACTCCAACGCATTTTGTACCGCATTAATCCTGCTTATATTTTTTTTCTCCAAAGCCTTCTGCAGCATGATACTGTCTTCAACTATATAGTCCCCATCCCGGCATCTTCCATTTTCATAACAAATCTTCAGCCATGCTTCTGCATCTAAAAATTCACCATGTTTTTCCAACAGTAATGCCACTGCCCTTAACATGCCCAGACTGTCATTTGAAATGCTACATTTTGTTCTATACACATTCACTAGTACTTCACTTATATAGCCGATTGGGATTTGCTGTACAAGTCTTATTACAAACTCATAATCCTGCAGTCTCGGCATTTCAATATCAAATCCCCCAAGATTTTCAACAATATTTCTTCTCACCACAAGCGTCTGTGTACTTATCACGTTATGCCAGGTAAGTTCTTTAGGTAAATATTTCTCATATCTTTCCTTATTGGAATATTCTTCCGGCATCCTAATACTATATCCACTTTCTACCAGATTATATGCGCAGAAACATGCAGAAAACTTCTTGATTTGCATATATGCTATTTGCTGTTCAAGTTTATTTTCCAGCCATTCATCATCACTATCCTGAAAGGCAATGTATTCTCCCCGGGCACATAATATACCTTTATTTCTGGCAGCATTTGCGCCGCCGCACTTCAAAAGTTCAACAACCCTGATTCTTGTATCACTATATTTATATACAATATCCAGTGTATGATCCGTAGAACCGTCATCCACTATAACCAGTTCTAAATTTGTATATGACTGCTGCAACACGCTGTCAATTGACCGTTTAATGGTATCTTCCCTGTTGTGAACTGGTATAACTACGGAGACTAAAGGGCGGGGGATGTCAGACGCTTTAAATTCCATACTCTGCTATTTTCCTTTCAGTGAATGTTTCTCCTACTTAGATTTCATATAAAACATCTTCTAAAGAGATAATTGGGCAATCCAGCTTTTCGCTCAATTTCTCTTCTATCTCATCAAAGAAAGTAATCGCAGTTACAACAACAGCATCTACATCTTCGAAAGAATCATCCATTGTAACAATGTCTAAATCAGCATAAATTGTATCCGCTTTCTGGTCAATCCCGTAGGCAATCGTTATATCTGTATCTTTCAGTTCATCTACCAGCGTTTCGCCTGCATAACTCATTCCATAAACAGCGATTTTCTTATAACCGTTCTTTTCAAAATAAGACGCCAGATTTTTTCCATCCTGCTTTACCTTTACCCACTGATTCATCATAAGGAACAATGCAAGATGTTTATCCGAGAACTGACGTGCAACTTTCAATTTATCTCCCGTGAATTTGCCTGCACTGACAGCGCCGCCAACTGCTCCTGCCACTAAAGATAATACTCCAATAACTCCTTTTTTCATTTTAAATTGATCTCCTTTACTTTTATTTATTATTTTTATCTTATCAAATAGTCGTAAATATATTCATTAGGAAAAATATATTCTAAAACTCCCTTTTTCTTCAAAACCGAACATATTTCTTCCTGAAAGACTTCCCCAACCCCTATAAGAATTAAATCTTTTTCTTTATCAATACATACTTCTGACAGAAAATATATGTCTTGACCATCTTCCATCTTATTCTGTCCATCAGATACAATATATCCCATTACTTGAACATCGCATTTCTTCAGAAGCTGGTAAAACTGTTTTCCAAAATTCCCACAGCCATATATGTAAACTCGTTTTTCCCTTAATGCTTCAATCCATCTATATATATTTAAAAACTCATTTTGCTTTATAAGCGCTCTCTTATCCAAGGTCTTCTTATTTAACTGCACCGCCATATCAAATAGTTTCAAATTATCCTTTGAATAATATTTACTGTAAAACTCTCTATATAAATTAATTTCTGTATCACCTGGTTTATACCTCCATGTGATTGATAATGCCGAAAATACATTTTCAATATATTTACCAGTATCTTCTGTAACTATAAACGCTCCAATACTTGAAATCTCTCCCTCCATATCAAGAATCTTTTCCGCAGCAACTGTATCCAACAATATTCTTGTGGCAAACCCATCCAAATTATTACTACACTGGTTTAATAAAATATCATGAAGCACCACAACACTTCCCAGCTTTAAAAAAGGATAACAAGCAAGAAAATCCAGTAACTCTCCTGGCAGACTATGCACCGTATCTAAAATTAGAAAATCAATATCTGCACCTACTGTTTCCAGATATTCAACCGCAAACTTTCCAGTATACAGTGTATGTTCTAATTTCTTATCCAATATTTCTCTACATTCATCTATTAAGAAACCTGTTTTTTTGCTATTATCGCGATAATAATTTTCTGACAAATCCAATGACACTACCTGTGCATCCAACTGCAATATAGAAATGCAGTTTAAAATGACTGCTGTAGTCCCCCCTGCTGCCACGCCAATTTCAACAATTTTTTCAGGTCTGTACTTTTTGATTAAACCGCACAAAAACGCTAATTCTTTTCCTGACATTTCTGTTTTATTGCAAGCCAAATGACCTAATATATTTGCAGGCTCATAATAATGTTCTATGGATCTCATACCTGTCTCCTTCATTTTAAATACTCATTTACATCAATCTTAAAGTACTTTAATACCTGCTTTATTTGTTCATCATTTTTTCTTTGCTCAATATTTATTCTATATAATCCCTTATTTGAACTATTTTCTATAGGTATTACATGCCCTAAGATCCCAGTCGTATTCTTAATCTTTATTCCCGATATCCATGCACAAAAATTAAGCCATACATCATCTGCACTTGGAGCCAGACGCATAAATGCTTCTCTATTTAAAACCTCCTTATCCATCAAAAATATTGGAAACAAAGTTCCTCCACAGCCTGTAAAAAAATTATAATATGCTGGTTCTTTGTTTAGATCCTTCCGAACAGAATAATCTGTCCATTTATTATACGATCGTAATTGTCTATTTCTCATATTAATACGATGCGAACGATGACAAATAATACATCCCTTATTGTTTTTATATGTTCTCATTAAATCGCTTAACATGTTTTCCGCATAAATTATGTCATCATCCACTGTCACGATAAAACTATTCGGATTTTCTTTCGCTGTGAAATAAATTTTTTTATAAGACTTTAGATTATCACAATATCTTATTTCTAAACCTCTTCTTCTTTGGTCTCTTAGTTCGTCCGACAATCTTAGTTCTTTAAACTCATCACTTGCTAACCACAAAATAATCCTATCTGGCTTATATTTCTGCCGCAACAGACTTTCTATAGTAATCCAAACTTTATCTATCCTTGTGGGAATTGAAGTCATTGAAACAATCACATCTCTTTTTCTATTAGCTTTCTTATTGATGCCTGTTTTTCTCTGTCTAAATAATTTATAATATAAGACTATCAGCTTTTCCCAAAAAGAATCCTTTATTTTTTTATTAAACATTTTTTGGCTGTAATATTTAATAAAATAACAACTTTTTACCATACTATTCCTCTTTTTCTACTTCAGCCTTACTGCTAAGCCGGGAAACCATGCAAATAATAAATAAAGCCAATACTTTTGGGATTTATTTATATTTTTCAATTTTTTTGGAGCTATCCATTTTAATGCGCGTAAATATATTTGTCTGCTATCTGTAATAAATTCATTAAATAATGCTTTATCCTTTTGCTGGTAAATCATCCTTGTAATTTCAATACAATAATCACATATATAAACGCACGGATAAATTTTCAAATGCGCATCTGTAAACAAATTTGCCGTCATTACTCCTGCACGAATTGTATCCAGACGATTTATTTCTATTCTCTTTCCGCAGGCACTTTGGTCATGAATAACATAGTGATATACTATTTTATTTAATGTGACTTTACAAAAAGCATCTCTATGCAGCAATGCATTCATATAATAGTCTTCACTATAATGTAATAAAGGAAATTTCCTATTCTGGAACAACTCTTTCTTATAAATTTTATTACACATATAATTATAGCAATTTTCCTGCTCTAAAAAATGCTTCGCACAATTATACTTCCCTTCAATCACTTCTTCATGTAACATACACTTATATAGCAAGGCTCCATTAATTTTTTCCTTTCTACATGCCCCTTCTACTATATCAGCATTATGTTTCTTCATTTCATACAGCATACTGCTGTATGCATCTGGTTCCAAATAATCATCGGCATCTACAAATGTAATATATTTTCCTCTTGCCAGCCTAAGTCCTACATTTCTGGCATGTGCAACTCCCTGATTCTTTGTTGAAAATAATCTAATCATATCATGCTGTTCGGCAAGTGTTGACACAATTTCTGCCGTATTGTCAGTTGAACCATCATTGACTACAATTATCTCCATAGCAGAGACCTTCTGCCTAACAACAGATAACAGACACTTCATAATAAACTTTTCTGAATTGTACGCAGGAATAATTACTGATAATTCAAATGACATCTTGTATCCTACCCCATTCTATAATTTTTCCCGCAATCCTCTCGCTTGCATGCCCATCTCCATATGGATTAACTGCTTGTGCCATCTTTCTATAAGTTGCCTTGTCGCATAATAACTGATTAACGGTAAAACATATATCATCTTCACAAGTCCCCGCTAGTTTGGCAGTTCCTGCCTCTATCGCCTCTAAGCGTTCTGTTTCTGTCCGCAACACTACTACCGGAATCCCAAAATAAGGCCCCTCTTCTTGCAAGCCACCTGAATCAGTCAATATGAGACTACTTCTAGCCATAATATTATGCATATCTTCAACATCCAACGGTTCAGACAAATGTATTCTTTCTACATTACCCAAAATAGAAAATACTGTATTCCTCACTGCCGGATTTAAATGCACCGGGTAAACTACCTGCACGTTTTTATTTTCATTAACAATTCTCTTTACAGCCTTGCATATATTCTCTAGAGGCTTTCCCAAATTTTCCCGTCTATGCGCGGTCATTAATATAATTCTAAATTCGTTAAAATTTACCCTTTTTAAAGTACTATCTTTAAACTGATATTCCTCTTTTACAGTATATTTGAAAGCATCTATAACTGTATTTCCTGTAATATATACATTTTTAGATATATTTTCTTTTTCCAGATTTTCTTTATTATTTTCTGTAGGAGCAAAAAATAATTCTGCAATCTGAGAAATCATTTTTCTATTCATTTCTTCAGGAAATGGCGAATAAATGTTATATGTTCTAAGCCCTGCTTCCACATGTCCGACAGGAATCTGCTGATAGTATGCCGCCAATGCTGCCGAAACTGAAGTCGTTGTGTCCCCATGCACTAATACTAAATCAGGATCGATTTTAGGAAGTATTTTCTCTAACTCCAGTAATGCATTAATCGTGATTGTTGTCAATGATTGACTCTCTCTCATCAAATTTAAATCATAATCTGGCTGAATCCCAAAAATCTCTAAAACCTGATCCAGCATTTGACGATGTTGTCCAGTCACGCACACAATACTTTCAATCTCATTCTTCCTATTTAATTCCTTTATCAAAGGGCACATCTTAATTGCTTCTGGCCTTGTACCAAATACACTTAGTACCCTAATCCTTTTCTTTTTATTCTTCATTACTTTTCACTCAAAAGGCAATCCATAAACTTACATAATCGTTTCGCCTGATACTCTCTTGAGAATTTCATTATATTACTATTCCCCTTATATCGGTTACAATTATGTAATATAAATTCCACCATTTCATTCTCTGATATAGTTCCAATTCCTTTATTGGTATATGAAATCAAAGCCGCCAAATCAGAATTCTTTGGAACTATTCCCAAAATTGGAGCTCTTTCATGCATTAATTCATATGCCTTTCCCGGTACTGTAATCATCTGTTCTTTATTCTCTTTATGTATTGAATTCAATATAATATTTATATACGCCCTGCTTTGCTCCTCTTTTATTGTTTCTTCCGGAGCTGGCGGTAAAATCTCAACACTACTTTTCATCCCCATTTTTTCTGCTATTTTTTTTGCTGCATTATCCAATTTTTTAGGTCCAATTGATCTGACAATCAACTTAATATTCTCTATTTCACGAACTTGTCTTAAAGCTTGTAATAATAATGAAAGACTTTCCAACCTGTGTTCATATAAAGAACCCGCGTAATATAAATACTTTTCTTTTACATTGCATGGCTTCTCAATTGTTGTGCCATCCCAGCCATTATATACCGTTGAAATTCTTTTTTTAGGATATTTCTTTTTCAATATAGCTTTAAATCCCTGTGTTACTACTGTAATTCCGCCTGCCGAAGATAATAATGTTTTTTCAATTATATTGTCAATTATAAAACATCTTCTATATCCTTCCGGAACTTCTCTCCATTCAGAAATTAAATCCCTAATATCAGCTATATATAAGCAACCTAGTTTCTTAGATAAATATTTTGCAACATAAATATTACCTATAGGCCCATATGTTCCAATAACAACATCAATATCCTTAAACTTTTTTAAATCAACTACTTTCTTTACATTCTCATACCATAATATTGATTCTGCAGAAATTGTTCTGGAACTAATTTTAACCTTTTGTAAAAAGCACCCCACCCCTAATATCATTTGAGTCATGAATCCGTTACCAGAGCTTGCTCTGCCAATCCTAAATATTTTTCTGGCTGCAACAGGAACATCTAAATCCCGTTTAGCTCCCAGATATAATCCATCCTCTACAACTGTTGTCAATATATAAGCATCATATCCATTTTCTTTAAAATACTTGCACATCGTCCCATAGCGCTTAGCAGCAATGCTATTAAGTGGCGGAAAATAATAGGATATAATTAATACCTTCTTCATTAATAGTCTCCTTATATAAATTTATATCTGCACAGTTCCTTCTGCCTAATTATAATAAATACTTATTAATATCTAATATATTTCTTGTATCAAGTACAATTTTCCCACTTAATTCCTTCTGCCTGCCGATGATTTCCTGATGTCCTACCATAATAACCACTATCTCTATATCCTTTAGAAATTTTTCCAGGCTATGATACTGATTTGCGACTATATCATCTTTTATATATGGATCATATACTTTTATCCCATATGCCAAATGCTTTTTCATACATTCAAGCATTTGTAAGGTTGGGCTTTCACGTATATCGTCCACATCCTCCTTATAGGTAAGCCCATAAATCCCAACTTTTGAAACATCGGTAATACCATGCTGTTCCATAATGGCCACAATTCTCTCCAATACAAATTCCGGCATAGAATCGTTAATCTTTCTTGCTGCCAATATAATATTCGCAAGCCCTGGATAATCACCAACCAAAAACCAAGGATCTACAGATATACAATGTCCGCCGACTCCTGGTCCTGGCGATAATATGTTTACTCTTGGATGCATATTGGCAATCTCAATTATCTCATATACATTCAAATCCGCCTGCTGGCAGATTTTCGTCAATTCGTTGGCAAATGCAATATTTATATCACGATATGTGTTTTCGACCACTTTCGTCATTTCAGCGGTCTTAATACTTGTTACTACAATTTTTCCTTTGCAGAAAGACTGATAGACTGCTTTTACTTTTTCGCCAATACTTCTGTCATCAGCTCCGATTGTTCTTGAATTATGCTCCAACTCATAAATCATATTTCCAGGGATAATTCTTTCAGGTGCATGCACAATATGAATATCTTGTCCAGCCACAAATCCCTTTGCTTTCACTACAGGTCTGATAAACTGATCTATCGTTCCCGGGGACACTGTTGACTCTATAACTATGATGCTTCCTTTTTCACATATATCCAGTACCTGTTTCACCGCCGCCACTACGTATCCTGCATCTATTTTTTTATTTTCTTTTCTATACGGTGTTGGGACAGAAATAATGTACATATCTGCAGATATGTTTTTTGTTGAAAAGATAATTCCATTATCAACCGCATTCTGAAATAAATCATATAAAGACTTTTCTTCAAAAGTAATCTGTCTATTATTTAACAGCTCAACCTTGGTATTATCTATGTCTGTCCCCACTACATCCAAACCTTTAGCAGCTAACATTAGAGCTGTGGGTAAACCTATATATCCCAAGCCAATTACATTTATTTTCAACGAAAACTCCTCCTATTCGCAAATACCGTAAAGTACAACCTCGCTTGCATTCGGCCAGTGAGCCCTTAAATATAGTTTGTATTCGGGCACCAATTTTTTCAAATACTGCGGAATAGAAATCAAATCTTCCCTCTTATGATACACACATATTGCTAATTTGGGCTTATGCTTTTGTATTACATTTCTTGCACCTTTCAATGCTGGCATTTCTTCTCCCTCAATATCCATTTTGATAAATGTAACTTTCTCTTCCTTATCAAGTATATTATCAATACTATTCAATTCAACATATCCGAGCTCTCCAGTGCTGACTTTGTCATATACGACCTGTCCGCATCCTGCCGACGAATGGTCAAAATACGCTTTCACATTTTTATCAGAAACACCTATTGGCAAATGAACAATATCGCCCTTATTACTAACTGCCTTTATTACATTACTAAGCTGTTCAAATCTAGCAGCATCTGGTTCTAATGCATAATATTTATCAAAAGCATCTACATGTTTATTAAATGTCTCCAAAGTATCACCGGTAAAGGCACCACAATCTATAAAAACTTCATGTTGTGATAACAAAATAATATCATTAGGAAAATATTGCTGCTCTGCATCGATTTCATTCCACACTGAAAGCATCGGCCAACTCTTTACCTCTATATGTCCTTTAAGATAACATTTCATGGTCATTCTGGACTTTTCATCAGCAAGCCAATCATATGTTTGTGTAAACGCATCGAGATTTTCTTGAAAATAGGTGTAATCAAATTTCCTATTTAACAAAATCTTATAATAATCATCTACCAGTATAATATCCTTTTGCAGATTCATATTGTGCATAAATGCACGTGTCCCCTCCAGATAATATATTCTATCTACTATTTCTGAATTTATCAGCGCTTTATTTAAGTCCTCATATATTAAAATATTATAGCCAGCTACAATATTTACCTTTCTTCTTACTTCGCTAAATGGCAATACTTTTAATCCATGAAATTCACTGCCTGGCTGAAAATATTCATCACTTACAATTACGCCTTTTATATGTACATACCACCTCTGTAACCTCTCAAATATATCTTCCGCATAGTTTCCATTACCATACATATATAAATCATTCTGCTTTTGTAGATGCATTATTCCTTCTGGTATTCGCTTGCTATTATCTTCGAACTCCACCCACATAAGTAAACCTCCTTTTAATTTTGCATTTTATTCTCCAATTTACTTTTATAATATCTGGCATCAAAAAAATACTTAACCGCCCAGCTAATCTCTTCATTCGGAAAATACGTTATATGCTTTTTCATTAGTTCAGATAATATCCCCATTTTATACGGCGGATATCCTCCAAACCATCCTCCTGATTTATTCTGCAAACTGACTGCATATTCAAATGCCTTTTTCCCTTCTGTATAGTGCCCCAGTTTAAACCATATTATTGCAAACTGAAACAACCCTGTAGAACAAATCCATTTAACATTTTTGTATGCAGGAACAGCCCCGTCCTCACGCTGCATTTTCTTAATTTTCTTCATTGCTGCTTCTGCAATCTTATCTTCCCCCAAATCTACCATAGCCTCAATTATATATGCATAAAAATGTGATAGGTAATTAAAATTTATGATATCCGCCCAAAATGTTTTTTTATAATATTTTAAGCTTCTCTCTGCACATTCCTTATAAATACTCACACCTGTTTTTTGGCTTATCTCACATAGCGGCGGCAGACAATAAACATGTATTAATTCTGAATTAATCCCCTCTGAAAAAGCTGTTCCTTTTGTTGGAACTAATCTGCCATCGGTATTGATGTTGGATATCAACCAGTCAGCCCCCCTTAACATATTCTCTTTTACTTCTGGAAGCAAATCGTATATCGCCACCAATCCCCTCAAAACCTGTCCCGTGTTAAAGATTGATTCATTTTTCAAATCAAAACTAAGCCATGCGCCACTTGGTTGTTGAACTTTACAAAGCCATTTTGCATAATTAATGGCATATGACTGCATACCGTTTTGAAGAAGTGTCGGTATATAATATCCTGTGACTTCCTGATATATTCGTCGCTGTTTTGATGTAATGACAATCCCATGATTGGCTACTGTATTTCTCTTAATCCAATATTTTGCTTTCACAATAGCGTTGTCTTCATCATATTTTATTCTATATTTCCGCATTTTATATATTTCCTCAATCATTCTATAATTGTATGGCTGGTTGTATATATTCCAAATCTCTTAAACCTAAATTGCAATGGTTACATGCCTCATAATATGGCAATGTCAAAAAATTGTTAACTTCCATCTTTAAATTTGTGGAGTCATTTATTTCTATGTATTGGTTCGTCATTGTATAACCAAGATTTTCTAGGCTTGCAGCCCTTACACAGCCAAACAATTTATCTTCCCACAAACATTTACATATCTGCCCACCCTGGCATCTATCATATTGTTTGATTAACTCTATTGTATCTCTGTCTCTTTTTTCAGGTCCCCCTGGAACTACCCACATCATATCTTTTAGGACTTCCATGTTTACATCATTATTCTTCATAAATTCAATAAATTTCCCCTGATTTACCTCATTTCCGTAATCGCTTAATCGTATCACCACCTTAGGATTTTTCAGATTATCAATGCTTAAGTTCTTATTTATAATAGTGCCATTCGTGGTTATCTCAATTCTTGTAACCTTAGTTTGTTCCAACAAAAAAGAAAGAACATCATCAAATATTGATGCCAAAAATGGCTCTCCTCCTATAAGTTCGCAACATGGTATAATATCAATTATTTTCATTAATTTTTCTAAGGAATCAATTATTTTTTTCTTAATCAAATCCTTTGGATGCGAATAATAGCCAATCAATTCATTGCAATCTTTACACCTTAATGAGCATTTGGTTGTTAACACAATCACTAATCTCGGGATAATAGAAATATCATTGCTTTTATATTTTTTTAAAAATTCTTCCCATGTATTACAATTTACACTTTCTAATATTTGCTGTTCATCCTGCCACATAAGCAATGGTGCAATTATTCTTTTATATATTTTCTTATCAGGATGAGTGACACAAAATGGATACTCAAAATATTCATATTCTATATTCAAATATTCGTCTACTTGTTGCTTCATATCTAAAGCATAAGAACTGCAAAAAAGGAAAACATATTCTGAAATATTAAAAATGTTTTTTATATATTGAGGGTTATATACATATATACTCTTTCCCGATTCAAGACTTAATTCTCCTTGATAGTTGTTATCAATGCAAAATACTATTTTATCTACAAGCTCAGGATATTGCTTGCAAAACTGCTCAAAATAATTCCCCACTCCAAATACAATTAAACCTTTTGTTTCTAAAATACTATATAATTCTGCATCTGTATTACAGTTCATATCTCCAAATCAGTCCTCCTCACCAAATATACTTCCAATTATTATTGTTTTTGCAACATTAAAATAAACTTTAAATATACAAAAGAATCACACTCAACCAATTTATTGGGCAATATATATACTGTTGTCTTCAAACCAAATTTCTCTGCGACATTTAACACCCGTCTCTTCAATGCTGCTATATCATAAAATCTACCAATTGCCAAATCTCCCCGACAATCTGTCCTAATACATTCATAACTCCCCTCATCAGCGGTTCCTTTCCCGTAATACGTTGGAGAAACTGTCGAAAGATACTTTTCGTGCATATATAAGGGAAGAATAATAAACTTTCCTCCTGGTTCAAGAACCCTAGATGCCTCTTGTATCATTCTACTGTCAATTGTACCTGTAAAAGTTTCATATGCTGACTGTGCAGACATTGCTCTGACAGAATTATCTGAAAAATGTAAATCTGTCACATCTTCCTGTAAATAGTAACCTAAATCGGCATATATACTTTTAGCCAGATCTATTCCATAAGCTTTTATTCCTCTTTTTTCACGTAAATATCTAGCAAACGGACTTGCCTGCGCCCCTAAATCAAGATATATTTCTCCACTGTCCCACTGTGCAAAACCTAATAACTTATCAACAAAATAATATTCCATAATTTTTCTACGATATCGGGAATATGGTTTTTGTTCCCAAATCAAATCGTAAGCTCTTTTGTAAGTTCCAATAAAACCCAAGCTTTTTTCATATTCTATAAATTCCTCTTCGTCAAACCAGTCGATATCCTCGCATACTGCATTTGCACGCAAATCCCTTTCTAAATGATTTAATATTTCTACATTAATCTCTGGAACCCGAGGCGCTTTATCATTTATTAAAAGTGCTTCATAATAATCAGGCTCCAAAGCACTAACATAATCTTCAAGTTCCCTATAACCCTTTGTATGTAAGTCCGCCGATATTTCCGGAAAAAATATTGTAGAAACCAATATGTAATATTTTTTACTTATCATTTCTGAAGCAATTACTTTTTTCTCCTTATATAGTTTATTTTGTTTACTACTACTACTATCAATATAAATATAATCTGATATGTTTAATTGATTCAGAATCTCTTCTGCTACAGATGATAATTCGCCAGCCCCCCATATCGCTATTTTTCTTATACATGACATTCTTTTTATATATTCCAAAAATTTATTATGCATATGTTCTACCTATCTCTTTCTCTTTCTCATTTTATTTATAAACTCACCATAAAGCTTTTTATAATTCATATCATAAAAGTCATTATATGCTTTCATTGGTAACTCATGTCTTCTGCTCCATAATTCTTTAAACATCTGCGGCTCTTGTAATAAATATATCTTATCCTTAATAGAATCCAAGCCATAGCATTCATACATTATATCTTTCGGTACAAAAACCACTTTTCCGCAAGTTAAAGCTTCATAAATTACTGTACTTCCGCATGATACCACATATGTACACTGCTCAAAATAAAAATCCAACTTCTTTTCATTAGCAAATTGAAATCTATTACTAGCTCCGAATTTACCAAATAAATTCCTAACTTTTTTTGTATTTTCAGTAGGATGCAGCCTTAGATAAATCCTCGTGTTTAATCCAGTATTATTAATTATTGCCTCAACCAAGTCAACATATATTTCATATACCCCAGTTAAACATATCAATATATTCTCATTTTTTTGCTCTACTTTAAAATAATATTTTCTATGAGTTCCAACAACTATTTTTTTTGAAGGAACATTGACTTGTGTATTCCAATACTTTCCCATTGTAAGAAAATAACTTGGGAATATTCTCTTACAATCGCCATTCCTTATTATCGCTTCCCCCCAATAATGGGCATGTGAAGTCTTTCCTTCCCATGCATGCTGTATTTCCGCTGTTGGTATATTCAAGTCATTGCATGCCAGATTCATCGCTACATGCAATATACCCATGTAGCATCCATCACACTCTATCACCAGGCTTGGTCTAACAATTTTTAAATATACTTTCCATGCTTCAACATACCCTGACAACCACCTTGAATAATGTATAATTGTGTTGAAAATAGTTTTAGAAAGTGCATCATCTATTTCTAAAGGAAAGTTATTTTTTAAATATCTTATAAATTCACTTGCCATTTTATGGTCATCTTTACATCCCTTCTCCTTCTTATGAGCTAAATAATGAATAAAATAATCTGACTTCCAATTCTGGTACGCATAGTCAAATTCGTCTTTTGAGATAACTGAAACTAGCATACTTGATTTCTGATTTACATCCATATAAGCTTTAATCCGCTCATCATATATAAGTCCATCCTCATGTCTTAACATATCATCATTCGGAAAACCTATATATATAACATCCTTTGGCAGAGAAAAAAAGGGATTTCTTGTTGTAAATTCTTCTAATTCATTTGCCCGCTCTGCCATCTGTTCACGTTTTCTCTCTCTATAAGTTCCCACTTTCTTGTCAATACATGAGATAACTATACTAACTCTTACAAGCGGCCAGACTGGAACATCTTGAAATCTCAATTTATATTCTAATAGTTGCTTATTATTTTCAAACTTATGTATCTGTTCATAAAGTTCTACTATTGTATTCATGCTATATCTCCCATAGCCTAGCTTTATTATTTAAAGACCTATAAATAATTTAGATTGATTCATTACTAGTATAACCCACAATAATTATCCGCCCCTTTCACTTGTCTAAATTTCCATCTGCCGCGTCAGCTTCAATCAACGATGCTACCAGCATCGCCTCATTCAGCTTCCTTGCACATGAAAATTTATCCTGCGTGTAAGGGAACGGTAATTATCGTGGATTATACTAGCAAATATAATCATTTATGATTTTCCCAATTGGCTTATCCAAATGTTTTCTCATATTATCTTTTACAACTCCACTTTCCCAACCTTTTATCAGGTATTTTATTCCTTCTGTATAATATATCTCTGACATTATGCCTTTTACACTTGGTGGATATAATTGATTATTATAGTTATTGTTCACCTTAAAAATATGTCGGCTAATATTACGCGTATGCAGATTTAACTCATAAAATATTCTTGTTTTTGATGATAAAAAATATACCTTATCCCCACATTTATGTACCCTGCCATATTTCGTTGCAAAACCTCGTCCATTTTTTAGTTCTTCTTCAACTTGATCAATTGATTCTTCCTCTCCCATAATTTCAATTTTCTCAAATTTATTTGTCAATAAATTATAGTTAAGAATTGCATCAGTATAACATGGAAAAAGCCATAAAGTTTCTTTATATGTAAAACTATGTGAAAACCAAATATTTTCTTTATAAAATAACTTTATATTTCCAGGATACTCTGCAACTTCATGTGCCTCTATTTCACCCATTTTCCATTTATAAAGCTTATTATTTTTTTGTGTTATCCAAAACTCACCGTCAACATAGCATATTGTAACAATACATATAATATTGATAGGAAAATCGTAGTATCTGAACTCCTCTCTATCCAAATCAAAAACAACCATAATTCTCTTTTCATTTTGTGGAATATAAATCATTCCATCTACCTTCACCATTTCATACGTCTGCGCATTATCTGAAATATGTTTATTGCATGAAATACATTTTACAGAAAGTTTTTGTAAGTCAATTACATTAATCTGGGCTGTATTACGTGATACACAATATATTTTTCCATTTCTTTCATATATTGAATTACTACACGAATTATCTTCATTAGGTAATTTTATAAATTTGGAACGACTGCAATCATATAGTAAAAAATATTTATTTTTATTATATTTATGAGGATCAAACAGCAAATAGTTTTTAAAATTAAATACCCCTGCATATGCACAATACTCATATGAAGGTGTTTCCGGAAAAACTGCCAAAATATTAACCTGATTATTTGTCAAATTTCCTTTACACAATGCATTATAAAAAGCCATTGGAAAATAAATTGAATTATCATCAACAGCCATATCATAAAAAAATGGACGTTGTAAAATTCCTATATTCTGCATAAATAAATTCCTCCTATGGGCATGCGCACATTATAGTTACGAAGTTTATGCGATTCAAACATAGCGAAATCCCCTAAAACTTGCATCCTTTTTTTTATATAATTTATCCAAGCATACTGTATTTGCCTGACGTGTATTCTGTAAAAAATTTTCAAGTAAAATATTATTGGCCCAATACAAAGCTTCATAATATTCGTCATCTGTTAATGTAGTAAAGTTGCATGTCAATAAATCTGAATTCATATGTTTACTTTCATAAAAATCCTCAATATCTTTTATTTTCCCATGCTCAACCGCATATCTATACAGGTCTGTTCCTGGATAGGGTGTCACTGGACGAATTGTACGTAACTGCGCATGATCATCATATTTCAACAAAAATTCCACATCATTTTCTATTGACTTTCTATTCTCTCCCAAGTTCCCAAAAATAATATTTAGTCCGGGGCTGATACCTACATCTATAGTGTTTTCTACTCCCTTTATAATCACTTCGGTCGTTAGATTTTTATTCATCCGTTTTAACGCTTCATCATCCATGGATTCAATCCCATAGTTAATAAATACACAGCCTGCCCTCTTCATTAGTCGTAACATTTCTTTATCTTTTGCCGCATAATTTAATCTTCCATTACAACTCCATTTTACATTAACTTTCTTTTCTAACATCATATTGCAAAAATCAACTGTTCGTTTTACTGATGACATCAAAAGTTCATCAATAAAAGAAATATAAGTAACTCCATAGTTCCGCTTAAGCAGTTCTATCTCCTCAATAATCTTCTCTGAAGAACGTGGTCTGAATCCACTATCCATACGATAACAAAAGTTACACCTAAAGGGGCAACCTCTACCGCTTAATATTTCCGCTCCACGATCACTCCTTGCACTATTTGGCTGTGGATACAATACATAATGTTCCATATTGAACAAATCATATGCCGGAAATGGAATACTATCTATATCATGAATCAGAGGTCTTCTTTCATTTATTTTCACCTCCCCCTGGTTGTCGATATAAGCTATTCCTTTCACACTACTCCAATCTCTTGAAGTTTCGAGCACATGCAATACATCTTTTACCGTTTCATCACTTTCACCAATCATGATGATATCTGCCTTAAATTTTTTAAGAAAATACCCAGGTTCAGGCGACGGCAAATGCCCTCCCATCCAAAAAAATGGCTTATCAGGAACCTTATTAATTGCTTCAGCAATCGCTTTTATTTTTCTATACTGATAATATCCACCACACCCTCCAACACCGACTGCGTCAAATGCGTTCTGATGCAAATATTTCGTCAAATGTTCTTCTGAATAATGATAAATATCCTGCTGATATATTTCCACCTCATGTCCTGCATCCCTAACCGCAGAAGCAACATAGGCTAATCCTGCCGGAAAAAAAGATATATGGCTGTCATTGTCATATGCAATTAATAAAACCTTCACTATTAAATCTCCTCATGCTCTTTATATATATATATCATAACCCGATATATTACCGAAAATGTTTTGAAAATTTATTGCTAAACTTCTGATATTCAAAGTCCTTATATCCTTCTGTTTTTTCTATCAAAAAAGTCCACTCATAAAACTTTTCTGGCATCTTATACACTGCTTGGTTCTTGGGAGAATCACCTCTTCTCAAAAAGTAATACTCTTCAACCAAACTGGCATTATGCTCTAATAACTGCCTCACAAGACAATCAACATCTGTAAAATAGTTGGGATGGCCTTTCTTGCGTGCATTAACTTCTGCTATAACTGCCGCCTCATCATCATCAAAATAATTATTGTTCTTACCCGTTATAAGAAGCAATCCATTTAACTTCAACACTCTTAAAAGTTCTCTAATAACCATTTCCTGATAGCAGGCATCAAACACTCCCCAGCAAATTATCTTATCAAAATAATCATCCTGAAAAGGAATGCTCATGCCATCATACTCAAATAATGATTTCCCTATTTTTAAATCTGTATACTTCTTCTCAGCAAGTTCCAGTTCCCGCTCGGATACATCTATTCCATAATATCCGTTACACATTCCTGTATATTCCTTATAAATTGGATACAAACGCCCAAATCCACAGCCAAAATCCAAAAGTTTTTCTTCGCTTCCCACGGCTAATTTTTTATAATACTCACTATATACTTTGTCGCTTGCCGTTTTGTCTTTCGCATCAGTATCATTATTAGCCTCCTCAATTTTGTTTTCAAAATACTTTACATACTCATTCCAAAATTCCTTATTATTTGTGTTATCCGTCATAACAACCTCCCTGCTGCCGACACCTGCAAATTGAGGCGTCAGCACAAATTTGTCTGTGAAAGATTTATTTTCAAAGAACTTTCCCTGTCTCTCATTCAAATTGTTCCTATAAATTTAAAACTCTTTTTTCCATGCAGTTACCATTTACATCTATAACAATGATATCCGTAACACCGCTCATACTATTAGCTGCAATACCAATCTTTTCTACATACCTCAAATCAACTGAATCCCTGTCAAAGGTAAATGACCACTTATGTTCCCCGATAAAATCCAAATTACTCCAGATATATCTCTCTCCGAATAACTTTAAACAGAAAAACGGCTGAACACCAAAAATATTTTTTTCCGACTGAATGATTATATTTTTATGCTCAAATCTTATCTCCACTCTCAAATTGCAACTTTGAGGATCAAGACTAAAAAATCTGCGCATACCTTCTAATGCATTACAAAATTCAAACTGTACATCTGGATATTTTGCTGACACTTTTTTTATCATTCTCCGCATTAGTTCAACATCATGGCAAATATCTCTAAAATCATGATCTGTAAAGGAAACTAATTGATTCTTTCCGTTTTGTGCCTCACCAAATGCCTGGTCAAAATCAGCTTCACAAATGTTCCGCATTCTTGTATTCATATTCAAACATCTTGCTATTACCCTTTTGCAGTCCCCCTCCTTCCTATAATCTTCATAATCCGGATGATAAGGTATCCACGATGTAGTTGCCCCTGTCCAATTTCCCAGCCTACCGCGTACCATATCCTGCTGCATAGTTTCCTTTTCTCCTACGACAGCCTGATTCGCATAGTCAAATGGAATCCACTGCTCTAATAACCAGTGCGAGTCTGGTCTTTCAGTATGAAACCCAGGTCTATATACAGACGGAAAAAACTGCCTGTCTATTACTTTTCTCGCCAAAACTTCAAAAACATTTCCTGACGCAACATAATTAACCCCACACGCATTATAAACACCATTAACAGGTAAAGGATGATAGTGCCACTGAATAATATCACCATATAAATAGTCTACTTGATTTATGTACCAGTCAAAAATCGAATGGTATCCCGCTATTCTCAGTCTCGGGTTCTCCCCCCAAAAGCCCACGTGATCCATGCAAAACCAGCTGCATTTCCACCCCTGCCCATTGCTGTCAGGCAGTTTCTCTCTAAACTCTTTGCTGTTGAGTTTATTTATCATATTTTCAATCTCTGAAAAATTCTTGTATGTAGAAAGCAATGAATCGTCTAACGCCCGCGCAATTTCAATTTCTTTTCCGCATAAGTTTATTTGCATATCCTGTAATTTTTTTAAATTTGATATTGTAGGTTCTATTTCCACCCCAAATATCTCTTTTACTCTATTAAATGTTGCATCTAATGTTTCATTTAACGGCCCTTCTGTATCTACACAATGCACAATATAAACTTTCCCCATTTTAATCCTCCATGCTGCTGCCACTTTGCATTAGAAATTCAACATATTGCAAATCCAATTCTGTATCAATATCAACCGACTGCCTCTGATTCATAATATAGGCATAAGATTTTTTACCGTAAAAAGAACGTTCTTTTCTAAGTACATCTACTTTTGAAATATATATTGCCCCATTTAATCTGTAATAGCTTTGTAGTTCCTGCCGCCTGGTTATATTTTCTTCCTTCACGAACCCAGACAAACTTAAATCTTTTGGCAGAATATTGCTCAATAAGGGGCTGTGCTCGCATTCACACACACTAACTACCGAATCGGCATCCCTCTCATAAAATATCCGAAATGCTTCATCTATATTCTCAGAAGTTCTTAACGGCGAAGTTGGCTGTAACATTACAATATTATCAAAATATATTTTCATTTTTTCATATTCATCCAAGACTTCAAATAAAACATCAAGTGACTTTGCCGTATCTGTTGCATTTATCTCATTTCTTAGAAACGGAACATTTGCTCCATATTTTTTTGAAATTTCTGCATATTCGTATGAGTTTGTGGACACCATCACTTCATCTACATATCGGCTACCAATAGCGCTCTCTATTGTATACGCAATTAACGGTTTGCCGTTTAGCAATCGTATGTTTTTGTTTTTTATTCCCTTAGATCCACTTCTGGCAAGTATTACCCCTATTGTCCTCATAACTCTTATCCCGCAAAGTCACTTTTATATTCCGTTACCATATTGATTTAACCAGCCTAAATCCTTCTGCAAACTTTACGCCTGCTTCAGCGCTTCTTATATGCGCCAGCACTTTTATATTATCCAGACTTCTGGGAAATGGATGCTCCCCTATTTCTGTTTTATACAGATTAAATGCTTCCAGTTTTTTTCCTAAATAATTACTTACATCTATATATACATTTGGAATAAACGGGTGATCAGGTAAACCAAAGTCCGTCTCCGATAAAATCTCCATTGTTAAAATAGTTTTGATGTACGATGCCCTAAACGACTTTGTACATGCATAAACCCATCGAAATACAATTCTATGATCCGAATGTGCGTCATTGTAATCTGATACTAACAGAACCTGCGGCCTTATCGCCCCAATGTAATCACTAATCATCCCAACGCCATTATTATCAGAAATCCTATCAAGTTTCGTTGTTGGCAGATTTAAGTCCTTCTGTCCGTCAAACTGATAATATTCTTTTATTAATTTCATCTGCTTATTTCTTTTTTGGATTTGCTCCCGGGTATAGCCTTCTGACTCCAATATCCCCGTTATATTGAGCCAATAAACCTCATGTCCTTCATCTTTTGCCCTTGCTATACCTCCCCCCGCTCCTAAAGTTTCATCATCTGGATGGGGTGATATTATTAATATTTTCATATTTTTCTCCTATTTTTACAGGTACATTCCTTTTTTAGGTTTAAAATTATTATCATAACAAAAAATACTTATAATGCCCTTTCCTGTTTTTACAGAAAATGAGCCATTGTCTGATACATCTATTATTTTTCCAGGCTCCAAATTTTCATATCCATCATCTGGAAGTTCCCTTGCTTCCCACACCTTATATTCCTTATGCTCATATTCAAAATGCGCCCCTACATATGGTTCCGACAATGCCCTTACCAGATTGTAAATATTTCTGCTTGCCATCCGCCAGTCTATTTTCCCATCCTCTCTATTTCTTTTTCTCCAAGTATTTCCCGTCTGGCATTCTGTTTCAATTTCGCATACGCTGCCCTCACACAGACGACTCCATAAAGCCGCCAATTGTCCTCTGGCAGTATCATAATTTTGTCATATAAAGTTCTTGCCGTATCTTCATAACATATTGGGATTTTAATCTGTGAAATTACTTTGCCTGTGTCTGCCCCTATATCCAGCATAAAGAAACTTGATGCCGTTTCTGTCAATCCCAATGCCAGCGCCCATATAATCGGATGTCTTCCCCTACTATATGGAAGCGCTGCCGGATGAAATCCCACCACTCCTCTGGGAAATATGTCCAAAATCTCTTTCTTTAAAAGCTGAGACCACCCCAAGCAAAAGCCTATATCCGGCTTTAATTTCTGGATAAATTCTACAGAATTCGTATCATTAATATTGTTAACATAAAGATATGCTATATTGTTTCTATTACATATTTCTGCCAAATCTACAAAATCTGCATTACTTTTCGACTGATTTTTAGTGATTACCCCAATAATATCCGCCTTTTTCTCCAGCAACGTTTCCAAAAAAATTTTTGAAGATTCTACGCATCCTATAAATAGTATCTTCATCCCGGCTTCCTCATTTTATATCATTAAAAACTTTTTTTACCACGCCGCCATTTTTCAAATAATTTTTTACTTCTTTTACAATCGTTTCGGAAGTGTTTACTCCTTCATAAATATTTCTTTCTTTCTCCAGGCAGCCTTCTCTTTTCATTGTCTGCGCCTTCTCTATCCCCTGAGTAATTTCTTCTTCTGTCCAGCCGCAGTCTATAATGCTTCTCCCTTTTATCCTTCCCTTCTGTCTGTCTCCAATATTCACAGTAGGAATATGAAATGATGGTGCTTCCAATATCCCACTGGACGAATTTCCTATTACCATTTCACAATACTTTAAAGCACTCAAATACCGAATCGTCCCCAGTGAACTCACTCCTATTGCCCTGTTTCTGTTTGCTTTTGTATACTCATCTATCTGACTGTTAATGCTTCTCCCTTCTGTGTCTGCATTTGATTTGGTAAATATAATCTTATATTTATTAAATTTATCCAGTGCAACCAGCAAATTTTTAAACTGCGCACCCGCTGTATTCTCTTCAAGCGTCACTGGATGAAATGTAACAATCACGTATGGCTCTTCCAATGAGAACTGAATACTTTGTCCCAATTCCTTCTTACCCAACAATGTCCGGGTTCTTATATTCTCTACCCCCAATGCTCCTACACAAAACACCCTTTCTGGCTGTTCACCTAATTGGATAACTCTTTTCCGGTAATGTTCTATTGATGTAAAATGCAGCATACTCATCTTGGTTATTGCATGTCTGACAGAGTCATCAATCACTCCTTCTGTCAACTCTCCTCCATGGATATGCGCTATCGGTACCCGGTGCACCATAGCAGCCACTGCAGCCGCCAATGCCTCATATCTATCCCCCAGTATCATCACAATATCCGGCATTATTCTCGTAAAAATATCTGCAAATCCTATCACTCCTAATCCTATAGACTTAGTAATTCCATTAGGTGTGTCTGAACTGAGGAGCATTTCATTGCTTTCTGTTATCTCAAATCCATCCTGCTTGATCTCCTTATAAGTAAGACCAAATTCCGGCGACAAATGCATGCCTGTCGCCACAAGCTGCAACTGCATTTCGCTGTCACTGTTTATTCTTGAAATTAATGGTTTCAGCAGACCATATTCTGCTCTTGTTCCGGTTATTACACATACTTTTTTCATATCTGTATCATCTCGTCTGCCTTATAGTCCCGGTCTGCTCTCATTCCAATGATTTCATTCCACCTCATGGGACTGATCCCTGTCCCCGGACGTTTTGTTGTCATATTTTCTTCGGTAAAAGTTTCTCCCTGTCTTATCTGTTTAGCAGCCACTATACTTTTCCTTACAATATCTATATTAGCCTTTTCCGATGCTGAAACCTGCTTTACATCTTTTCCCAGAGCAAGTTCTATCCTGCGTATTCCCTCTACCATCGCTTTTAGTTCAGACGGCTCCAGACTCGCCTTATGATCCGGCCCTTCCATGTTTCTGTCTAGTGTAAAATGCTTTTCTATTACACAGGCCCCCAGTGCAACTGCCGCTAAAGGAACTTCAATCCCCTGTGTATGATCCGAATAGCCTACTGGAACTCTCAACTCCTTTCCCATACTTACCATCGCCAAGAGATTAACATCCGATAGTGGCGTAGGATATTGTGTATTGCAATGGAGCAGTGTTACATCCTCTGCGCCGTTTTCCCTAAGCACATTCAAAGCACTTCCCACCTCTGAAAGGCTACTCATCCCTGTTGAAAGAATTACCTTTTTGTGCTGGCTCGCTATTTCACGTAGATAAGGAAAGTTTGTTATTTCACCGGAGGGAATCTTTATGATTGAAATCCCCATGGCAACCAACATCCTGGCACTTTCTATATCAAATGGAGTTGACAGAAAAATAATATCTTTTCCCCTGCAGTATTCCTGAAGTTCCCAATGCATCTTCTCTGTTAACTCAAGTTTTTTTAACATGAAATACTGGGTCTCCATTTTATCTGTTGTTTTTAATTGATATTCTGCTTTCTTTGCATCTTTACATACTAAATTTTCTGCCTTAAAAGTCTGAAACTTCACAGCGTCTGCACCTGCTTTAACTGCTTCATCCACTAACCTTTTGGCAGTTTCAATATCGCCATTATGGTTTACACCTGCTTCGGCTATAATAAATACTTTACTCATGCTTCTTGAAATTATCCTCTACCTGATGACTTCGCCATCCTCTATATTTTTTCTTACAGTTGTTCCCGCACCTATAATACAGTTGCTTCCAATTTTCCTTCCCTGAATTACAGTGACATTCGCCCCGACAAAAGTCTCTTTTCCCACCGACACGCCACCACACAGCACGCTGCTTACTGCTACATGAGAAAACTCTCCCACTTGACAGTCATGCTCAATAATTGCCCCAGTATTGATAATGCACATTTTTTGAATTTGCGTATTTGCATTAACCACCGCTTTTTTTCCGATATATATACCTTCTTCAAACCCGGCATCCAGTGCAACTGTTGCTGAATTGTCTATAATATTAGGAATTTTATAACCAATTCTTTTTAACTGCTGATATAATCTGTTCCTCACATTTCCATGCCCCAAAAAACCTATGGTTATAAATGCATTTCTAATACCATTAGCATAATATTTATCTAATGCCCCATCTGTATCCAATACACGATAATTCCTAAAATGTCTTTCTTGCATTTCTTCTGTATCAAGAAAGCCTACGATATGATATTGACCAGCCTGCTCAATACTGTCAACCACACTATGAGCATGTCCTCCCAGCCCAAGCAAAATAATTTCTTCCATTATTTATTGGCATCCTAATCTCTTCTTCATTTTTTCCAGTTCGTCTAACTGGCCCATATCAAGCCAAGCCTCCTCGCCAATTGGATACACTCCAACCCGCTTCCCTTCTTCCATAATTTTTTCAATAATATCTGGAAAGTCTATAGGTTCATTATATGCAAGACCTTCTACAACCTCCGGCTCTACAAAATAACAGCCCGTATTGGTAAAAAATGACATTTGGGGTTTTTCCTGCATAGACTCAATTGTGCCATCTTCGCCAATATGCACTACACCATATGGAATTGAAAAATTTTTAAGAGAACATATCATCGTAATCAGGTTTCCTGATTCGATATGCTGCTTATACGCTTTTGTCAAGTCATCATCTATCAAAATATCACAGTTCGTTAGAATAAATGTCTCTTGAACCTGTCCTTTTAACAAGCTGATACCGCCTCCCGTGCCAAGAGGTTTTGCCTCCACTACAAACTTTAAGTCATAATCCTTCTCCAGTTCATCAAAATATGCTTTTATCATATTTCTTTTATAATTTACTATCATGTAAAAATGCTTACATCCGTATGTACAAAATTGCTTAATAATATGTTCTGCTATTGGGTAATCTCCAATAGGTATCAACGGTTTGGGAAGAATGTTGGTATATGGTGACAGCCTTGCTCCAAGTCCACCTGCCATCATAACCACTGGTATGTTATTATCAAACTTTCTCTGTGGCTGTTCTAGATTGTTTAAAAAAATAACTTTTTGAATTACATGCTCTGCGTTTAGTATTGGAATCGCATCTATTTCATACTTCCTCATAACAGATATTGCTAAATCAGCCTGCTCTTCATATAAATATTTTGGTCTGTAATTAGCCACAAACTTTATCTCAGCTTGTATATCTCCATTTTTCAATATCCATCTACGAATGTCTCCATCCGTAACTGATGCAAGAAGAATCCCATTATTATGTACAAATAATATTCTTTTTGTGTTTTTGTCTAATAACTGCATTGCCTCAAGTATAGTATTGTTTTCCTCAATATAAATCGTTTTTGTATCCATTCCTTGACAGTAACATTCCTAACTTCTAAATATTATATATATCTATTTTATACTTATCCAAATTGTGTTTTAAAAACTCTATTGTATTTCTTAATCCTTCTTCTAAAGAGTATTGCGGTTTCCAGACAGTTAACCTTAAAATCTTTTTATTACAGCCAAGCAGCCTGTTTACTTCACTTTTTTCCGGACGCAGCCGCTCTTCATCGCAGACAATTTGTGCGTTAGGATTAATCTGCCTGATTAGTTCCTGCGCAAGATGCCCTATGGATATTTCTTTTTGTGTGGCAATATTAATTTCTTCTCCAATTGTCTGGTCTGACTCAAAAATCGAAATAAATCCATGAACTGTATCTTTTACATAGTTAAAGTCTCTTGTAGGCGTTAAAGAACCCAACTTTATTTCTGTCTTTCCTGCAAGTAACTGCATGATGATAGTTGGAATCACTGCTCTTGCAGATTGTCTTGGACCGTATGTATTGAATGGCCTTACAATTGTTACTGGCAATTGGAAAGAACGATAAAAGCTTTCAGCAAGCCTGTCGGCACCTATTTTCGTGGCCGAGTATGGGGACTGTCCCTGGAAGGGATGTTTCTCATCTATGGGGGCATATTGTGCCGTGCCGTATACTTCTGATGTTGATGTGATTAAAACTCTTTTTATCCCAAACTTCCTTGATGCTTGTAAAACATTCAATGTTCCTTTTATATTAGTATCAACGTAGGTATCCGGTGAATGATAGCTGAATGGTATTGCGATTAAGGCTGCCAGATGAAATACTGCATCTACACCTTTCATCGCCTCCTCAACTCCATTGTGATCCCGTATATCACCTTGAAAAATCTCAACATTTTTCATGATATTTTCTGGCAATGTATCTAACCATCCCCAGTTACTAAAGGAGTTATAATATACAAACGCTTTTACCTCATATCCTTTTTTTACCAGTTCCTCCGTTAAATGACTGCCTATAAATCCATCAGAACCTGTAACCAGTACTTTCATATCTCATCTAATCCTTTTAATCTTCTAATAAATATTTGTATTTTCGCAAATAGGATGTTGCTACGTTAACTGGCAATATATCAGAAATGTTAATATTATGATTTTTGACGCACTCATCTAACTTTAAATTAAAAGCATTCTGCAACTCTATATCCCCATCCAGTTCTTTCCATTTTCCGTCTAACTTTTCATTCATTTCTATTGCCATCCCCAAAATATCTTCCTGTAAAAAAGGGATTAATTCTAAACCATTTTTTGCAAAATACTTTCCATTTAATTCGCCTATACATATAAAATCAATTGCAATATTAAACATTTCCCAAAATGATAATTCTCTTTTTTCATTAACATTATATAAACGATTAAATATACACAAATCTCCTTTGTGACAAAAAATATTATGTTCAATTGCTGGGTAATATGGTAATAAAAGTGCAACTGGCTTAGCAAATATTAGAGGCAACAAACATATTCCCGCTGTAGAGCCCAAATAAAACTTGCAAAAGCGATGGATTGCTAAATCAAGGAACTCATCATATCCCAACTTAACAAAATTAATACACTTATTCTGAATCTCCTTCTGTTCTGCAACTTGCCCCATCCTAACGGACTGAACACCATTTTTATCAAGATAATCTATTGCACTATTCATCACGTCAAAAGGAATATCTCTATAGTCATGGTATGAAAAATCTACATCCGACAATATATTTTTCAAATATTCACTATCTCGCGTATGTAAACACACATACTCTCCCGTAAGGCCAACTTTGTCCTTTATTATCCTTTTGCCAAATTCCAATTCCTTCACACTAAAGTCAACTGCTAAATCATGTTCTATTATCGCGCACCCAAGATTACTTACATTTATCCACTTTCCATCATATTCATATTTTTCGTATTTCTCAAAGATATCTTGAATCCAAAAAAAATATTCTTCTTGGTTCTTCAAAAGATTGATTTGTCTTCCTATCAACTCATTAAAACATGCATTTGCTCCCTCAAAAGGTCTTGAATAATCATCTATTGGAATATATATTTTAAAAGTTTCATTTTCAGCTTCTTCAAACAATAACTTATTTAATACTCGAATTTCTTCTCCGATTCTGTCGCAGCGTAAATTATATATTTTAATATATTTTGCCTGATTTATTAAATCTCTTTTTTTTGCAAATTCCGGTTCTGGATCAAACAATAAGTATCTCCCTTTATGGACAATTCTTTTTTCCTTTCTTACAAATTGCAGTATGGAAAATTTAATAAACGAAAACTTTTCTGGATTGGCTTTTATGTACTTTGCATATGCGCCTTCCTCATCCATCCATATTACAAAGGCATTTTGGTCAAGAACGTACAATAAATTATGATACCAAATTTGATCTAAATAATTTTCGTTAGGAATAAATGCCATTCCAATTCCGTTATTCTTTAAATTGTTCAATAACTCATTAATAAGTATCCCTATATCTAAGTCATTATCTATAAGCCGAAGGTCATATATATATATTTTCTTATAGTCATCTAATTTTTTCGTCAAATATTGCGAAAATCCTATTTTATTCATATTAAAAAAATAGAAATTAGCTTGCAAAAAATTGTCAGAAAACAATGTCCATATTTCTTCTGGATAGTTATAAATACATTCTCTTAATTTTATCCAGTTTATAACTTTATTTTCATTTGCCAGTTCCTTTGTTTTTATATCACAAATAATCTCTTCATAATATATATTGGCAATAATGATATAATCGTATTCAAGTTCAGGCAAAAGTTCAGATGAATAAACCGCCATATCTTTCCATGTTTCCCTTTGAGGATGTGTTTCAATATATCCTATTATGCGACATCTTTTCGCGCAAATATTCGATACGCATTTTTCTGATTCCAGACCTGTTCCCCATATATATACTTTTTTCATTTTTATACCTATACTACTAAAAGCCTTTTTTAATGTATTAACTATATATAACTTTAATTAGCTACTCTATATAATTATTTATATTTATTGTTGTTACTTTTGCCGTAGGATACTTTATCTACAAAATTTCGGATCTTCTCATATATACTTTTTCCATCCAATCCATTTGCACGTCTCACTGCATCCAATTGTCCATAATCTACTGCAAACATATCCGGTAATCCAATTGCCAGATTAGGAACCATAATATTTTCCTTTGCCATAACTTCTGCCACTGCACTGTATAATCCACCAATGACATTATGTTCTTCCACCATAA
Source organism: uncultured bacterium (assembly GCA_947177425.1). Taxonomy (GTDB): domain Bacteria; phylum Bacillota; class Clostridia; order Lachnospirales; family Lachnospiraceae; genus Suilimivivens. The sequence continues at coordinate 58,546 of CAMWUN010000013.1, forward strand.
CTAAACACTCTGCATTCTGTATTAATTTTGCAATGTATTTTGTATCTAGCGGTTTTAGAGTATGTACACTTACTACTTCCACACTTATGCCGTCGTTCTCTAATTCCCTAACTGCTTTCATCACTTCATTTATAATTGTTCCTGTTACCATAATTGTAAGGTTGCTTCCTGGTTGTATGATTGCAGGTTTTCCAATTAGGAATTCTGTATTCGTATCATAATACTCTTCTTTATTATTACTTAAACGGATATACACTGGCCCTTTTATTCTATATGCTTCTTCCATCATCCAGCCCACCTCTGCCCGTGTAGCCGGAGAAAAAACCGTCAGATTAGGCAGGCTTCTAAGCAGTCCGATATCTTCTGTTGTATGATGGGAGGGTCCTAGCGTACTATAGGTTATTCCACTTCCAATGCCTACCAGCTTTACATTTAAGTTTTGAAAGCACACATCATCCCTTAAAAATTCATATGCTCGGTATGCAATAAATGCGCTTATTGTATAGGCAAATGGAATTTTTCCACAACTTGCCATCCCTGCCGCTGCTGCAACCATATTCTCCTCTGCAATACCAAAATTATAATATCTTTCTGGGAAGTCCCGCCTAAAATCATCATAGACAATCAGCCCATTATCTGACACAAGCGATACCACTTCCGAATCTCTTTTAGCCAGACCATACAGCATTTTTAAGTAAGTATCTCTCATCTGATTAGTTCCTTTTCTAATATGCCTAGTTCTTTTTTCACAATTTCCAGTTCTTCTTCATTAGGCATACGATAATGCCAAATAGGAATTCCTTCCATAAAAGAAACGCCCTTTCCTTTTATTGTATGTGAAATAATAAGACGCGGCTTTCTACACTTGTTGTTCCTTTTTAATACAGTTTCGATCTCATTTAGGTCATGCCCGTTTATTTCTTCAACTTCAAAGCCAAAAGCTTCCCATCTATCCCTCCATGATGATATTCCCATGATTTCTTCCACAGAATCCATTGCCTGAAGACGATTATCATCCATAATTACAACAAGATTATCCAGTTTAAATCTAACCGCGGCCATCACTGCTTCCCATATCGTTCCTTCCTGACATTCCCCGTCACCAATCACAACATATATTTTGTTGTTATATCCATTCATTTTACATGCCAGCGCGACACCTACCGCAAACGGTAGTCCATGTCCAAGTGATCCTGTTGATGCTTCGATTCCTGGAGCTGCTCCCATTTTAGGTTCTCCCCCCAAGTGTGAGCCCGGCTGGCAAAAACTTTCCAACTCTTCATCTCTTATCATTCCAATTTTATTCAATATCACATATAATGCCAGACTCGCATGCCCCTTGCTCATTATCAATCTGTCTCTTGATTCCATCCAGGGATTTTCCAAATCATATGTAAGTATTGACTTACAATACAATACGTATAAAACATCAATTACTGAAAATGCTGATGCCAAATGAGCGGCTCCTGCTTTATATGCAGTTAAAAAAATCCTTTTCTTTAACTCTTTTATCTCATCCATATTTATTACTCACTACCCATTAAATAAAATTCACATGCTCCCCTGGATATTTCAACTCATTCAGATACCTGTTCATCTCATCCAGCCTGCATAGTTCCCTACAGTTCTTTTCCAAATCCATATGCATAAAGTAATCCACTATTTCTTTTCTATGGCTTCCTTCCCATATTTCTACAAAAGAACTTTCATTTATATTCCCATATTTCAGTTCGTCTTTACCCATAAATACAATGCATGGCCAAAGATTTCCCTTTGCATCCATATAAACCATAAACGGCAGTGCCCAGCAGTGCTCATAGCACCTTTTACATTCCAGCTTCTGCATGGCATGTGCCCTAAAATATACTTTATAGTCTTCCGTCTGTAGTTCCTTTACTTCTTTTTCCAACTCCAGCATTTCCTTATAATCAACCTGTAAGATATGTCCACTCTGGGGATGCTGGGAAAACGGCTTAATTGTAAAATAATCAACGCCAATTTTTCTAAGTTCTCTTCCCATCTGCACAATTTCATCTTTATTATCTGGAAGAAGAAGGAGCTGGACTCCCAACGTCGTATGTAAATTCTGCCTGCGCTTTACCTTAACAGCTTCCTCCATATGACACATAACCTTTGATAAGTCCCCTGGCTTTCCCTGCTGGACTTTGTCATATGTCCCATCTGTTATGCCTGCCACACTGAACCTGACCCATGTCAGGGATTTCAGGCAGTCCTGCGATACTTCCGGGGTCAACAGAACTCCGTTGGTTGACACTGCTACATCTATTCCTAAACTTTTCGTCCTATTTATAATCTCGGGTGCTTCCTTATGCAGAAGGGGCTCCCCCTCCCCCGCATAGATAATGCTTTTTACTCCCTTGGGCGCTAATTCCTCCAGATTTTTCATCAAAGTCCTGCTGTTGATCCTGTCTGGCTTATAACCTGTATAATCCACAGCGCAGAATATGCAGCGGTGGTTGCAGGCATTTGTCAAGCCTATTTCCAACTCAATGGGATAAATATTCTCCCCCTTCATCCACCTTGCCACCACATCCGGATGATAAATTAATTTATGTGAATCCATTCTGATATTCTCTGCCATACTCTCTCCTGTCATACATTCATCAGCGTATTTGCAAACTTCAACACATTCACCTTTTCAACGGCCTCTTTGTTCCCTACAATATTGGCTCCCAGCGCTCCTCCAATATTTCCCATAAGGGTTCCCATCTCCACAGGCGCACCTGCCGCCGTAAAAATCCCTGCCACCGAAAAGAATGCATCCCCCGCCCCTACTGTATCCTTTACACTTAATGTAAAAGCCGGGCATTCCCGTACATCCACGCCAGTTATCCCGTAGGCGCCTTTCGCCCCTCTCGTCAGCCAGCCGCTTCCTTTCAGATGCTCCGCCAGCCTGCCTAAGCTTAATTTTTCATCCAGTGCCGAATCTGGAAATGCAAGTTTCAACTCCTGCTGGTCCAGGGTGAAAACATCCGCCCTGCTGTATTTGGTGATTGCATTTAATCCTTTGTTGGTAGAATTGGTCTGACAGTTAAGTACCAGATACCTTGCATTTTCCTGAACAATATCCATAACTTCCCTGTTTACCACGCCATGACCAAAGTCACACAGAAACACCACATCATAGTCTGCTATTTTTTCCCTAAGTCTTTCCTTAAAATTCTTATATGCGTCTTTCTCGTACTCCATCTTCTCAGGAATATTGTTGATGGCAAATATCTTTCTGTACTCCTCACGCTTTTCATTCCTTGTAAGATATCTGTGTTTTACAATGGTGGGAAATTCTGAACTGTAGGTCAGACGGAGCTGCACCTTGTCTGCCAGTTCGTCAAAAAGACGCAGACGTATCTCCTCCTCATTCCCAATAATCGACATCAGTGTCACATTATCGGAAAAAGATGACAGATGCCTTGTAATAGCCACGGCTCCTCCCAGATATTCCTCCGAATGGGAAAGCCTTGCGGAATATCCCATATCCTTTGACATCATTCCCTGTACATTGCAGTATGTATATTTATCAATAATGACATCGCCAATCACCAGCACTTTCAGTTTACCGGCTTTTTCTGCATAATCCCGGATTTCCTTCATGGTGTGCCTGGTCTTAAAATCCTGCATGAAGGAGACAACTTCATCGGACAATCCCGACATGGCGGTGTTAATCAGCTTTGTGGAACTGAATACCTGTCCGGTGGTAAATCCCAGCCTCCCCCCGTGCTTTTCCACCAGGGCCTTTTCGTCCACGATTTTCCCGGTAATATCGTCTTCCGCTTTTGCATATTCCTCGCCCTTGACATAGATGTCCGGCTCCACGCTTTCGATGATGTCGTCAACCGTATAATTTTCCGACAGCATCACATAGTCGATGCATCCAATGGCCGATAAGAATTTCATGCGCATCTCATCGTCAAAGTACGGCCTTCCCGGCCCTTTGCGCACATATTTAGCCGCTGTAATTGATACAACCAGCACATCCGCCATCTCTTTTGCCTGTTCAAAATGAATGATATGCCCCGGATGCACCAGGTCAAACACCCCATGACACAGGGCAATGGTCTTTCCCTCTTTTGCCAATCCGGGTTTAATAACAGTCTTAAATTCTTCTTTTGATACAATCCAGCCCATAAAAGAATCTGCACTTCCTATTGTTATAATTTAACGGGGCTTATTTCCCCAGATATTTGAACCAGTCCTCCGTAGCCGCTCCGATACTGTCCGGCGTCCACACTGGCGCTTCTTTCCAGTAATCAATATTTTCCAGCACCTTTGCCACCCCTTCTTCAAAGGTAACTTTTGCTTTCCAGCCAAGCCGGTTCTCAATTTTGGACGTATCCGCAAAGGTACAGTCCGGTTCTCCCGGCCGTTTGGGAATGTGGGTGATTTCCCCGCCCAGCAGTCCGCAGAGACGGTTTACTGAATAGGTTCCGCCGCTTCCCACATTGAATGTATCCTGCACCACATCCGATACCGCCGCTGTATAAAAAGCGTCTGCAATATCCGTCACATAAGTGAAATCCCGGGTCTGGTTTCCGTCCCCTACCACTGTAAAAGGTTTGCCTGCCAGCTTCTGTGCAAGGAAAACCCCAAACACTGCGCCGTAGGTTCCTGAAGTCCTTGATCTTGTTCCGTATACATTAAAGAGCCGGAGTGTAACTACTGGCAGTCCATACACCTGTCCCCAGTGCAGTACGGTTTCCTCCCCTAATCGCTTGGTCAGCGCATAAGGATACTGTGATCTGATTTCCGCACTTTCCTTTGTCGGATATTCATCCGGGATGCCATAGCAGGATGAGGAAGCCGCATATACAAGTTTCTTAATGTTAGCTTCCCTGGCACATTCCACCACGTTGTAGGTTCCCAACACGTTGGAAGAATAATACTCCCAAGGTTTTTGAATGGAGGGCACAATATCTGCCAGCGCTGCAAAATGAAAAACATAATCCACATCTTTGAAAACCGACTCTATTTCTTCCCTGTTTCTGATATCCATGCGATAAACAGTCAGGTTCTCATTATCTTTCTGATGTTCCAGATTTTCAGGCCTGCCTGTGGTCCAGTTGTCTATAACTCTTACTGTATGACCTTCTGCCAGTAGTCTGTCTACCATATGGGAACCAATAAAGCCGCATCCTCCGGTTACTAATGAAATCATATTTCCTCCATTCTCGGAAAACCTGTACCAGAGTGCTTTCCTCCGGCCCGCCCTCTGCTCCGTTTCCATCACAAAATTTCTATCACATCTCTTAAGTCTTTCAGCCTGTAATCAGGCGTAACATCCTGTTCCATTCCTGCTGTTCCGTATCCACTTTCCAGAAGGACTGTTTTTATCCCCATCCTCTGTCCTGCCAGTATGTCTGTTGCCCTGTCGCCTACCATATAGGAGTTTTGCATGTCAATGGGGAATCTCTCGCATGCCATCTTAAACATCCCTGTTCCAGGTTTGCGGCACTGACAGTTTTTCTTATATTTCTCCAAAATTCCTTTCGGATGATGGGGGCAGTAATAAACTGCGTCTGCCTTTGTCTGCCGCATTAAAAAATCGTTCATTTCCAGCAGCGCATCCTCTGTAAAGATCCCCCTTGCAATGCCGCTCTGATTTGTAATTACAATGGCATAATAGCCTTTTTCATGAATCATCCGAATACACTCTGAAGCATAGGAAAAAATGCTGAAATCTTTCTTGGAAGCAATATAACTTTTTTCCTCAGCCAGCACTCCATCCCTGTCCAGAAAGACGGCCGGTTTTTTCACATACAGCATATCAAAGCTTTACTCCATCCCTCTCCATTATCAGATCCACAATCTGCTGGAGAATCAGATTGTGGATGGACTCCACTATGCCGTACTTTTTACAGGGCACATATACATTAATGTCTCCAAGCTGTTTTGCCCTGTTTCCAGAATGGAACCCTGTAAATGTTATCACATCAGCTTTCTTTATTCTGGCTATTTCTATTGCATTTATAATATTTACCGAGTTGCCTGAACTACTGATTGCGACTGCTAAATCTCCTTCTCTGACCAGGAATTCCATAGGTCTTGAAAAAATATACTCATATCCGTAATCATTTCCTATACAGGTTGTGACAGCATTGTCATAAAGACTGTATGTATTCATGCCACCATTTTTCATATAGTCTGCCGTCATATGACTTGCAATTGCGGAACTGCCGCCATTTCCCAAGAAAAATAATTGGGATTGATTTATCTTATGTCTTGTAAACATCTCAACTAATATTTTAATTCCTTCATCGTACCCTGCACATTTTGCATCCGCCCCATTCCCCTGCCAAATTTCTGTATCTTCTAATGTCTCTATCAAATTTCTAATATACTGATTATCCATTACTACTCCAATATATTCACATTCTGCTCCATCACAGGCTTTCCTAGCAGCTGATACAATGCCACAATACTGCTTCCATCCCCATAATAAGCATCCCCCAGCACCACCGCCCGGTCCATATCCGGCGTATCATCGTAAATCCCCCATCCTTCTTCTTTATACTGCTCCACAATTTTCTGATACCCCTGCCAGAGTTGGGGACGCATACTTTCTATGGTTGCTTTAATCAGCGGGTGGGGACGCCACAACAGCGCCACTTCATCTTGATTCTCCTTAAAAGTCTTAAAAACGCTTTTCATCTTTTCCAGCATCTTTTCATCATGTTTGAGCAGTGCTGCCACTCCTGTATTATAAAAAATAACCTTCTTCCAGCTTCCATCCGGCTTTTCAATAATCCGCAGCCAGTCGTCCGGTATCTCCAAATCTTCCTTTTTCGTGCCTAACACTTTATCAACTTTCGGAGAACCAAGTCCCAGAATCTTTTCTTCCCAGATGGGCCTGCTGCTTTCCCCTGTCTCTTTGGTCAGCACATTTATGTAAATCTGACGCATGGCCTCCGACTGTACAATCACCTTGTCTGCATGAAACACTCCCGGCACCATGCAGTAATTCTGCACCCATTCAACTTCCTTTTCATCTTCCGGATCCACTTCTCCCAATATGAAATAAGGTATATATACCAGCTTATCCGTAAATTTTTTTAAATTATCTGAATAAAAGAAAGGGTGTACGCTTGTAACATGGTTGCAATTATCATAAGGATTATGAATGTAAATCACATCCGGCCTTCGGGCTTCAAAATTATAATCATTATAGTCCGTGACCGGAACATAAGCCGGGTACTGATCCCCTTCATAATGGGCTTCCTTAAAACTCCCATCTGAATTCTTGTCAAAATAAGGAATAGGTACTACATATGCATCACATTCCGGATCTTCGTTGGCCGCTTTCCATACACTTTCCAGTGAATCCCACATGGATGCTTTATATGGAAGAAACACGATTTCCGTGCGGGCTTTAATATCGTTTTCCACGCTGTCTTTTATCTGTGCCAGAGCCTGTGCCAATGAAACCTGCAGGCTATTGACCTCACTATCCGCGCCGCCCTCCTGACACTGGCCCGCTGTTTCATAAATCTGATAGACAATCTCACAGTAGTCTTCCAGTAAAGGAATGGTCTTAAATCTTTCACCTTCTGCGTTCTCAATCAGTTCGCCAAGTTTAATTGCACCTTCCTGACACTGCTCCAGCAGATCCTGCACTATGTAATTCTTCCCAGCTTCCATTGCCTTACTGACGGCCTTGTGTGCCTCTTCAAGCAGTCTGATAAAACTTTCTGCTTCTTTTTTCTGTGCTTTCCTCATAGACCAATATCCTTATACTGTATATACTATTTCATATTTAATAAGATATATATACCTAATTATCATCTTACTAACATATAATATCTTCTTTATTAAAACATGTCAACACTCTGCCATAAACCACCATATTATCCAGTTAACCCCTTGTTACTATTCACGGCCTAGGAGCCGTTCATAGTAACGATTCGGGGCGATATTCCCCCTCACCCCTGAATCATGTTCTCACGGAATGCTCAGTTCAGCGCATTCCTGACCCATGAACAGTAACAACACCTTCCAGATTTTTCTGTCCCTGCATGATCTGTATTCGCAGCTACCGCCTGATATTTCACCCTGCAAAGTTTTCTTGCCCGGCCTGTGCCAGCTTTGTGCATCAACATGCCCTTACTTCATCCAGTCTTCCCGTTCCATGTTAAGGAGTGCCTTGAACACTTCCAAATCGTCAATTGTAGTAATCTTTACATTTTTTTCTGTGCCCTTGGAAAAGTATACGGTTTCCCCAAGGCGGAGCATCAGGGTGTTGATGTATACTTCTCCCTGAATTCCCCGCTTTTCCGCTTCCTCATAAGCCCACAATGCCTTGCCGTATTTATAAGCCTGGGGCGTCTGCACCCGCATGATTTCCTGTCTGGAAATCCCTTCGCTTCCCGACTTCCCGTCGTTAGTCCTTACAATCGTCTCCTGACACCGGACTGCACTTAAGCCTGATCCCTTCCGTCTGCACCTTGTAATTGCATCCGTGATAACTTCTTCCGTGATAAAGGGTCGTATGGCGTCATGTACCAGAATCACATCATCGTTATCACAGACATCCCTCAGGGCCGCAATTCCTTTATGTGTGGACTCCTGTCCGTCCACTCCGCCATCCAGAATCCAGTTCAGCTTTGAAATGCCATACTGCCGGGCATATGCTCTCAGCACCTCGTGCCAGCCCTCCAGGCACACCACGGCGATTCCGTCTATATCCGGATGTCTCTCGAAGTTTTCAAGAGTATATATAATCAACGGCTTGTCATACACATTCATGAACTGTTTGGGTATGTCCTGCTCTGTCCTGCTGCCGCAGCCGCCTGCCAATATCAGCGCTATATTCATTTCTCCATGCCCTCCTCTGGGTGTTTCATCCTATATAAGGCACGGAACATTTCAACATCCTCTATGGTATTAATCTTCAAATTCAGGTCTGAGCCTTCCGAAAAGTATACTTTTTCACCTATCTGGGTCAGCATGGAACTGTTATCCCACGCTCCTAAGCTTCCCTGCTCTATGGCCTTGCAGTGCATGTCCCATATGAGTTGAAAATCAAATGCCTGAGGCGTCTGAACCTTCATGATATCATAGCGGTTTATGCTTTGATACCCTTCTTTTCCATTCCCGGAATGCATGATTGTATCCATAATATAAGTGGCCGCCACACCCATTCCTTTTTTCAGGCACATCCGTATACTGCTGCTGATAATCTTTTCAGAAACCATGGGCCGGATTGCATCATGTACAATAACAATATCGCCCTGTCCCATCCTGTCCTTTAATAGTTCCAGGCCCCGGTAAGTAGATTCCTGTGCATCCTTGCCGCCGGGTATGATTTCTTTCAGCTTAGTAATATTAAACTGTCTTCCATATACCCGTACCATCTCCTGCCAGCCGTCCAGACAGGTGACAATAATCTCGTCAATATCCGGGTGGTTCTGAAAAATTTCAAGGGTATATACAATAACTGGTCTATTGTTGACATTTACAAACTGTTTAGGAATGTCCATTTTAAATCTCGTATCACGCCCGCCTGCTAATATCAGTGCTGTGTTCATATACAATTTCCTCAATAAAATATTTATGAATAAAGTATTAATTTAATATGATATATATACTTTTCATGTAATCTAACATCTGCTTATACCATTAAACGCCGTCACGCCCTGCAAGCCGGCCTATTGAATAAAAAAACAAGAGTGCAAATCGACATTATAAATACATATAATAATCAACCTTCACTCTTAGTTTTATCCTCCATGATAACTACCGACCTTCCCTGTCATTTTATTCGCTTTTACATTCACGATATATTTATCGGCAATTATTTAAAATTCTTTAGATGGAGTTTTTAGCCATATTTCTATAATTCATTTATGATGCATCATAAATGAATTTATAGTATCTGTTTAATATTTCTATAATAATTTTTACAAACATTTCTATCTGTGCCTGATTAGAGAGCGCTATCTGATAAACCTTGTCGATTTCAACATCAAGCGCATACTCGATTGAATCCATTCTTTCATTCAATTCGCATTTGATTGCATCTATCTTTGCATCCAATGCATCTATTCTCTGATTCAACCTGTTCTCTAACGCGTCAATCTTCTCGTCCAGTCTGCTCTCTACGGAATCAATCTTCTCATTCAGCCTGCTCTCTACGGAATCAATCTTCTCATTCAGCCTGCTCTCTACTAAGGCAACCTTCCCTTCCAGAGCGTCAATCTTCTGCTCAACAATGTCCATCCGGCGTTCAAGCGTGTCAACTCTTTGGGAAAGATCTCCTATTTTCTGGTCTATATCATTGACTTTGCCTGCAATGTATCCAATTGTTCCTGTTATTTGTTGCAAATATGTTAAAATTTGTTCTTGCTGCTGCATATATTTTCCTCCTATTGTATCAGAAAGTTTCATATACCGGCAGTACTTGTCATAGCGGTGATTTCATCCTACCGCACATGTTATTTACTGTCAATCATCAAAAAAGCAACGCAAAAAAATTGCACAATACAATATTTTGTGTTACCTTTAGTCACGTATCTATATCCTGTATATTTATGGCAGTTTATATTGAGGAAACTCTCTTTCTTACAAAAAATTTCTACATATTTTACAGACATATTAATGAATCTATGATAGAATACTTTTTATGAGGTTTATTTTTTTAGTTGCGCTCCGGGCATAAGAGGAAGTTTTATGAAAGTAATTTTTTTGGAATGGAACAGTTTTGGTAATGCAGATATTTTAGAAGCTTTTTCAGACTTGGGGCATGAGGTTATCCGTTATCCTTTTTCAAACAAAATTGACCGGACGGATGCTGTTTTTGAGAATGCTTTAGAGACACGCATCAGACAGTGCCAGCCGGACTATATTTTTTCTTTCAATTATTTTCCCGCAGTTGCATTAGTCTGCAAAAAGACCGACATCCCTTACATTTCGTGGGTTTATGACAGTCCGTATGTGCAGATATTTTCCTATACCATTATTTTCCCCTGCAATCATATTTTTGTTTTTGACAAGGAACTTTGTATGGAATTCTGGAAGGCCGGAGTTACTACGATTCATTATCTGCCCATGGCGGCGAATCCTAAAAGACTGGATACGCTTACAGATTTTTCTGCATTGGCGCAATCAGGGCTTATGCCGGAGACAGGAATTGCTTTTATTGGTTCCATGTACACCGAAAGCCATCAGTTTTATGACCGTCTCACAGGGATTTCCCCTTATACAAGGGGGTATCTGGAAGGCATTATGGCCGCCCAGAAGCATGTATACGGCTACAACTTTATTGAAGAGGTACTCCCTCCCGAAATCATTGAAGATATGAAACGTTCCCTTCCCATGGAGCCAAACGCAGACGGCGTGGAGACGATTCAGTATCTTTTTGCGCAGTATGTGATTAACCGCAGGATTACCGGAATGGAGCGGCAGGAACTTTTAACCGCTATTGGGGAGAAATATCCCCTGGATGTTTATACGCCTGACAGCCGTCTGAAACTGCCCGGCGCTGTCAATCACGGAACGGCAGATTATTACCAGATGGCTCCAATGATTTTCAAAAAGGCAAGGATAAACTTAAATATTTCCCTGCGCAGCATTAAGAGCGGCATCCCGCTGCGGGCTTTTGACATTATGGGGGCCGGAGGGTTTTTACTGAGCAATTTTCAGGCAGATTTTCTGGACGGCTTTATTCCCGGGGAAGATTTTGAGTATTTTGAGAGCCGGCAGGATCTCCTGGATAAAATAAATTACTACCTGTCCCATGAAGAGGAACGGGCGGCAATTGCAAAAAACGGACACCATAAGGTGGCTTCGGCACATACTTATATACACCGAATAAAAGAGATGGAATCTGCTTTGTAGGATTCCATATAATGGAGGCAGAATGAGATGAGAATTCAGTATTTAAACGGCGGACTCGCCAACCAGGTATTCCAATATATTTTTGTGCGTTATGCGGAACTAAGCAATCCGGGCGAGGAGCCCTGGCTGCTGGACGATTCCTTTTTCTTCGTCAACAATATACATAACGGATATGAACTGGAAAAGGTATTTGGAATCAAGGCAAATCTTCTCAGTAAAAATTTTGACGAGGAGGTGTGGGCCGAGTTCATCAAGAATAAGAAAAACGGCATCAGTATACCCCAGTCCTTTAAAAACCTTGGGTTCAATATTTTTATGATTGCAGAATTCGGCAATTACATATCCCACAATCCCTTCGACGGCACCATATATCATGTACCAGGCAACACTTTCATTCCCGACATCACCCGGGCGGAATGCGAAATTGCCTATTATCACGGCTACTGGCTGGATGACCACTGGTTCAATGCATACCGGGATATTCTCCTTTCGGAATTTACTTTTCCCGACATTGAAGATCCATTAAATACTATGTATGCCTATCAGATTCTGACCACCGACTCCGTTGCCGTCCATGTGCGCAGGGGTGACTATGTGACGATTGGGTGGGCCTCCAAAAACAGTTTTTACCTGGAAGCCACCCAGGAAATATTAAAGGTACATCCAGATTCTGTCTTTTTCATTTTTTCAGACGATATTGAATGGTGCAAAAAGAACCACAGCGAACTTGGCTTTGACCTTCCCCGGGAGGTTGTGTATGTGGAAGGGAATTCCGGCGCGCAAAGTTACAGGGATTTGCAGTTAATGAGCCTTTGCAAGGGGATGATTCTTTCCAAAAGCGCTTTCTGCTATCTCGCCTTGCTTTTAAGTCCGGCAAAGGAATATTATATGAAAGACAACAGTCCACGCTGAAGTATTTCCGCAACTTTGTCCTTCAGTTCAAAATTCTCCCTGATGCGTTTATAACCATTTTGGGCGATTTCCATACGCTCTTTTTCATGGGTAAGGTAATAATCCGCCTTATCCATCATCTCCTCCAGGCTGGTATACATGGCCAGGTCTTCGCCGTCTGTGAAGTACTGGTCAATTTCCGGCTGGTAATTAGTCAGGCAGAATCCCCCACAGCTTAATATATCAAACACCCTCTGGGGGATACCTGTTTCTATGGTGCGGGAAGTAATATTCAGATTTATTTTGCTGTTATGGAAGATAAAGGGCATTTCCTTTTGATAATCCGCATATCCCATATTTTTTACGTTCTCTTTTACAAGTCTGCGGGGCAATTGGGAAGAAGTGTAAAAATATACGGGATATTTTTCACTGATTTTCCCCAGGGTGCGTTCCCTTTCTCTTCCGGTCACTTCCATTCCAACTGCATCCGCCGCCATCCGGGCGGCATCCTGCCGGTACCCATCCCCAAGCGAAAGGCCGCATTTCTCTACAATTTCCTCCACAATCAGGTGAGACAGGGATTCTTTCAGAAAATTATATCCATACACCAAAAGCTGGGATTCCACCAGTCCCTCCACATAGCCGGAGGCATAGTCAGACAACTTTGCCCTGCGCAGGCGGTTCTTATCCTCATTGTACAAATTTCCCACGAAAGAAATATCACATTTATATTTTCCGCAGAGGGAATGCGCCTTTCTCTCCTCCTCCTCTATCCACATAAGTTGCCTGCCAACGCCTGCCAGCGGAAAATGAAAGCATGAAACAGCTCCCATATCTTTAATCCTCTGGGCATAACTGCCATCAAAACAAAAAATATAGTTGAACGGACTTTTTAGTGTTTCTGACTGCAAAGTATACTGGGGGCAGTCATAAATCCATGAAAGATAAGGAATCCTGTTAATCTCGCAAATCATGGAAATCAGTGGGAAATAATCATAGCTGAAAACAGCGCCGATTTGCTGACCGTGAATGACTTTTATCATTTCTCCCGCAAACTCACCGTCCCCGTGATAATCCTTCATTTCTTTTGAAAATTCTGTATAGGGCCACCCAATTTCCTTCACTGCCTCCACCAGGGATGGCTCACTTATGGACCCCCATCTGTATATCAACAATTTTTTCTCCATGGCAATTCTCCCCGCACATTCAATTCTTGTAGCTGTTATGCCGTTTCTGTGGTATGATAATTATGGTATCACATTCTTTCGCGAATGAACAGATGCCCTGCAAAATTTAAGCGCAGGTCTGCACAGCAGACATATCTTATAGAATTTACAGGAGAAATTTATGCTTCCAATTTCTGTATGCATGATTGCAAAAAATGAAAGTAAACGAATAGAGCGCTGCCTGTCCTCTCTCATGCCCTATGGTTTTGAGATTGTGGTGGCGGACACTGGTTCTTCGGATAATACCATGGAAATTGCCCGAAGATTTACAGATAAGGTTTTTACCTTTGACTGGTGTGACGATTTCAGCGCCGCCAGGAATTTTTCCATCAGCAAAGCCTCCTTTGACTGGATTTTTATGATTGACTGTGACGAATACATTAAAACTGTGGACATTGAGGAATTTATATATTTTATGGAGCATCTCTCCCATGCCGCAGGCAGCGTAAACCGTGAAAATGTTTCCGGCACATCGGACACTCTTGACTACTATACGGATCGGACAGAGAGGCTGTTTAACCGGAATCTTTATTATTATACCGGTATCATACATGAGCAGTTGACTCCGGTTTCCGGCGGGAATATGGAGTGTTTTCTGCTAAACACCGTCCTGGGCCATGACGGCTATGTGATGACGGATGAAGAGCGGGAGCGGAAATCCCAGCGTAATCTTTCCCTGCTTCTAAAGCAATTGGAAAAAGAACCCGATAATCCCTATGTATATTATCAGTTGGGCAAGGGATTTGAAATGACAGGCGATTACGAAAAATCCTGCCAGTATTATGAAAAGGGGTTATCTTTTCCCCTGGACACCTCCCTTGCCTATGTGCAGGCTATGGTAGTGGCTAATGGTTTTAATCTGCTGCGTATGGGAAAGGCTGGACAGGCCCTTGCCGTCTGCCGCTGCTTTTGTGATGACTTCGCAAATTCCGCTGATTTTCTTTATCTTATGGGGCTTATTTACAGGGATAACCGTCTCTATGAAGAAGCGCTGGGGGAATTTGCAAAAGCAGTTACTTTTGAATTTGCCAATGAGAACGGCGCCAACAGCTTTTTAGCCTATTATGAGATGGGAAATATTCTTGTTTTGGCAGAGGACTATGACCTTGCCAGGCAATGCTATCTGCAATGCGGGGACTATGCTCCAGCGCAGGAAATATTGAAATTATATGAAAATCAGTAAGCCGCCGGAAGGAAGGACATTTTATGAATAAAAAACTAATCAGCATTATCATTCCCTGTTACAACGTGGAGCCGTTTCTTCCCCGCTGTTTTAAGTCCCTGCAGGAGCAGACCATAGGTCTTGATAAACTGGAGCTCATCTTTATTGACGACGCTTCCACCGACCATACCTGGGATACCTTAAAGGCTATTGAATCCGCCTTTCCAGGTTCTGTTCTGATCATTCAGAATGAGCAGAACCACGGCCTTGGTTATTCCAGAAATCTGGGGCTTACCTATGCTACCTGCCCTTACATTGCTTTCCTTGATTCTGACGACTGGGTTGAGCCTGAAATGTACCAGTCCATGTATGAAAAAATGGTACAATACCAGTGCGATATTGTCCGCTGCCAATATATCAGGGATTACGGCATTGCCCCGCTCTCCCCGGAAGAAAAATGCACTGATAAGCAGGACCGGCTTCTTCTGATAGATTCCATCTCTAAAAGAAAAGGATTCCTTTTAACGGATTCCCTTGGATTCACTGCCTGGGACAAATTGATACGGAAAGACTTCTTAACTGAACACGAAATACTGTTTGCAGAGGGGGCTGCCTATGAAGACCACCCATGGTCTTCACTGCTTTATCTCTACGCTGAACACATTTATGTACTGGAACAGAGATTATATCATTATTTTGTCAACAATAATTCCATTGTTCTTACCAAAAATCAGGAATACCACCATGATTTCCTAATTGTGGGGCTTATGAAATGGCAGGAGTGGGTTGACCGCGGCATGATGAAATATTACCAGAATGAATTGGAATGTAACTTTCTTCTGGAAACTTATCTGGGCTACATAAAAGTATTGTTTCTGCGTTTTTCCCAGATTCCTTATGAACATTTTCTTGTTCTGAAACAGGAAGTGCTTGCACGTATTCCAGATTACCGCCAAAATCCTTATATCTCCACAGCATTTACCCCCCTTAACCAGATTCTGCTGGAACTCCTTGTTACCGATGTGAGCAGAGATGCGTTGGACGAAATCGCCCTGTCTGTTAAAAACGTGTGGCAGTCTGTGACCATATTTACTGCCACCCATATCCCTTTCTCTCCCCCTGCGGATGATACCTATGTGCCTTTACACGTAGGGCGGGCAACCGCAGAGGATCTGGGATATTTAGGCGACGATACCGGCGACAATATTTCCCTGATTAACTGTTTTTATGGGGAACTGACAGGTTTGTACTGGATTTGGAAAAATCATCATTCCTCTGATTACGCCGGACTGTGCCACTACAGAAGATATTTTTTAAACGACAGTCATCAGATTATGTCAAAGATGGATTATTTACGTATTTTTTCTTCCTATGATGTCATAATTTCCAAACCAGTACACAGTGAAAAAACTTATTACGAATGTTATAAAGAAGCTCATAACATCAATGATCTGCTTACGGTTGGGGAAACCATACGGAAGCTGTATCCCGATTATTACCCCTTCTTTGAAAGGGTACTGGAAAGCCATTCTATTTACTCCGGCAATTTATTTGCCGCTCCCAAAGTGCTTTTTAATCAATATGCTGACTGGCTTTTTACAATATTAAAGGCTTCTTCCCAGCAGATTGATACAAGCGCTTACGACAATTATCACAGGCGGGTATATGGCTTTTTGTCAGAACAATTGGTCTATGTTTGGGTTAAAGGCCGTGGCTTAACTTATTATGAATGTGAAATTGGGTTTACCCAGGAAAAAGCAGAAACCCTGAAACTGAAAAACGATTTGGCGCAGCTCACTGCCTTGGGGAATATCAGCCAGGCCAGACAACTGTTTAAAAATACGGTAAAAAACCGGCCAGATGTGCTTCTTCCGGGTTCTGATTTATCCCAGGAACTTAAGACCATCTATCAAATCCTGAATGCCTGCGAAAAGGAACGGGCCAAAGGATATGATTCCCTGCTTAAATACAGCCATGACCTGGGGAAACTTATAACCCACTATAAACGTATTACCGAAATTCTCTATCATATGTCCGCAAAGCAGTTTACGCCTAAGGATATGCAATATTTAAAATATACCTTAGTATCAAAGCCTGCTCTGCAGGCCATAATTGATGCCACTCCCGACTATCAGTCGGTTGATCTGGACCGTTATTTATAAATTATTTTACCGATGCAGACTGCGGAAATCTCTGCACCATGAAAGGAGTTATTATGTTACCAATTTCTGTTTGTATTATTACAAAAAATGAAGCCGATAAGATGGAAAAATTCCTGTCCAAAATCCGCGCCTATGACTGGGAAATTGTGGTTGTGGATACAGGTTCCACCGACGGCACACGGGAAATCGCCGAAAAATACGCTGATATTCTTGGTGATTTTGAATGGATTCAGGATTTCTCCGCCGCCAGAAATTACTCCATCTCACTTGCAACCAATGAATTTATTTTGGTTCTTGACTGTGACGAGTACCTGGTAGATGCAGATATAGAACAAATGCTGCAGCTCATGCAGGAAAATCCCGAAAAGATGGGATGCCTTGCCAGAATCAACCACTACGAAGCCAATCAGACTGATACTTTATATGTTGACTACGTGGAAAGGCTTTTCTCCAAAAATCTTTTCCATTATGAGGGTCCAATCCACGAGCAACTGGTTCCATCTGACCGTATTTCTTACCTATATTATCAGATCCCCCTTTCAGTAGATCACTATGGCTATCTGCTGTCAGATGAAGAGATGGATAAAAAAATTAAAAGGAATTTAGATATCCTGTTTTCTGATTTGGAAAAAAATCCCGACAAGCAATACGTTTACTTCCAAATTGGCCAATGCTACAACACAAAAAAAGAGTATGATAAAGCTTATGAAGCTTATCACAAAGCTATACAATTTCCCCTTGATCCCACCTACGAATATCATCACATGCTGATAATTGCTTATGGATATTCCATGCTCTACACCAACCGTGCCAAAGAAGCAATGAAACTGCTTGACTATTCAGAGGATTTTGGTTTTATTGCTGATTTCCACTGCCTGATGGGGGATATTTATTTGAGAAATAATTACCCTTTAAAGGCATTAATGGAATATATCCAGGCTTCCACATGTGAAAAACAATTTTTGATTGGCGCTAATTCTAACATTCCTGCTTATAATATCGGCTATATCAATGAACTCTTGGGGGATAAGAATGCTGCCCTTATGCATTATAAACGCTGCGCAGGCTTCCCCATGGCAGACAAAAAAATAGAAGAGCTGAGCCAGCTTTTAGGACACTCCTGATACCTTTTTATTATGCTTAATCAATCGACTTTTATGAAATAAGCCAGACAATTGTGCATTTACAGTTGTCTGGCTTATTTTATGAATCCTTGGACAACAGGCTGTACGCTTTGCGAACTGTCCTTGTGTAAAAAGTCGTCGCCCGGCCGCAAACAATAGGAGTATGCCTACGGCAAACTCTGAGAATGGTTTACACTGTCGCAATTTCCTATTGTAATCGAGTAGGGGAGATTTCCTCTCCCCTCTCACACCACCGTACATGCCGTTCG
>CAMWUN010000014.1 GCA_947177425.1 uncultured bacterium
CTATTGTCACATACCTTTCCCTCACAGTCGAGGTACGCACTATCTACCGTTTACAAATCTGTTTCCACATATTTATAAAAGGACATAAATGAAAAAAGGTTGTAAGTCCAAGAATCCTTGAATTTACAACCTTTTTCAACGTTCCCTGCGAGAATCGAACTCACAACTGGGGCTTAGGAGGCTCCTGTTATATCCATTTAACTAAGGGAACTGATACTGCTTTTGTGCCTCTTTCGTTAGCAGAAAGTAACAAACTCAACTAAAACTTAGGAGATAATCGCCCTATACAACTAAACTACGAGGACTTATATTAACCACTGAATTATTTTACCATAATCATTTAATTATGACAACTACTAAAAAATAATTCTGAAAATTTAAAATATTTTTTAAATTTTTCATAAATTAGGAAAATTAATATAGCCCTGCATCCATATTGTTCCCTTAAATCTTCTTCCTACGCATGGTTCCCCATATATATCTTCCTTATTAATACATAAATCAAATGTCATATCATTACAGTTAATGTTCATCAAATAAACTTCTTCTTCTGTAAGTTTATTTTTAAGCAAAGTGCATTCCATAATTTCACCTAAAATGGAATAATGGTCACATTCTACCCCATAAGGCATAAAATAAGTATCCACAAGGCTGAATACATCTTCCTTTTGTATCCTTTTAGAAATAGCTGTGTATGTGTCCATATCATCCAGCGTAAGACTTTCAATTGCGTCTTCATCACCTTTTCTGGCAGCATTTAAAAGCTGGCTTCTGTTATTAGCTACCTGCTTATTTTTTATTAAATCCTTTTCGCTTTTAATAATAGGCATCATGATAGTACCCTTTGTGGACAATGCAGAAAGCGTTAAAGTAGTTCCCCTTACAGGAAGAATTCCTGAATTTTTTGCTTTCACGTAAGGTATCATATTCTGTAAATAAAAAATAAGTGATACACCTAATCTTACATCATCGCAAACGCCTGCATAAGATTCCTGGGCTGCATGTCTTTCCACAGAGACATCTTCCTCTGAACTGATGCATGTACTTTTCAAATAAGGAAAATAGTAATCATAGGTAAATTTATCATCCCCATCAAATTCACCGCATACAGCAATTCCTATGGAAGCGCCTGATCCATTGTCTTCGGAAAAGCTTTTACAGAATTCTGCTAAAAGCGTATCATCTCCATTAGAAGTATAAAATCTTTCTGTTCCTTCCACTACCACGTCAGTTATAAGTTTTTGTAATTCCTTTCTGCTCTTCAGCTTACTAAAGCCAATGGATCTCATATATCTGTGCAAAAATTTCACCCCCTGTCAAATTTTTCAACTAATTATTTTATTTCTTTTTTACCGCCCATATAAGGCTGAAGAACTTCAGGAATTCTGATAGAACCATCTTCCTGTAGGTTATTTTCCAAGAAAGCAATCAGCATTCTTGGAGGAGCCACTACTGTATTATTTAATGTATGTGCAAAATATTTTCCATTTTCACCATTTACACGTATTTTAAGTCTTCTCGCCTGTGCATCTCCCAAATTGGAACAGCTTCCTACTTCAAAGTACTTTTTCTGTCTCGGAGACCATGCCTCTACATCATATGATTTTACTTTTAAATCTGCTAAATCGCCTGAACAACATTCGATGGTTCTTACAGGGATATCAAGAGAACGGAACAAATCCACTGTATTTTCCCATAGCTTTTCAAACCACATAGGAGATTCTTCCGGTCTGCATACAACAATCATTTCCTGCTTTTCAAACTGATGAATTCTGTAAACTCCTCTTTCCTCCAATCCATGAGCGCCCTTTTCTTTTCTAAAGCAGGGGGAATAACTTGTAAGAGTTTTAGGAAGTTCTTCCTCCTGTAAAATTGTATCAATAAATTTTCCTATCATAGAATGTTCTGACGTACCGATTAAGTACAAATCTTCTCCTTCAATCTTATACATCATGGCATCCATCTCTGCAAAACTCATAACACCAGTTACTACATTGCTTCTAATCATGAAAGGAGGTACACAATAAGTAAATCCTCTGTCAATCATAAAATCTCTTGCATAGGAAATTACTGCAGAATGAAGCCTGGCAATATCTCCCATAAGATAATAAAATCCATTTCCTGCAACTTTCCTTGCACTGTCTAAATCTATACCTTTTAACTTCTCCATAATTTCTGTATGATAAGGTATTTCAAAATCCGGAACCACCGGCTCTCCATATTTTTTAACTTCTACATTTTCACTGTCATCTTTGCCGATGGGAACATCAGAACCTATTATATTTGGAATTACCATCATGATTTTAGTAATTTTTTCTTCCAGTTCTTTTTCTTTCTCTTCCAAATCTAAAAGGGACTTTGCATTAGCGGCAACTTCTGCCTTTTTCTTTTCAGCTTCTTCTTTTTTACCCTGTGCCATCAATGCGCCTATTTCTTTGGAAATCTTATTCCTGTTTGCCCGAAGGTCATCAGCCTTCTGCTTTGTTTGGCGGCTTTCCAGATCAAGTTCAATCACTTCATCCACAAGTTCTAATTTTGAATCCTGAAATTTCTTTTTTATGTTTTCTTTTACTGCCTCAGGATTTTCTCTTAAAAATTTAATATCTATCATAATAAACTCCTTCCATTAAACAATGTTATATTATTATGTATTTTATATTTATGCAAGTTCTTTTTCTATAAAAATATTATTTACTTTAATTAGGTCAAGATAAATTTCCTCTTCTACTTCATTTCCTTCACAATCCTTTATCATTTGAACGACAGGTCGGTTAGGAAATTCTTTATTTTGACGAATTACTTTTCCAATAGAATTATCGCACAAAAGAACCTGGCTGCCTACAGGATATACGGCTGTAAATTCAAGAAATATATCCACTATATCAGAATTAAATTTTGTATTTCTGAAATTCTTTAAATATTCGACAGCTTCATATACCTTTATTCGCTTGCATCCTATTCCACATATCATTTCATCAAATGTATCACAAATATTGACTATCTGGACTTCGTAAGGCAGTTTCTTTACTTTTAAAGGATAGCCAGTGCCATCCAGATTTTCATGATGATACAAAATAATATCTTTACTTGTTTTTGATATCCATTTTTCATTTTCAAGTGTCGTATATCCATATATAGGATGTTTCATATATTCTGCCAAATCAATTTTACTTAATTTATAAATATCATGATTTGTATAATCAACAGTAACATATCTAAGACCTAAATCATGTAAAAGGCACCCCACACCTATTTCATGGACTTTCTTTTTTGAAATCTTTAATTTCAACGCAGTCAGTGTAGCAAGGGAGCACATGCTGATAGAATGCTCATATATATCAGAACTTCTCTCCCTCATATCATATATCTTTTCCACCACTTCTTCTTCTTCAAGAATATTGGTAATAATATGGTCTGCTGTTTTGCTGAGTTCCATTAATTCTACATTACGACTATAAGTATGTTTTTCCAAAATGCTTTTTACCCTGTCTTTAAAGACATTTTCAACATCTGATTTAAGCAAAACGACTTCCTGTGTATCAATATTATTTTTTTCTTTAATGTAAACTTCATCAATTCCCAATTCCATAAACTTTTTAATATACTCGGGACGCAGGACAGTATCTTCTGACAACAATATTCTAAATTCAGGTGTTATTATCGCTCTGGCAAGCATTTCTCCGCCTCTTAATTCGCTTACCTTACATAACTTCATATATTCTCCTTCTCTTTTATTTTTCTAACCCCATTGCCATATTAAGAGCTTCCTCTTCTTCTTTTCCCAGAGAGATATTACATTGTCCATTTGTTATTTCTTTTGTGTAGGAATAACATGCATCTGTACTATGAACGGAATTTAATATGAATCCATTATTATTTTCATCCAAAAGTGCCAGGCTAAAACTTAATTTTCCCCCTATTTCCCTAAATGCATCATATTTTATTATGCCAATTTTCTGAAAAGAAGATTCAAATTTTTTATAAAGTGTCTGAATATCTATTTTATTTTTTTCAATAGAATTTTTAATAAATTTATTATCCTCAAATAATCCTATTATTTCACTTTCAAGGCTTTTTACATTTTTACCCTGCATAAATATTTCATATCTCTTTTTCAATTTTCTTATAGAGCATATATTTACTATGTTCAAAATTATTAATAATAAAATTATAGCTGCCAGGACAATAAGTATAATTCCTATATCAATGTTTCCCAGACCAAGGCTGGCTAAAAAGGAATTGTTCATTTTATCTACCTCGTATCTTTTAAACTTTTGTAATTTTATTAATATGTTTTATTTTGAAAGTAAGTCCATAATTTTTTCTAAATCGTCATGACTATAAAATTCTATTTCAATTTTACCAGCGCCATTTCCTTTAGAAGTAATGCTTACTTTTGTGCTTAATTTTTGTTTCAGGTTCTCCTCTATGTTTTGATAGACAGCCTCAAGACTTTCATCAGTTTGTACTGGTTTTTTCATTTTTACAGGCTTGTTCAAATTTTTTACCAGTTTTTCTACGTCGCGGACACTCAGCTTTTCATCGAAAATCTGCTGTGCAATAGCATATTGCTGTTCAGAATCTTCTATAGTTATCAGAGCTCTTGCATGTCCTGTTGAAATCATATCATCAATAATCATTTGCTGCACGTCATCGCACAGTTTTAGCAGACGCATGGAATTTGTAACTGCTGTCCTGCTCTTTGACACTCTTTCTGCAACTTCATCCTGCTTTAAATTAAATTCTGTCAACAATCTTTTATATGCCTGTGCCTCTTCAATAGGATTTAAATTTTCTCTTTGTATATTTTCAATCAGAGAAATTTCAACTATTTCCTGGTCTGACAAATTTTTGATTATAACAGGAACTTCTTTTAAACCAGCCTTTTTAGCAGCACGCCATCTTCTTTCACCTGCAATAATTTCATAATAAGTCTTTCTATCTTGAACAAGGATTGGCTGTAATAATCCAAATTGTTTTATAGATTCAGCCAGTTCCTCCAGGGAATCTTCATCAAAATGTTTTCTGGGCTGTTCTCTATTTGGTTCTACTTTAGTAATATTAACAATTGTTTCAGCATTCTGACCTTCTTCTTTATTTTCCTGCTTTTTACTAATATCCGGTTCTTTTGATTTTGTATTAATTCCGCTTGGTATCAGTGCATCCAGTCCTTTGCCCAGTCCTCTTGCTGCCATATTTTAATTTTCCTTTCCATTATTGATAATTTCATCTGCTAACAACATATAAGCTTCCGCTCCAGCAGACTTTGAATCATATATATTAATAGGCATCCCGTAACTAGGTGCTTCTGCAAGTCTTATATTTCTTGGAATAACAGTACTGAACACTTTCTGGTTTAAATTTCTTTTAACATTCTCTACTACCTGTATGGATAAATTTGTTCTGGAATCATACATGGTAAATACTACGCCTTCCATATCCAAATCATTGTTTAATCGCTCTTTTACAAGATTAATTGTATGTATCAACTGACTTAAACCTTCCAGCGCATAATACTCACATTGTATAGGAACGAGAACAGAATCAGCGGTGGTCATAGAATTTATTGTCAATAAATTGAGTGAAGGAGGACAGTCAATTATAATATAATCATAACTTTCCTTTACCCATTCAACTTCCCTTTTCAATATAAATTCTTTGCGGTCAACCCCAATTAATTCTATCTCAGTTGCGGCCAAATTTACATTAGAAGGTATAATTGAAATACCTTCAATTATATCATTTATAATACATTCTTTAATTGAGCATTCGCTCAGCATAAGTTCGTAAATTGTGTTTTCTAATTCATTTTTTTCTATTCCAAAACCACTTGTAGTATTTCCCTGAGGGTCAGTATCTATTACTAATACTTTTTTACCTTTAGCTGCCAATGCGGCAGACAAATTAATAGAAGTTGTAGTTTTACCTACTCCTCCCTTTTGATTTGCAATTGCAATTATTTTTCCCATTACATTACTCCCTTCTATTGTGCAGGTAAACATTTTCAACATTCATTAAAGCTTATATGATTATATCACTTATAAAATTTATTATCTACATTAAAATAAATGTAAATATAAATACTAATTTAAAAACATGTTTCACAATTTTTGTGGAATTTATTGGGATGTTTCACGAATTAATTACTAGATTTAGGGGTAAATTGTTTCACGTGAAACATTATCTAGTGTTAAATATTTTAATATCAAAAAATGTTTCACGTGAAACATAATTTATATATTCATTTTTAAAATTTTATTATATCTAATACAATTTAACAATGTTATTTCTAATAGCAAATACTGCAGCCTGCGTTCTATCAGAAACATCAATTTTTTTAAATATATTGGAAATATGATTTTTAACTGTTCTCTCACTTATATTTAAATTATTTGCAATTTCCTTGTTAAACATTCCACCTGCAACCTGAGTTAATATTTCTAACTCTCTCTTTGTCAATGACTCCAATTTTTCCTTATCAATATCTCTATTTATCAATCTTGAATTTAATGCAGGCAGCAGACTGGGCTGAATATATGACTCACCATTTAAAATTGTAGTAATAGCCTGTTTTAACTCATCAGTTCCAGAATCTTTCAATATATATCCATCTGCTCCAATATCAACTGCACGAATAAGATACTCTATTTCATTATGAACAGTAATTATTAAAATTTTAACAGGATGTTCTATTCTTTTCAATTCTTCCAAAACTTCTATTCCATTCATACCAGGCATATTAATATCCAGCAATAAAATATCCGGACTTATATCAGTCAGTTTTTCTATACACTCTAATCCGTTATTAGCTTCCTCGATAACTTCAACACTACCATCATACTCCAACAAGTGCTTAATTCCCTCACGGACCAAAACATGATCATCTGCCAACATTGCCTTAATCATAATTTTATTTTGCCTCCTTATATCTTAAAGGTATCTCTACTTTTATTTTAGTTCCACATTCTGGTTCTGATTCTATTAACAAATTTCCATTTAACAAATTAATTCTTTCTTCCATTATTACAATACCAAAATGTTTATTCTCTTTATCATTATTATTTATAAAACCTTTTCCGTTATCTTCAATATAAATTATACATCTATTATCCTCTATTGAAGTCTTTAAAAAAATATTATCCGCACTAGAATGTTTTAATGCGTTAATAACGGCCTCTTTAATAATTCTATAAATGGTCAATAAAACTAAATTTAAAGCACGTCCATTTCTAATATTAAAATCTTCTTCCTTTAAATCACATATATCATATCTTATATCAGAATTTCTAAACTGCAATTTCAAATTTGATACAAAATTTTCAATACATTCTTTAAAACCAAGATCATCAAAAGCCATAGGCCTCAAGTCAAAAATAACATCCCTCAATTCATTAATTACAGACTGCAATTTCATTCTACAGGATTCCAGTTCAAGTTTTGCACTAATGATATCCTTATCCATATATAATGAACTTAATTCGATGGAATGAATTAAATGCGTAAGATTCTGTACCGTTGAATCATGAATATCATTTGCTATTCTACAACGTTCCTTTTCCTGAATATCAACTATATCAAAGAAATTATCTTTATCCAAATTAAAATCATCAATTAGTAACTTCAACTTATTAATCTGCTTATCCAGCCTATGTACCTTTTCAATATGAAACTTATTATCATCCTCCAATCTTATCTTTTCCTTCTGAAAAGTTTCTATTTTTTCTCTGCTAATAGATTCCTCATTTCTGGGAGAAAAAACTTTAAAATCTGAATCATCGTCCATAGAAAATAATAACGTATTTATTTCCTGAATCCGGTTCAGATTATTTTGAATTATTTTGTTTTCTTCTTCTTTATCCTGTACACAACAAGAATAAAGTTCCTGTAGGATATCAATTTTTTTCGTATCCATATTTTACTCCAAGCATAATTTTTTTTAAATAGGCTCCTTTGCAGGCAGTCCAGCTTTTCTTGGATATTTTAAAGGAGTATTTTTCTCTTTTTTTATAACAAACAAATTTCTATATACATCTGAATTTGGCAGATAAAATTCCACCTGTCTCTCATATTTTCCGCCAAGTACTTGAATAGCTTTTTTTGCACTATTAAACTCTTCTGCAGACTTTTCAGACTTATATGAGATGAAACATCCTCCCATTTTAACAAATGGAATACAATATTCTGATAAGGTAGATAAATTCGCCACTGCACGGGAAACACACAAATCAAAAGATTCACGCATCTTTTCAGACTTTGAAAAATCTTCTGCCCTTCCATGAATCAAAACAACATCCTTTAGTTCCAATTTGGAAACTACCTCATTTAAAAATTTTATTCTCTTATTTAAAGAATCCAGCAAGGTAATCTTTAAATAAGGAAAAGCAATTTTAAGAGGAATACCAGGAAAACCTGCACCTGTTCCTATATCGATCACAGAATAAGATTTTCCAGATAAATCAGGTATCGCTTTTATCAGTGATAAACTGTCAACAAAATGCTTTTTTAATACCTCATGATAATCTGTTATTGCAGTTAAATTCATAAATGAATTCCATTCAATTAACAGATTATAAAAATTTGAAAACTGTTCTTTCTGTCTGTCATTTAAGTATATTTTAAACTCATCCAAATCTTTTTGAAAAGAAACCATACTGCTAATCCCCATTAGTGTTGTACTTTCTTTTATATTGTTCCAGATAAACAAGAAGGACGGAAATATCAGCAGGGGACACTCCTGAAATACGCGATGCCTGTCCCACCGATACAGGACGGAATGATTTTAATTTTTGTCTTGCTTCCAAACGAAGGCTTAATACGTCATCATAATCTAAACTATCAGGTATCAGCTTTTTCTCCATCTTTTTGAACTGCTCAACATGGCGGAGCTGTCTCTCTATATATCCCTCATATTTAATTTCAATTTCCACCTGTTCAATTACATCTTTCGGCAAATTTTCTCTCCCTACGTCCAGTTCATTTAATATCTCATAATTAAGTTCCGGTCTGCATAACAACTCTGCCAGAGTTGTACCTGTTTTTAAAACTGCACTTCCATGCTTCTCCAGGAAATCCTGATTAGACTTAGACGCACCAATTTTTATATTTTTTAACCTGCTTACCTCCTTTTCTATCATTTTCTTTTTTTTAATAACATTATCATATTGCAATTTTGAAATTAAACCGACTTCATATCCCTTTTCCATAAGCCGTAAGTCTGCATTATCCTGACGAAGCAAAAGACGGTATTCCGCACGGGATGTCATCATACGGTAAGGCTCAAAATTATCCTTCGTAACTAAATCGTCAATTAAAACACCTATATAAGCTTCGGATCTGTCAAGAGTCAATTCCTTCTTTCCAAAGATAAACCGGGCAGCATTAATCCCTGCTATCAGTCCCTGGGCAGCCGCCTCCTCATAACCGCTGCTTCCATTAAACTGACCACCACTATAAAGACCTTCGATATCCTTAAATCCCAAAGTAGGATAAAGCTGCTTCGAATTAATACAATCATACTCTATGGCATAAGCGTTTCTTACTATTTTACAATTTTCAAGTCCCGGTACCGTACGATACATAGCAAGCTGCACATCCTCCGGAAGAGAAGACGACATACCTGCCACATACATTTCATTTGTATGTAATCCTTCAGGTTCTATAAAAACCTGATGTCTTTCTTTATCCGCGAATTTTACAACTTTATCTTCAATAGATGGACAGTATCTTGGCCCTGTTCCTTCTATAACTCCGGCATAGATTGGGGAACGGTCAAGATTATTTTTAATAATCTCATGGGTTTTACTATTCGTATAAGTAAGATAACACGATACCTGTTCAATCTGAACATCCTCAGGATTCGTAGAAAAAGAAAAAGGAACTACCTTTTCATCACCAAACTGTTCCTCCATCTTAGAAAAATCAATACTCCTCTTATCCATCCGCGCAGGCGTTCCCGTTTTAAAACGCTGCATCTCAATTCCCATGGATAAAAGGGAATCTGTCAAATGATTTGCTGCCTGAAGGCCATTTGGTCCGGTATAAGTAATAGCCTCGCCGCATAAACATCTTGCCTTTAAATATGTTCCAGTACATAAAATAACGGTTTTACATTTATAAATAAGCCCTGTAAAAGTTTTAAGCCCTGTAACTTTTTTCGTAGCTATTTTATCAGAATCTTTTATATCTTCCCAAATCAATTCGCATACTTCCGCCTGCTTTATGGTAAGATGTTCCTGATTCTCAAGAACTTTTCTCATTGCCCGGCTATATTCAGCTTTATCCGCCTGGGCCCGGAGCGAATGTACGGCAGGTCCTTTCGAAATATTAAGCATCTTGGACTGGATAAATGTTTTATCAATATTTTTACCCATCTCTCCCCCAAGGGCATCCAATTCCCTTACCAGATGCCCCTTTGAAGAACCTCCCACATTAGGATTACAGGGCATAAGGGCAATACTATCCACACTGACTGTAAATATTATCGTTTCAAGTCCAAGCCTTGCACACGCCAGGCCAGCTTCACAACCGGCATGACCGGCGCCTATTACACATACATCTACATTTTCCACAAAACTGTCATTATTTTCAAACATAATAAATATCCTTATATTACTTTCCCATACAGAATTTTGAAAAAATTTCATTCATCAAATCATCGGAAATTTCTTCCCCTGTTATTTTTCCAAGACTTGCATAAGAATTCATCAAATCAATTGAATAAAAATCCTCTGGCATATCCGCCTTCAAACTTTCTTTAACCATATTAAGGCTCTCAAGTGCATCCTGCAAAGACTGCTTATGCCTTAAGTTTGTAATCAAAATTTCACTGTCCAAATCTATCTTTCCGCTGAAAAACAGTTTCTTTACCGCCTTTTCAAAATTATCCATTCCTGTATTTTCTTTCGTTGAAGTTCTTATAATTATAACATCATTATTCAAAAATTTCTTTAATTCATCTAAAGAAATTTCTGAATTTAAATCAGATTTATTAAAAAGTACAATACTTTTTTTATCTTTAATCATTTTCATGATTTCAAAATCATTTTCATCTAAAGATACAGAGGAATCAACTACATAGATAACCAAATCTGCATCCTGCAAATACTGAACTGCTCTCTCCACACCTATCTTTTCAATAATATCTTCCGTAGAACGAATACCTGCAGTATCTATTATATGAAGGTTTATTCCATTCATCTTAATATCTTCTTCGAGCACGTCTCTCGTGGTTCCTGCAATATCTGTAACAATTGCTTTTTCCTCTCCCACAAGCAGATTCAGTAAAGAAGATTTTCCTGCATTTGGTTTTCCTACAATTACTGTTTTAATTCCTTCTTTTATAATCCGTCCATTCTCTGAGGTAGACAATAATCCTTCTATAATATATGACAACTCATTTACTTTATCATATAATTTATCTGAATATCCTTCAAGACTGATATGCTCAGGGTCATCTAATGCAGACTCAATAAAAGCAATCTCGTAAATAATGGCATTCCTCAACTCACTTATTTTCCTGTGTACAGAACCCCTCAACTGCTTAACGGAATTTTTAAGGGCTGTTTCATTTTTAGAAGATATAATATCCATAACAGCTTCCGCTTCCGACAAATCAATCCTTCCATTTAAAAAAGCACGCTTTGTAAACTCACCTGGCTCTGCAAGCCTTGCGCCTCTTTTAATAATAAGTTCCAAAATACGGTTGATAACCAATATACCGCCATGACAGTTAACCTCTACCGTGTCTTCCATGGTAAAACTGTTTGGCTTTTTCATCACTGAAACCATAACTTCATCTACAATTTCATCTTCATCATATATAAATCCATAATGAATTGTATTACTTTTATAATTCTTTAATACTCTTTCATTATTTTTGTTTCTATATATAGCATCAGCTACCTCTATTGATTCCTCTCCGCTTATCCTTATAATCCCAATACCAGAATTACTCATGGCAGTTGCAACAGCGGCAATCGTATCTGTCTCCATAATAAACCATGCCTTTCCACAACATACGATATTTAAACTCCATACACAAATTCGCATGTGGTAATTTTAAAAAACTAACCTTCTATTCCACCAGAATAACATTATATTAAACGCCGTTACGCTTTGCAGACCAGACTTTTTAATTCAAAAAATGTTGGAGGAGTAATCCCCCAACATTCTATATTTACATACATGTAATCTATCTTTTCAAGGTAACAACAACCCTTCTGAAAGGTTCTTCTCCTTCACTATGTGTAGTAACAAATTTATCATTCTGAAGCGCCGAATGAATAACTCTCCTTTCATAAGGATTCATAGGCTCCAAAGAAACAGGACGTTTTGTTCTTTTTACCTTATAGGCAATATTTCTGGCAAGGTTCTCAAGGGTTTCCCTTCTTCTGTTACGGTAATCTTCCGTATCAACCTTTACCCTTATATATTCATCTGATTCTTTATTTACAACCAACGAAACAAGGTATTGGAGAGAATCAAGGGTCTGCCCTCTTTTTCCAATAAGAATTCCCATTTCATCGCCGCTTAAATCTATACTTAAATTCCTGCTGTCCTCATCATATTTTACATCCACTTCTACAATCATTTTCATTGCATCAAAAACTTCTTTCAGAAAATCCTTTGCCTTATCTGCAACTGTACCTTTTATCCTTGCCTTAATAACAGCAGGCTTTGATCCAATACCAAGAAAACCCGAAGAACCTTCTTCCACAACAATATAATCTAACTTATCGCTTGTTACTAAAAATTTCTGACATGCTTCCGTAATTGCATCATTGACTGTTTTAGCTGAAATATCAATGTACTCCATAAAAATACCCCCTATTTATTGTTCTTTTCATTATATTGTCTTACCATATTTGCTTTCGAAGCCAAACTTCCAGGTTTGGCATTTTTATTATAATACTCCGTAGACTTTTTCATAGCTTCATCTTTTTCCTCCTGTGTCAAAGGTTTCACGCTGGCCTTTGATGACATGGAAGTCCTCGCCGCATTAACATTTTTAGTGCTTAAGGTTGCATTCCTGTTTAAAGTCTTAGGATCAATGCCTGCCTTTTCAAGTTTCTTATTTCTCTTTTCTTCATTATTCTTAATCAGTGCGTCAATATCTATCTTATCAATATGTTTATTGATAATAACCTGCTGGATACTTCTTACTACAGAACCGGCAATCCAGTAAAGTCCCATACCAGCAGGAAGCGTATAGCAGAAGAAAGCTGACATAAGAGGCATCATTGTATTCATCATTTTCATGGACTGGGCCATGGAATTCTGCTGATCCCCTTTATTGCCTGATGTATCAGGCTGAGGCATAAGTTTCGTATTTATCCACTGTGTAAGGGCTGACAAAACAGGAATTACAAAAGCTGCTATAATCATCAGCCAGTTGATTCCATCAGCGCCTTTCCATGCTTCTCCCACCATATAGGAAGGTGAATTTCCAATATTAATACCCAGGAAATTATTATACTCGTCCAAAAATGACAATGTATGCTGTACATCCTGAGCCAGATTCGGAAACTTGTCCGCTATACTTGCAAATTCTGAACTTGAAGCTTTATTTAAAATATCGATGTAGGTATTCTGTACATAAGCATTTCCTGACATCCCTTCAACGAAAGCATCATTAGAAATCTGTCTTGCATACATAGAAGCATTTTTAAATGTCTGCAAAAACTCCAGACTTCCGCTCTGTGAAATCAAATTTGTCACCAGGGGGAAAAACGCTTCTTTAATTCTTCCAACATAAGCCGGCATCGCATAAATTACACGGTAAAGTGCAAACAGAATAGGCATCTGGATTAAAAGCTGTATACAGCTTCCACTGGGGGAAACTCCGTATTTAGCATATACAGCCTGGGTTTCCGCATTCATGGCCATCATGGATTCATTGTCTTTTTTATTCTTATACTTTGCCTGAATTGCCTGAAGCTCAGGATTCATTTTAGCGGAAAGCTTTGAGAATTTCTGCTGCTTGATAGTAAGAGGCATAAGTAATAAATAAATAACAATTGTAAATAAAATAATGGATAAACCTACATTCGGTATTCCTATTAAATCCAAAAGGGAGAAAATCCCTTCCATAAGATATCCAAGAACTTTTGCAATAGGACCGAGTATCATACCGTCATACTGGGTTAAAACAATTCCTGTCAATTTATTTCCTCCTGTTTTTGATTTTATTAATCCTATAGGTGTCTATGGTACAGGATCATATCCTCCTTTTGAAAAAGGATTACATCTTATAATTCTCCATAAAGATAAAAGACCTCCCTTTAAAGCCCCATATTTTTCAACGGCTTCAAGCCCATATTCCGAACAGGTAGGAAAATAAGGACATTTGGTATATTTCATGGGAGAAATATATTTTCTATAAAATTTAATTAATAAAATCAACAATTTTTTCATACTATTTACTGATTTCCTCATTCATATCTTCGTTATAAAAATAAATTTTCAAAATA
Source organism: uncultured bacterium (assembly GCA_947177425.1). Taxonomy (GTDB): domain Bacteria; phylum Bacillota; class Clostridia; order Lachnospirales; family Lachnospiraceae; genus Suilimivivens. The sequence continues at coordinate 14,469 of CAMWUN010000014.1, forward strand.
TGATGAAGTTTTGCAAGATGTAATAAAGCGCTCTCTACCTCATAATAAGAAACGCTGGAAGCACTATTTCTGGCTATAACTACTATATCTAAACCACTATTAAATATATTTTCATGCAGTCTGTAACTTTCTCTTATCAATCTTGTCACTCTGTGTCTGACAACGCTATTTCCGACTTTTTTACTGACACTGATTCCCAGCCTGTTTCCCGACATATTATTTTCCAAAACATACATTACTAAATACTTGTTGGCATAAGATTTGCCATTCCTATAGACATACTGGAAATCATGATATTTTTTTAAAGATTCTGAAAATTTATAACCCATTTATTTATGCCCGCATAGAAAAAAAGGCCACATAACGCGGCCTATGCTGATAATCTTTTTCTTCCTTTTGCTCTCCTGGCTTTGATAACCTTTCTTCCGCCGGGAGTACTCATTCTGGCTCTGAAACCATGGACTTTTGATCTTTTTCTTTTCTTAGGCTGGAAAGTCATTTTCATGTTGATGCACCTCCTTTACTGAACCTTAATATATAATGCAGTATAATATTATAATAAGGTAAACAAATACTTAGATATCATGATATCTTTGGAAAATATCGTATCAATTATATAAGATTAAAGAACTTCCGTCAAGTAAAAACCACAAATTTAGTATGAAAAAAATATCCAAAAAAACCTTGAAAAATCGTGATTTTTAACACAACTACATATAGTTATAAATTTCAATTTCCAACCACTAAATATTGATTTTTTAATTCATTTAAATTTACATAATTGTATCCACATATTGTGGATAATTTGTGGATAACTTTGCTTTTTTTCTACATTTAAAATTTAACATTAATATTTTATGCCTGTTTTACGGGTGTGTAAAGTGTTAATTACTTTTTTAAGTTATTCACAAACAGATGGAAACCTCCCAAAAATTATGTAAACTAAAAACAATTTGAAAATTTAAAGCTTTTATATTAATATATAATGTAGGTATTTTTCCTTTATTTTAAATGTGGGGGCCATATAATGGATTTTATGAAAGAAAACTGGAACTTAATCAAAGAAACCATCAGGGATGAATATGAATTATCAGATATCTCTTATAACACATGGGTAAAACCTTTGAACTTTTACAATGAGAAAGATGATATCGTAACGATTATGATTCCTTCTGACCAGGCCCATGCCCTGAAATATATTTCATCAAAATATAAAAGCTATTTTCAGGTAACTATTTCTGAAATGATGGATCATACCTATGATATAGATTTTATTCTTGAAAAAGATGTTGAGAACGGGGCATCTTCCGTTTCTAATGCAGTTTATAATATCAATTATGAAAAAGCAAATTTAAATTCCAAGTACAGATTTGATACATTTGTAGTTGGAGGAAATAATAAATTTGCCCATTCCGCTTCCCTTGCCGTAGCGGAATCTCCGGGCGAGGCATACAATCCCCTGTATATATATGGAGGAGCCGGGCTGGGAAAGACTCACCTTATGCATTCCATCGGCCATTTCATATTAGACCAGAATCCTGATATGAAAGTACTTTATGTCACTTCCGAGCAGTTTACCAATGAAGTGATTGAATCCATAAGAAGCGGTAATGCCACCAAGATGACCAAACTAAGGGAAAAATACAGGACAGTGGATGTGTTGTTAATCGACGACGTCCAGTTTATTATAGGAAAAGAAAGTACCCAGGAAGAATTCTTCCACACATTCAATGTGCTCCACTCCGCCGGTAAACAAATTATACTTTCCTCGGACAAGCCGCCAAAAGAAATGGAAATATTGGAAGAAAGATTCCGCTCCCGTTTTGAATGGGGACTTATTGCAGACATCCAGCCCCCTGACTACGAAACAAGAATGGCAATTCTTAAAAAAAATGCTGAAAACTATAATAAGGAAATAAACGAAGAAATATTCCAGTATATTGCAACCAATATCAAATCCAATATAAGGGAGCTGGAAGGCGCTTACAATAAAGTAATTGCCTATGCCAAGTTAAACAAAAAAGCGGAAATAACCCTTGAAAATGTGGAGGAAGCCTTAAAGGATATTATATCCCCAAATGTTGTAAAGCAGGTAACGCCACAGCTAATTGTTGATGTGGTTGCCGAACACTTTGGTATTTCACCGGAAGATATCGTATCCAAAAGAAGAAATTCAGAATTTGTACAGCCAAGACAGATTTGCATGTATCTGTGCCGGCAGCTTACCCCTGAATCCCTGCAGAGTATAGGAAAAGCCCTTGGAAAGAAAGATCACACCACAGTTATCCACGGCATTGAAAAGATAACAGAGGAAATCAAGGTAAATGAAGAACTCAAAAACAGAATAGAAATTATCACAAAAAAAATAAATCCATCTTAAGGGATAAAGTAAATGTGAATAATTTGAAAGTTATTCTTAAATAAAATTAATTTATCCACACGTTTTACATTTCTTTTTTGCCTGAAAAATAGTATAATAAAAGAGTTATACACATATTAACACCCTTTATTAATTATATTACTGAATTTATTATATCTTTATATGTCAGCAGACTGCACGAAACCAGTTTGACCCACACTATGAAAGAAAGGAATTTATACACAGATGAAATTAGTATGTAGCAAAATTAATTTGTTAAATGGCGTACAGATTGTATCAAAAGCTGTTCCTAATAAAACTACCATGTCTATCCTTGAATGTATCCTGATAGATGCTTCCGGCAGGAATATTAAGCTGATAGCAAATGATATGGAACTTGGTATAGAAACAACGATAGAGGGTGATATTGTTGAAAAAGGACAGATTGCGCTGGATGCCAAAATCCTTCTTGATATTGTGAGAAAGCTTCCTGACAATGAGGTGACAATTGAAACAGATAAATCCTTTAAAACAAACATAACATGCGAAAAAGCTAAATTTGCCATTATCGGTAAATCCGGTGAAGATTTCTCTTATCTTCCTTCCATAGAGAAAATAGATTCCATTATTGTATCACAGTTCACTTTAAAGGAAGTGGTAAGACAGACTATTTTTTCAATTTCAGATAACGACAATAATAAGCTGATGACAGGTGAATTATTCGATATAAACGGAGATACATTAAAAGTGGTTTCCCTGGACGGTCACAGAATATCTATACGCAAAATAAAACTGAAAGATAATTATCCTTCAAGAAAGGTGGTAGTTCCCGGAAAAACCTTAAATGAAATCAGCAAAATCCTCTCAGGGGACGCCGACAAGGATGTATATATATTTTTTACAGGTAAACATATTGTATTTGAGTTTAATAAAACAACGGTGGTATCGCGTCTGATAGAGGGCGAGTATTTTAAAATCGACCAGATGCTTTCAAGTGATTATGAGACGAAGGTAACAGTCAGCAAAAAGGAACTGCTGGAGTGTATAGACAGGGCTACTCTTCTGGTCAAAGAAGGGGATAAGAAACCCATTATTATAAATATCACTGACGGAATGATGGAATTAAAGATAAATTCTGCTGTGGGAAGCATGAATGAAGAAATTGATATCAATAAACAGGGGAAAGATCTGATGATTGGATTTAATCCAAAATTTATGATTGACGCACTCCGCGTCATTGATGACGAACAGATTGATATTTATCTTGTTAATCCCAAAGCTCCCTGTTTTATCAGGGATACAAAGGAAAACTATATTTATCTTATTCTTCCCGTCAATTTTACCACAGTGAATTAAACAGGGTTTAAGAGAGGAAAAAAATGGAAATAATAAAATTGAGAGATGATTATATAAAACTCGGACAGGCGCTTAAAGCTGCCGGACTGGTGGAATCCGGGGTGGATGCAAAATTTGCCATTCAGGATGGCCTTGTGAAAGTAAATGGCAAAGTGGAAGTACAGAGGGGCAAAAAGCTGCATGACGGGGATATAGTAGAATTTGAAGGCAGTCAGATTAAGATTACAGTCTGACAGGACTTAAAATAGAAAGGCTTCTGGGTTAAAAATTCAATATGATCATTAAATCTCTTGAACTGGCTGATTTCAGAAACTATGAAACATTAAATATACATTTTGACAGAGGAACGAATATACTTTTTGGAGACAATGCCCAGGGTAAAACAAATATCCTGGAGGCAATTTATGTTTCTGCGACTACCAAATCACATAAAGGAAGTAAAGATAAAGAAATCATTAACTTTGAAAAAGAAGAATCACATATAAGAACTTATCTTGAAAAAGAAGATGTGGAATACAGAGTGGATATGCATCTTCGGAAAAGCAAATCAAAAGGAATAGCAATTGACGGGCAAAAAATAAAAAAGGCGGCGGATCTGCTTGGGCTTTTGAATGTAGTATTCTTTTCTCCGGAAGACCTTGCCATTATAAAAAACGGTCCTTCGGAGAGAAGAAGATTTGCCGATATGGAACTTTGTCAGTTGGATAATTTTTATCTTTATAATTTAAATCACTATAATAAAATTATAAATCAGAGAAATAAACTTCTTAAGGATATATATTTTCATCCTGAGCTGAAAGAGACTCTGAATATATGGGATTCACAGTTGGTTTCCTTTGGAAGCAAAATTATAGAAAGACGGGAACTTTTTGTAAAGCAGCTCAATGAAATTATTAAAGAAATACATAATAAATTATCCGGTGGGAAAGAAGATTTATCTGTTAAGTATGAACCTGATGTATCAATTGATAATTTTGAATTAAAAATGAAAGAAAACCAGGAGAAAGACATCAGGTCTAAAACCACTTCTGCCGGCCCACACAGGGATGATTTTATTTTTATTGTCAATGGGATTGACATACGCAGATATGGTTCCCAGGGACAACAAAGGACGGCAGCTCTTTCACTTAAATTATCGGAGATAGAACTGGTAAAAAAAATGACGAAAGATACGCCGGTTCTGCTTTTGGATGATGTGCTTTCAGAACTGGACAGTAACAGACAGAATTATCTTCTCAACAGTATAGGAGATATACAGACAATTATTACCTGTACCGGTCTGGATGAATTTGTGAATAACAGGTTTAAGATAAACAGGATTTTTAAGGTATCTGGCGGTACGGCTGAAATGATAACTGAAAATACGTAGTTAAATAAATGTCTTAATAGTAGAAAGGATATGGTTTTTAGTATGAATAATGAATACGGAGCAGACCAGATTCAGATATTAGAAGGTCTTGAAGCAGTAAGAAAAAGACCAGGTATGTATATAGGCTCTACCTCCAGCAGAGGCCTTCATCATCTTGTTTACGAAATCGTTGACAATTCTGTTGACGAAGCTCTTGCGGGATTTTGCGATACAATTACTGTTATGATAAATAAAGATAACTCTATCACCGTTACCGATAATGGGAGAGGGATACCGGTAGGCATCAACCATAAAGCGGGACTCCCCGCTGTGGAAGTTGTATTTACAATCCTTCACGCCGGCGGTAAATTCGGAGGCGGCGGATACAAAGTGTCCGGCGGTCTTCACGGGGTAGGAGCTTCTGTTGTAAATGCTTTGTCTGACTGGCTGGAAGTAGAAATCTATACAGATGGAAAAATCCACCAGCAGAGATATGAAAAAGGGCATGTATGTTATCCATTAAAGGTTGTAGGCGAATGTGAAAAGGAACATACAGGGACAAAGGTAACATTCAAACCGGATGCTGCTATTTTTCAGGAAACCATTGAATTTGAATTTGATGTCTTAAAGCAGAGGCTGAGAGAGATGGCTTTCCTGACCAAAGGGCTTCACATTATCTTAAGGGATATGAGGGTGGAAGAGGGCCAGAAACCTGTTGAGAGAGAATTTCATTATGAAGGCGGGATTAAAGAATTTGTCACTTACTTAAATAAAAGTAAAACCCCTCTTTATGACAATATTATGTATTTTGAGGGAAGCAAAAATAATGTTTACGTAGAAGTGGCTATGCAGCATAACGATTCTTATACAGAAAGTTCTTATACCTTTGTAAATAATATCAATACGCCTGAAGGCGGAACCCATCTGATAGGTTTCCGCAATGCACTTACCAAGACCTTTAACGACTACGCCAGAGGGAATAAATTATTAAAAGAAAGTGAGCCTAATCTTACAGGTGAAGATATAAGGGAGGGCCTGACAGCTATTGTAAGCGTTAAAATAGAAGACCCCCAGTTTGAGGGGCAGACGAAGCAAAAGCTTGGAAATTCGGAAGCAAGAACTGCCGTGGACAGTATCGTAAGCGAACAGCTTACTTATTTCCTTGAACAGAATCCGGCAGTAGCAAAATTAATATGCGAGAAGTCTATTCTTGCGCAGCGTGCAAGGGATGCGGCCAGAAAAGCAAGGGATTTGACAAGAAGAAAGACAGCTCTTGAAAACGCTTCCCTTCCCGGAAAACTGGCGGACTGTTCTGACAAGAACCCGGAAAACTGCGAGATTTATATTGTGGAGGGAGATTCCGCAGGGGGCAGTGCAAAATCGGCAAGAAGCCGGGCAACCCAGGCAATTCTTCCTTTGCGTGGCAAGATATTAAATGTAGAGAAAGCCAGACTGGATAAAATTTATGGAAATGCAGAAATAAAAGCAATGATTACTGCATTTGGCACAGGCATTCACGAAGACTTTGATATTAATAAATTGAGATATCACAAGATAATCATTATGACAGATGCGGATGTGGATGGCGCCCATATTGCAACGCTGCTTCTGACATTCCTTTACCGGTTTATGCCGGAACTTATTAAACAGGGATATGTTTATCTGGCACAGCCTCCTCTCTATAAGCTGGAGAAGAACAAAAACGTATGGTATGCTTACAGCGATGAGGAGCTGGATAAAATTTTAACCCAGGTAGGCCGTGATCAGAATAATAAGATACAGCGTTATAAAGGACTTGGCGAGATGGATCCGGAACAGCTCTGGGAGACAACCATGGATCCTGAAAAGAGAATTCTTCTCAGGGTTACGATGAATGAAGAAGCGGAATCGGAAATAGACCTTACTTTTACCACTTTAATGGGTGATAAGGTTGAGCCAAGACGTGAATTTATTGAGGAAAATGCCAAGTTTGTTAAGAATCTTGATATTTAACCCAAAAGTTAGGAGCGAATATGGAAGATAATATTTTTGATAAAATTCATGACATTGACTTACAAAAGACTATGGAAACTTCTTACATCGATTATGCCATGAGCGTTATTGCTTCCAGGGCGCTTCCCGATGTAAGGGATGGTTTAAAACCTGTCCAGAGAAGAGTTCTCTATTCCATGATAGAACTTAATAACGGCCCGGATAAACCTCACAGAAAGAGCGCCCGTATCGTCGGTGATACCATGGGTAAATATCACCCTCATGGAGACAGTTCCATTTATGGCGCTTTGGTAAATATGGCGCAGCCATGGTCCTTCCGTTATCCCCTTGTGGACGGCCACGGTAACTTTGGTTCTGTGGATGGTGACGGCCCTGCGGCTATGCGTTATACAGAAGCAAGGCTAAGTAAGATTTCCATGGAAATGCTTGCCGATATCAATAAAGATACCGTTGATTTTGTACCCAACTTTGATGAAACAGAGAAAGAACCCTCTGTTCTTCCAAGCCGTTACCCTAATCTTCTTGTTAACGGCACTACCGGTATTGCAGTAGGTATGGCTACAAATATACCGCCCCATAATCTCAGGGAGGTAATTTCTGCTATTATCAAAATTATTGATAACAGGATTATTGATGATAAGGAGACAGAAATAGAGGAAATTCTTTCCATTGTGAAAGCCCCGGATTTTCCCACTGGAGGAATTATACTGGGTACAAGGGGAAGCGAAGAGGCATACAGAACCGGCCGGGGAAAAGTGAGGGTCCGGGCAGTCACTGATATTGAGACAATGGCTAATGGAAAGTCAAGGATTGTTGTGACAGAGCTTCCTTATATGGTAAATAAGGCGAATCTGATTTTAAAAATTGCCGAACTTGTCAAATTAAAGAAAATTGACGGCATTGTAGATTTGCGGGATGAATCGGACAGGGAAGGGATGCGCATCGTCATTGAACTGCGCCGTGATGTAAACGCCAATATTATATTAAATCATCTTTTTAAACATACCCAGATGCAGGATACCTTTGGTATTATCATGCTTGCACTGGTAAATAATGAACCGAAAGTCCTTAATATTCTTGATATGCTCAAGGCATACATAGGCCATCAGGAAGAAGTAGTGACAAGAAGGACAAAATATGATTTAAATAAGGCGGAAGAAAGAGATCATATTTTGCAGGGCTTACTGATAGCTCTTGATAATATAGATGAAGTAATAAGAATTATAAGGGGAAGCCGGAGCACCCAGATTGCCAAGGAAAGCCTGATGGAGAGGTTCGGGCTGACAGATGTACAGGCCCAGGCAATTGTTGATATGCGTCTGAGAGCTCTGACAGGTTTGGAAAGGGAGAAGCTGGAAAATGAACATTTGGAGCTTCTTGCAAAGATAGCCCGTTTAAAAGAAATTCTTGCAGATGAAAAGGAACTCCTTGGAGTTATAAGGACAGAGATTAAAGAAATATCAGATAAATTCGGGGATGACAGAAAGAGTAAGATTGGTTTTGATGCATTTGATATTTCCATGGAAGATATGATTCCCAATGAAAATACAATTATTGCCATGTCAAATCTGGGATATATCAAACGTATGACTATTGACAATTTTAAATCCCAGCACAGAGGCGGCAAAGGAATCAAAGGAATGCAGACCATTGAAGATGATTTTATTGCAGACCTTTTAATGACTACAACCCACCATTATGTAATGTTTTTTACAAATTTCGGCCGCGTATACAGGCTGAAGGCATATGAGATACCGGAAGGAAGCCGTACTTCCAGAGGGATTGCCATTGTAAATATTTTACAGTTAAATCCTGGGGAAAAGATAAACGCTATTATTCCTATCAAAGATTATGAAAAGAATAAAAATCTCTTTATGGTGACGAAAAAAGGTATTGTTAAAAAGACCAGTATTGTGGAATACAGCAATGTGCGTAAAAATGGTCTTGCTGCCATCAGTTTGAGGGATGATGATGAACTGATAGAGGTTAAGATAACAGACAAAGATACGGAAATATTCCTCGTAACAAAATACGGGATGTGCATCAGATTTAAAGAGACAGATGTGCGGGCTACAGGCAGGTCTTCCATGGGAGTAATTGGAATGAGCCTTGGAGACGAGGATGAAATCATTGGAATGCAGCTTGACCATCAGGGTGATTCTCTTCTCATTGTTTCTGAAAACGGTATGGGTAAACGTACGTATCTTGATGAGTTTACTGTACAGAAGCGTGGCGGAAAAGGAGTCAAGTGTTATAAGATAACAGAAAAGACAGGTTATGTGATTGGTCTGAAAGCAGTAAATAACGACCATGAAATTATGATGATTACCACAGGAGGAATCATTATCCAGATACCTATGGAAGATGTATCCACCCTTGGAAGAATTACATCCGGCGTTAAACTGATTAATCTGGATGAAGGTGTCACTGTTGCACAGATTGCAAAGGTAAGGGAAAAAGTATCTGACGGGGATCAGGAATTTGAAAATATTGATGATGCCCTGGAAGATATACCGGAGCAGGATAAAAATGTCCAGAATGAGGATGAAGATATAACCCTTCCAAAGGAAGAAGATGAAGATTAAAGTTTCATTTTTATTTAAAAAGAAATCCCCGTTAGAAAATATCTGACGGGGATTTTATTAAGAGCAATTAAAAAAAATAATAGATAGTAATTCTAAAATTTTATATTTTGTGATAATATAATATGGAAATTTTTAAGGAATAATGAGGAGATTATGAGAAATGGAAAACTATTTAGTTCTAAAGGATTTGGCAATTATCATAATTGTCGCTAAATTATTTGGTATCTTGGCGAGAAAACTTAAGGCGCCCCAGGTAGTGGGAGAGATTATTGCAGGACTTATTATAGGACCCAGTATTTTAGGATGGGTCAACCAGAGCGATTTTCTTTTACAGATGGCGGAAATAGGGGTCATACTTCTTATGTTTTCAGCAGGCCTTGAAACTGATTTAAAGGATCTTGTCAAAACAGGGCCGATTGCCGCACTGATTGCCTGTGCAGGCGTATTTATTCCCCTGATTATAGGTGCGCTTTATTATATGTTATATTATGGCATGGCGCCATGGGGATCCCTTGAATTTTATAAGGCCGTTTTTGTAGGTACCATCCTGACGGCCACTTCTGTCAGTATAACGGTGGAATCATTAAAAGAAATGGGAAAACTTAAAGGAAAAGTGGGAACTGCAATTTTAAGTGCAGCTATCATTGATGATGTAATAGGTATTATTGTCCTTACCTTTGTCATTGGATTAAAAAATCCGGATTCCAATCCTGTTTCCGTTATTGTCAATACCTTTTTGTTTTTTGCTGCCGCTCTTGTGGTGGGATTTATATCCTATAAGATATTTAAATATGTGGATAAGAAATACCCACATACAAGAAGAATTCCCATTGCAGGTCTTGCATATTGTTTCTTAATGTCTTATGCGGCGGAAAGATATTTTGGAATAGCAGATATTACGGGGGCTTATGTGGCAGGTATCATTCTGTGTTCCATCAATGATTCCGATTACATAGAAAGAAAAGTTGATGTTAATTCCTATATGCTTTTTAGTCCTGTATTTTTTGCAAGTATTGGGTTAAAGACAAGTATAGATAATATAACGGGAAGCATTCTCCTGTTCTCACTTGGATTTGTATTGGTAGGACTTATAAGTAAGATTATTGGATGTGGTCTGATGGCAAGGATATGTAAGTTTAACATAAATGATTCTCTAAAAATTGGTGTGGGTATGATGACCAGAGGAGAAGTTGCGCTGATAGTATCCCAGAAGGGACTTTCCGCCGGGCTTTTAGAGCCTGTATATTTTACATCGGTCATTCTCCTTATTATTGTATCTTCCATAGCAACACCTATTATATTAAAACTGCTGTATTCCAGGGATAAGGAACCAAAAGAAGTACAGACAGCATAAAACTTAAGAAAAATGTCCAAAATATTCTATTATTTTGGACATTTTTTCTTTAATTAAACACATTTACATGATAGTATTTTTATAATAAAGCTACGGAAAAATGGAGGATTTTAGTGAATAAGATTAATAAATATTTTGTACAGATTATAATAGCGTCTTTTTTATTATCAGGATGTTCCAATTCAGCATTAAACAGTGAAGCCGGCATGGAACAGGCTGCATCTGCAAAGACATCAAATTACACGTCAATTGCCTTATCAGATAATGAAATTCTTGTGGATAATAAAATAATTTCAGAAGAAAAAACAGCAGCCGTTTATGCAGGTAATGATATTGTATATTATGAAGAGGGAAAAGACGAAACCTATGGGGAAGGTAAAAAGAAAGATTCCCATAGTAAGGAAGAAGCAGATAAACATACAGTCATAACCATTACCAGTCCAGGCACATATAAAGTAAGCGGTAAAATTTCTTTTGGACAGATAGCTGTAGACTTGGGAAAAGACTCCAGAGAAGATGAAAAGGCAGTTGTAAATCTGATATTAGACAATGTGGAAATAAACTGCAGCGTTGCGCCTGCCATTGTAGTTTACAACGCATTTGAATGTGGAAACAAAAAAGAAGAAGATGCAAAGCCGGTTATAGACACATCCGGTGCAGGTTTTAATTTAATACTTGCAGGTGATAGTGAAAATATTATTAATGGGTCTTATGTAGCTAAAATTTATGAAGAAGGGACGAAAAAAAAGGATATTGAAAATGGAAAAGCCAAAAAGAAATATAAATTTGACGCATCTATTGACAGTCTGGTTTCTTTTAACATAGATTCAGAGGAAAACGGCAGACTGATCGTCAATGCTGAAAATGAAGGAATATCCAGCGGTCTTCACATGACAGTGAATGGCGGTGAAATTATTATAAATGCCGCCGATGATTCTATCAATACCAATAAAGACAATGTATCGGTTTTTACCATGAATGGAGGCACTGTTGTATGTAATTCCGGTTCTGGCAAAGAAGGGGACGGTATTGATTCTAACGGCTATATTGTGATAAATGGAGGTTTTGTAACGGCCTGTGCCAATTCGGACAGTATGGACAGCGGAATAGATTCCGATAAAGGAATTTATATAAACGGCGGTACAGTTTTTGGAAGCGGAAATATGTATGATAAAATAAGCGCTGATTCCGGGCAGTTGTTTATGGTTATGGAATTTGACAAAAAGATAAAAGAAGATGATTTGATACTGATAACAGACCATGTGGATAACCCTGTTACTGCATTTCGGGCAGTCAATGATTATCATATTGCAGTATACAGCAGTCAGGAACTTGTGGAAGGCATTTACCATATTTATCAGGTGTCTGATGTTACAGGAGAATTGGAGGAAAATGTCTATAGGACTATTACTGATTATAATAATCCAGTGCTTTTGAATACTTATCAGTTGGACGGGGTTGGCATATATGACGATTGACCAGAATATAAAACAAAAAGAATTAAAATACGTAAAATTAATGGAAGATTTAAAAGAAAAAATCTTATCGGGAAAAATAAAGACGGGGGACAAGCTTCCTTCAGAAAATGAATTATCATCCCAGTATCAAATCAGCAGACAGACAGTGCGAAAGGCTCTTTCAATTTTGGAAAATGCAGGGTATGTATATGCTGAACACGGCAGAGGTACTTTTTGCTGTGGGCCGTTGCATCACAGCAGAAATTCAAAAAATATTGCGGTAGTGACTACTTATTTGTCCGATTATATTTTTCCAAGGGTTATTCAGGGCATTGACACTATATTGACAAGAGAAGGTTACAGCATCATATTAAAAAATACAAAGAATTCCAGAAGCCGGGAAGAAAAATGTCTGGAAGAACTTTTGCAGAAGGATATTGACGGTATTATCATAGAACCCAGCAAAAGCCAGATTTACTGCAGACATATGAATCTGTATCAAAAACTGGATGAATATAATATACCCTATGTTTTTATACAGGGATGTTTTTCAAAAATGAACCATAAACCCCAGGTACTTTTGGATGACTGTAAAGGCGGGTATCTGATAACAAAATATTTAATAGATACAGGACATAAAAATATCATAGGGGTTTTTAAATCCGACGACATACAGGGTCAGAACAGACATAAAGGATATGTTATGGCTTTACAGGAGGCGGGAATTTATTATGATGCTGATAAAATCGTATGGTTTTATACGGAGGACAGGAAAATCCATCCCTATGAAAGTATTTATCAGATGGCGCTAAATAAATATATGATGGATGCAGTGGTGTGTTATAATGACCAGATTGCCCTTAAAGTCATACAGGCCCTTAACGACGCAGGTCTTAAAGTTCCAGAAGATATATCTGTTACAGGATATGACAATTCTTATATGGCAAGAAGCAACGGATTTCACCTGACAACAATCGTACATCCCCAGGAAAAACTAGGGGAAATGGCGGCGGAACTTCTGCTTAAACTAATTAGGAATGGAGAGGAATCCCAATGTGAAAAAAAGATATTAATTAATCCTGAAATTATAATAGGAAATTCCTGCATTTGTAGAAATTAAATTACATTTAATTTGTAAAAAACAACTTGTATTTATAAGCATACAAGTTATACCATTTAATTATAGGAAAATGGGCATTGAAACAGTTTACTCTGATAAAAATACATAATCTTAAGAAATATCTAATGCCGGGCGAAATTTTCTTTAGATAAAATATAAAATGAGGAGAAAAAGTATGGAAAAAAAATTATTAATTGAAGAGGGTAAAATATCACTTGGAATCGAGTTAGGTTCAACAAGAATTAAAGCTGTGCTGATTGACAAGAAGGGCACTCCATTAGCGTCAGGAAGTTATGAATGGGAAAACCAGTATATCAATGGTATATGGACTTACTCTCTGGAGGAAGTATGGAAAGGCATACAGGAGTGCTATCAGGATTTGCTTAAAGATGTAAGGGAAAAATATGATACGGTCATCAAAAAGATGGATTCTATTGGTTTTTCAGCTATGATGCACGGTTATCTGGTATTTGATAAAAACGATAACCTGTTAGTTCCTTTCAGGACATGGAGAAATACGATTACAGAAGAGGCGGCGTCAAAACTGACAGAGGAGTTTCATTATAATATTCCCCAGAGATGGAGCATTGCACATTTATACCAGGCAATTTTGAATAAAGAAGAACATGTAAAGAATATTTCATTTATTACTACTTTGTCTGGTTATGTTCATTACAAACTTACTGGAAGTAAAGCCCTTGGGGTAGGGGATGCTTCCGGTATGTTTCCTATTGACATAAAGACAGGCGATTTTGATGAAAATATGATAAGTAAATTCGATAATCTGGTAAGCAGTGAAGGGTTTTCATGGAAATTAAGGGATATCTTTCCAAATGTCATGACGGCGGGCAGGCAGGCAGGAAAACTTACCGAAGAGGGCGCAGCCATGCTTGACACAAGCGGAAATCTGGAAGCCGGCATCTTCCTCTGCCCTCCTGAAGGGGATGCAGGAACTGGAATGACGGCCACCAACAGCGTAGCTGAAAGAACGGGAAATGTTTCCGCCGGAACAAGCGTGTTTGCCATGATTGTACTGGAAAAAGAACTGACGAAGGTTTATCCCCAGATTGATCTTGTCACAACACCGGATGGCGCTTTGGTTGCAATGGTTCACTGCAACAACTGTACTTCTGACTTAAATGCATGGGTAAATATATTTGACGAATTTTCCCAGAGTATAGGTGCGCAAATAGATAAAAATAGACTGTTTTCTGTATTATATAATAAAGCTTTGGAAGGTGATGCAGACTGCGGCGGCCTGGTTTCCTACAACTATTTTTCCGGCGAGCCTGTAACTGGATTTGATGAGGGAGCCCCTTTATTTGTGAGAAAGGCAGAAGATAAATTTAATCTTGCAAACTTTATGAGGGCACATCTTTATTCTTCTCTTGCGGCTTTAAAAGCAGGGCTTGATTTACTGTTTAAGGAAGAGGCGGTTGTAGTGGATGAAATGTTTGGCCATGGCGGTTTATTTAAGACGAAAGGCGTTGGTCAGAGGATTGCGGCAGCAGCCATGAATACACCAGTATCCGTTATGGAGACGGCGGGAGAAGGCGGCGCGTGGGGAATCGCTTTACTGGCTTCCTATATGAGTAATAAAGAAGAAGGAGAATCTTTAGGGGACTATCTGGGCCAGAAAATTTTTGAAGGAGACCATGGCAGTAAAATGGAACCATATGCAGAAGATGTGGCAGGATTTGATAAATTTATGCAGCGTTATATGGCGGGGCTTTCCATTGAACATGCGGCAGTTGATTCCCTTTAGGAAGAATTATTATGAAGTAAAAGAATAAGAGGTGAAAATATAATATGTTAGAGGAACTTAAGAAACAGGTATATGAAGCAAATATGGAACTTCCTAAGCATGGTCTTGTCACATTTACATGGGGAAACGTAAGCGGTATCGACAGGGAAAGGGGATTGTTTGTCATTAAACCCAGCGGTGTGGATTATGATAAATTGAACCCGGAGGATATGGTAGTAGTGGATTTGGAAGGAAACAGGGTGGAAGGAAAATATAAGCCCTCTTCGGATACTGCAACCCACTTAGAACTTTATAAGGCATTTCCCGAAATTGGCGGTATTGTACATACCCATTCTTCCTATGCTACAAGCTGGGCACAGGCAGGAAGGGACATCCCCTGCTACGGAACTACCCATGCAGATTATATTTATGGGGAAGTACCCTGTTTAAGATGTCTGAGCAAAGAAGAGATAGAGGAAGCTTATGAGGAAAATACAGGACATTTGATTGTCAATGAGTTTAAGCGTTTAAAAAAAGATCCTTTGGCTGTTCCGGCAGTCTTGTGTAAGAATCATGGTCCCTTTGCATGGGGGAAAAATGCCATGGATGCGGTACATAATGCGGTGGTTCTTGAGGAAGTGGCAAAAATGGCATACCGGACGGAAACCATTAATCCAAAGGTAGTTCCAGCTCCTGCAGAACTTCAGGATAAACATTATTTCAGAAAACATGGCGCTGACGCCTATTACGGACAGTAATAACGAACAAATATTTTTAATAAGATAAAAAGCAGCGTCTCCTGTAACGCTGCTTTTTATTACAATAAGCTGACATAAGGGCATTTATTAAATCTTTAGAAACAGACATCCCTACTCTGCCAGCCGGATGATTTATTGCATTTTAAACTGCCATAGTGTATGATGAAAATAAGTTATATTTTTTGGCATAAGCGGGAGGACATCGTGGAAAATAAAAAGAGGAAAGCCGATTCCGGACATTTATTGAAAAAGGCGGCAGATTACATAGGAAGGGATGTGAAATCCCAGAATGAATCGAAAAAGCTGATAGTGGTTATCAGACTTATGCTTATTTCTGTTATTATATATTTTACAATTAACGGTATTTTTTGTATTCCGGAATGGAATTTAACAGTTATAATCTTTTATTGTATTTTTTTTGTTATATTTGCATGTTTATTTGCAATATCTTATATATACAGAACCATTGTTACCTTATGGATGTTTAATGTTGGAATGATTATCTGGATCTGTTCCATTGTCCATCTGTTTGGCTGGAATATAGGCGTCCAGCATTTTATAATGGTTTTGCTGATATTATATTTCTTTTCCAGTTACAGGCAGTATGCCGGCAAAATTTTATATGCAGTTTTTTTATGTGTACTGCGGATTATGCTGTTTTATATTTATCATTATAGAGAACCTTTGATTCCTTTATCGGCGGCAAAGGAAAATACATTGCAAATTATAAACACGATTACAATTTTTTTATGCATTTCCATAATTGCTTTTATTTTCAGCAGGGACAGTCAGGAACTTGAAAGTAAGCTGGTGGATTATAATACACAGTTAGAGAAACAGGCCAACACCGATATGCTTACAGGGTTATATAACAGAAGAAAAGCTTTGGAATATATGGAAATCCTTATTGGAAAGAAAAAATCTGCAGGATTGGGAGGACATAAAGATTATCAGGGATTCAGTCTTTGCATATGCGACATTGATTTTTTCAAGAAGGTTAATGATAATTACGGACATGATGCAGGGGATGAGGTTTTAAAAGGAATTGCTGCAATTTTTATGGAAGAAATGAAGGATAAAACTTTTGCGGCAAGATGGGGTGGAGAAGAATTTCTTTTATTGTTTCCTGGACGCAATGGTGACAATGCATATGCGGAACTTGAAAAAATACGAAGGAAAATAAAAGAAATGAAGATTAAAAAAGATAATACCGAAATTAGAGTGACAATGACATTTGGCCTTACAGAACATAATTTTAGCGACGATTTGGATAAAACAATCAAGGAAGCTGACAAAAAACTTTATTTAGGAAAAGAACAGGGAAGGGACAGGATTATTTACTAATAGTGTTTGAAATAAGATTAACATATGGCATTTCCATATAAAGAAAACGTTAAGATTTATAAAAAACGGGAATTATCAGGGATTTTGAAGAATTTTATGTTATGATAGAAAAGGTTACATATAACAGTGATTTTTGGAAAGGCGTCTGATATTATTGCAATTTAATCGATCAAAATTAAAAGAAAAAACATATGAAACACTGAAAGCAGTTTTCCCAATACTCGCAATTGTCCTTTTGTTGTGCTTTACAATTGCGCCGATTCCCCCCAGTATTTTAATGACTTTTCTGATTGGGGCGGTGTTGCTTATTATTGGTATGCTGCTTTTTAACGTTGGCGTGGAGTTGTCCATGACACCTATGGGCGAACGTGTAGGCACTATCATGACGAAGTCAAAGAAACTTATGATAATGATTTTGATTGGTTTTGTCATGGGCTTTATCATTACGATTTCGGAGCCGGATCTGCAGGTTCTTGCGCAGCAGGTACCTTCCATACCCAATATGGTTCTGATTCTGGCAGTGGCGGCAGGCGTGGGAGTCTTTCTGGTGATGGCGCTTTTACGTATGCTCTTTGGAATTGCACTACCCCATTTACTGGTAGTATTTTACGGGATAGTTTTTATTCTGACACTTTTTGTACCGAAAGATTTTCTTGCCATTGCTTTTGACTCCGGGGGCGTTACTACAGGTCCCATGACAGTGCCTTTTATTATGGCTTTCGGTATCGGTGTTTCCGCAATCCGAAGCGATAAACATGCATCCGATGATAGTTTCGGCCTTGTTTCCCTCTGTTCCATCGGTCCTATCATGGCAGTGCTTATTCTGGGTATGATTTATAATCCCGCACAGAGTGAAAGTGTTTCGGATGCCATTCCTGTGGTTGACAATACGGTAGATTTATGGAGACTGTTCACTCATGGTTTTCCTACTTATATGAAGGAGATGGCGCTGTCCTTACTTCCTATTGTATTTTTCTTCGGAATTTTCCAGTTAATTTCAAGGGAAATCAATAAAAGAACCCTGATTAAGATAGGCATTGGCCTTGTATATACTTATGTGGGCCTGGTTCTTTTTCTTACAGGGGTAAACGTAGGATTTATGCCGGCAGGAAACTATTTGGGCCAGACCATAGCGGGACTTTCCTTTGCATGGATAATTATTCCTATCGGCATGATTATTGGATATTTTATCGTCCGCGCAGAGCCTGCTGTATTCGTCCTTACGAAACAGGTAGAGGAGATGACCTCCGGCGCCATTTCAGCCAAGGCCATGGAAACCAGTTTGTCCATCGGCGTATCAGTGTCGGTTGGTCTGGCTATGACAAGAGTCCTTACAGGTATATCCATTATGTGGCTGCTGCTTCCGGGATATGCAATTGCCCTTATGCTTACCTTTTTTGTTCCTAAGATTTTTACTGCTATTGCTTTTGACTCGGGCGGTGTGGCATCCGGTCCCATGACGGCTACGTTTCTTCTTCCTTTTGCCATGGGAGCCTGTGGGGCTATCGGAGGAAATATTATTACAGATGCATTCGGCATTATTGCCATGGTGGCAATGACGCCTCTTATTACCATTCAGGTGATGGGCATGGTATTCAAACTGAAAGAAATCAGGCTGCGCCAGAAAGCCTTTGACACAAGTTATGTATCTTTGGAAAACTTCGGAGACATGGAAATTATCGAATTATAGAAGTGGGATGACATATGGGCAGATTATATGCAATGATAACAATTGTTGACAGGAAAGTTGGAAAAAAATATCTGGAATTATACCAGAAGAATGAACAGCATGTGAGTTTTGCAAGCCTGGGGGCAGGTACGGCATCCAGTGACATACTGGATTATCTGGGTCTGGATGCAGCAGAAAAGCTGGTAGTTTTTTCCATACAGGAAGAAGGAAGCTGGTTTCATATCAAAAAGCAGTTGCAGCAGAAATTAAAGATAGATGCGCCTGGAGGAGGAATTGCTTTTATTGTTCCCCTAAGCAGTATTGGCGGAAAAAAGGCGCTTCAGTTTTTGCTGGAAAGCCGGGATTATCAGAAAGAGGAGGAATCTGCCTTGAAGGATACAGTACATGAACTTGTCATTGTAATTGCAAATCAGGGAAATATA
Organism: uncultured bacterium; assembly: GCA_947177425.1. Lineage (GTDB taxonomy): Bacteria > Bacillota > Clostridia > Lachnospirales > Lachnospiraceae > Suilimivivens. The sequence goes on from CAMWUN010000014.1 coordinate 33,998, forward strand.
GAATTGATTATGGATGCTGCCAGAGGAGCCGGCGCTTACGGCGGAACAGTGATTCATGCAAGGGGAACGGGTATGGAGCAGGCCGAAAAATTTCTGGGCGTGTCCATAGCTGCCGAAAAAGAAATGATTTTTATTGTTACAAAGAAAGAACAGAAGAACAGTATTATGAAAGCCATCATGGAAAAAGCGGGAATGGAAAGCAGCGCCAAATCCATTGTCTTTTCCCTTCCCGTAACAGATACGGCAGGTCTTAGATTAATAGAGGATTAGCTTTAAGCTAATCCTCTATTATTAACCCTACAGGGCAATGGTCTGAACCAAATACATCTTTATAGATAAGGGCTTCCCTGAGGGAATTATCTAAGGATTCTGATGAAAGGAAGTAGTCGATGCGCCATCCGGCATTTTTTTCTCTTGCCTTAAAGCGGTAAGACCACCAGGAATAGGCTCCCTCCAAATCGGGATAAAAATACCGGAAAGTATCGGTAAATCCCGATTCCAGAAGGATTGTCATTTTGTCCCTTTCCTGGTCGGTAAATCCGGCGTTTTTACGGTTTGTCTTTGGATTTTTCAGGTCAATTTCCCTGTGGGCTACATTTAAATCCCCACACAGGATGACAGGTTTGTTTTCCTCTAGTTTTTTTAGAAAAATGCGGAAATCATCTTCCCATTCCATCCGGTAGTCAAGCCTTTTTAATTCATCCTGGGAATTTGGGGTATAAACAGTAATCATATAGAAAGAATCAAATTCCAGCGTAATAACCCTTCCTTCATGGTCGTGCTTTTCCATGCCAATTCCGTAGGAAACAGATAAAGGTTCTTCTTTCGAGAAAACAGCCGTCCCGGAATATCCCTTTTTTTCCGCATAATTCCAATATTGATGATAACCGGGCAAGTCCAGTGCAATCTGCCCCTGCTGGAGTTTTGTCTCCTGTAAACAGAAAATATCTGCGTCAATTTCATGAAAGAATGTAAGAAAGCCTTTCTCCATGCAGGCGCGCAGGCCGTTTACATTCCAGGAAATTAATTTTTTCATAATAACTGTCCTTTCCAAACGATAATATATAACCCCTATTATACCCACAGGGCGTTTGAAAGACAAGCTTTTAAAACAGCTTATGACTGCGCTTATGACTGCGCAAATATCTGTAACAGTGGAGGTATGAACCCTTAAGGGGCCATTTTTCAGTCACCCTGCAGTATCCGTTTTTCTATAATATCCAAAGCGCGTTCATTTTCCTGCTGGCAATAGGATATCATTTCATCTTCTCCTTTATTTTCAAGTGAAGTGATATCTGCGCCTAACTGAACATAGCAGATATAGTTATTAATGGTTTCTATTCTCGACGCAAAGACTTTGGCTTTATTCTGGGGCTGCTGCTCATAAATTTTAAGTAAAACTTCCCGGTATTCATTTAGATAGTTTTCTATTTTTTCGCTCTGTCCATCCTTTGCCTTAACCAATATCATCATGTCAATGCCAGCTTCCGTATGCTGGTATTCAGCCAGGAAAGACTCATACATATCATCGGAAATTCCTGTACGTTCGGCTAACTCTTCAGAGGTAAGCAGTGTGTCCGGCCAGTAATTTTCGCCTAATATGTCCACTACGGCATCCTTATATTCATCCATGGGTCCTGCAATCCTGTATTTACTTCCTACCTGTATGGTATTGACGGCGTCTTCCTGCCCGTTTCCTTCCCTGTTATAAGCCTGGTTTTGGCCTGTACTGCTGTTTTCCACGCATCCTGTGATTAATAGGGCTGTGCAGGCAATTACTTTAAAAAAAATATGTTTTTTCATAATTTATCCTCCTTTTGAAAAAATAAATAGGTGAATAGGAAGTTGCTATGAGCGGTCTTTAGACCGTGAATAGTAACAATAGGAAAAGTAAATCTTTTACTAAGTGTTTCCATGTATTAGACAAAATATGTAAGAATATGTTAAGATGTCCCTACGGGCAGAATATTGGATGCCTGAAATTATATGGAGAAATATTATGCTGTTTAATTCTTATATTTTTATTTTTTTATTTTTACCTCTCACACTGGCAGGGTGGTATTTATTAAATCATATGAAGGCTTATGAAGCTGCCAAGTTTTTTCTGGCAGGTATGTCACTTTGGTTTTATGGGTACTTTAACAAATATTATCTGGCAGTTATCGTTGCCAGTATTCTGGGAAACTATCTGCTCAGTTATCTTCTGAAAATTTTTTCTTCCAGAACTTTTGCACGTTTAGGGCTTTTATGCGGTCTGCTGCTTAATCTTGGACTTTTGTTTTATTTTAAATATTATGATTTTTTCTTTGAAAATATAAATATTTTCTTTCATACAAACTTTACATTAAAAAATATCCTGCTGCCGCTGGGCATTAGTTTTTTTACCTTTCAGCAGCTTTCTTTTATTATTGACAGATGCAGGGGAAAAGCAGATCATTATTCTTTTGCCAGTTATCTCACCTTTGTGACTTTTTTTCCACAATTGATTGCCGGGCCGATTGTGCTGTATAAGGAAATGATGCCCCAGTTTGAAGATGAATCGAAACGCAGATTCCAGTCTGAAAACTTTGCAAAAGGGATAGTGTTTTTTACCCTGGGACTTGGAAAAAAGGTACTGCTGGCGGATATGCTGGCGCTGCCTGTAAACTATGGATTTGAACAGACACTTTTTCTTGATACCTCTTCCACGCTTCTGGTCATACTTGCTTATACTTTTGAGATTTATTTTGATTTCAGCGGATACAGTGATATGGCTGTAGGGCTTGGGAAAATGTTTAATATAGACCTTCCTGTTAACTTTAACTCCCCTTACAAAGCATGTTCTGTAAAAGAGTTATGGCAGAGGTGGCATATGACTTTGTCAAGATTTTTTATTCAGTATGTTTATATTCCTTTGGGAGGCAGCAGGAAAGGGAAAATGAGAACGATACTGAATACTTTCATGGTCTTTTTTTTAAGCGGTCTCTGGCATGGGGCTAACTGGACTTATATTGCCTGGGGTACCATGCAGGGGCTTCTGGTAATTTGGGATAATCTTGGAATCATAGGAGTAAAAGGAAGTAACGGTAAATCTTCTGCAAAAATTCAGATTCCAGGATGGATGGGCTGGTTTTTTACTTTCAGCTTCTTTAATCTGTCTCTGTTCTTTTTCAGAAGTGATAATATGACAAATGCTTTCCAGATGTTTAAAAATATTCTTGCATTTAAGAATACAGGATATATCTATAAAGTGGCGGCTATGATGGATATACCGGAATTTTATTTAATCAAACAGGTAATTAATCTTACGGCGCCGGAAATACTGACCTTTGCTTATCTGGCAGTGTTTCTTATACTTCTGGCAATAAGCGCATTTATCTTGACCAGAAGAAATACATGGGAGATTGTTGCAGAACATCCATTAAATACAAAATTATGCCTGTGGGTGACAGTGATTTTCGTCTGGTCGGTGATTTCTTTTTCACAGGTCAGCACATTTATATATTTTAATTTTTAACCGGTAAACTGGCTTGAAAAGTGTTACATTGTCCGATAGGAGTTTATTATGCCAAATAAATTTATAAAACAGTTTTTTATAAGCAGCGGAGTTCTGTTACTGCTCTGTGTTCTGGCAGTGGTTATTTTTGATCCTTTCTTCCAGTACCACAAACCCCTTCCAGGGCTTAAGGCAGTTCTTACGGATAAGGAGTACCAGTGCACAGGATCTCTTAAGACTTTTGATTATGACAGTGTGATTGCAGGTTCTTCTGTTGCTGAAAATTATAATAACGGATGGTTTGACCAGGGATTTGGATGCCGTTCCGTCAAAGCAATCCGCTCATATGGGGCAACTGCAGATTTATGTTATTTGCTGGATATTGCTTTTTCACATCAGAATATCAAATATGTTTTTTATAATCTGGATCCTTCCGCTCTGGTTGCAGACCCGGAAACAACTTATGAAATGACAGGCTGTCCCATGTATTTATATGATGATAATTATGTAAATGACATTGAATACTGGCTTAATAAAGGGGTATTAATGGAAAAGATTCCTTATCTTATTGCTAATTCCCTGATAGGCGGCTATGATGAAAATGAATCCTATAATTGGGCACAGTGGAAAGAATTTAATTCGGATATGGCTCTTGGGCTTTATATCCGTAAACCTTCCGTGTCAGAAATGAAACCGGAAAATTACTATGAAGATGTATTAAGGCAAAATCTGGCCCTTTTGACGGAACGGATAGAAAAGTATCCTGATACCTGCTTTTATGTGTTTATTCCCCCTTATTCCATGCTCTGGTGGGACAATATATTCCGGGACGGGGATACGGAAGCTTACCTGTATAATTTAGAGCAGGCAATGGAGACGCTGCTTTCATACGAAAATGTCAAACTGTTTTATTTTCAAAATGACAGGGAAGTTATCACGAATCTGGAAAATTATATGGATATCCTGCATTTTTCACCGGATATCAACCACTATATATGTGACAGCCTGATAAATGGGAAACACCAGATTCTTAAGAATAATTATAAAGAAAATATCCGTGATATGAAAACGCTGGCTTATGAAATTACGGACAAACTGATTAAACCCTATGAGGACAGGATTAAAGTGGATATTTATGATAACTGACAGATTTAAACCACATGAAAGGTCATTAGAATTGCCCAGATATAAGGAGCTCCAAATACATTCAGGGATTTCGGCCCTTTTACCTTATCAGGGTCAGCTTTCAGTTTTCCTAAAGCCTGTTCAAAGGTGGCTTTGGTAATGGATTTGGAACGTCTGTCCACGAAAATCTCACCGCCCTTTACAGTATATGTGAAGGGCAGTTTTTTTATTGTATAAAAGGTTTCTCCCTGATGTTCATTTAGCAATGTCCAGAGATCGTCTATAGTAATTTTTGTATTCATACTCACAGTTTCCTGTCAGCCTAAGGCTGCTTCTTCAATCAGTTTCAAAATAGTTTTAATGGATCCCAACTGGTTGCTTCTGTTCATGGCGTCAATATAAACCTGCCTTGAACAGTATAACTCCATAACCTTTTCCACAAGCAGGTCAGGGGAAAGATAATCGTCATCAATCATCATGGAAAATCCCTGGGATTCAAAGGATTTTGCATTTAAAATCTGATCGCCGCGGCTGCTGTTTGCCGACAGGGGGACAAGCAGATTCGGTTTTTTCAGGGACAGAAGTTCACAGATAGAATTTGCGCCTGCCCGCGAAATGACCACATCGGCAAGGGCAAATAAATCTTTTAATTCCGATTTGACATATTCAAACTGTATATATCCTTCTGTATGGAGAAGCATATTGTCTATTTTATCTTTGCCGCAGATATGAACAACCTGAAAGTCTATTAAAAGCCTGGGAAGAGCTTCCCGGACAGCCTTATTGATGGAAGCAGCCCCAAGACTGCCGCCGATTACCATGATAACAGGTTTGTTTGCGGTAAAACCGCAGATATCAAGGGCTGCTATTTTGTCGCCTTTTGTCAGTTCCTCACGGATAGGGGAGCCGGTCAGTACGGCTTTCTCTTTTGGGAGCATAGCCAGAGTTTCGGGAAAATTACAGCATATTTTCCGTGCGGCTGAAATACACAGCTTATTGGCAAGTCCTGGTGTCATGTCGGATTCGTGGATAATACAGGGAATGTGCAGGGAAGCGGCGGCCCTTACCACCGGGACACTGACAAATCCTCCCTTGGAAAAGACCACATCCGGCCTTATTTTTTTGAGATATTTCCTTGCTTCTCCAAATCCTTTTAGTACCCGGAAAGGATCGGTAAAATTTTTGATATCCAGATACCGCCTGAATTTACCTGTGGAAATTCCATAATAAGGAATATCAAAATCGGTAATTAACTTTTTTTCAATCCCGTCATAAGAACCAATATAGGAAATCTCATATCCTGCCCTTTTAAGGGATGGAAACAGGGCGATATTAGGCGTTACATGACCCGCAGTTCCTCCTCCTGTGAGGACAATTTTTTTGGTTGCTTTTAAATCGCTCATACAGGGAGCCTCCAGTTTTAACAATTGCCGTTCTGTATCTGTTCTAATGCATGTGCAAGCTGGTCAGGGCAGGAGGTGGACTTAAAACCGCATCGTATGCCTTTTAATTTAGAGATAGCTTCCTCCACAGGCATACCTGTCACCAGGCTGGCAATGCCTTTCAGATTTCCGTTACATCCCCCGAAGAATTCAACAAATTTAATTTTCCCGTCTTCAACTTCTAAGTCAATAGAAGTAGAGCAGGTACCTTTTGTATGATATTTCATAATCGCTCATCCTTTCTTTAATGGATAAGTATAGCAGATAATGACTGTTATTTCCAGTATGAAAAGGTAATTCATCCTCTGTTTTGGATAAATTATGCAGAAAAATGACGGAGACTTACATCCCCTTCATTCTTGAGGTAAAAAACCCCTTCAACTATAATATAAGTAAGGGAAGGAGGAATTATGTTTATAATATTATATGAACACAAATTACTTACGGGAATTATATTATTTTTTCTGCTGTCCAGTATCATATGCCAGATTGTGGCAGGTGTGATTTACCAGAATATGATATCGCAAACGGATAATATGTCTGATACGAAAAATAAGACGCTGAACCAGTGTAAACAGAAGTATGCCAGTTATTATAAATTAAATGGCAAGATGGTTAACACTGACGTATTTGTGGACAGGTTTCTTCAAAAAATCTGTTTCCTCAAAATACATTTATCGCATCTGTCCCATATTTCAGGGCAATTTATGATGCTTTCCGTACTTGTGACAGGTATATCTGTCTGTTTTTCGCTTGCGGCCGGAAATACCTTATTTCAGATTATACCCTATTATCTGATCAGTATTCTGGGATTATATCTGTATTTTTCAATTTCCGGCATTGTGGATATACAGGAGAAAAAAAGAATATTAAAGACAAACTTAACAGATTATCTGGAAAACCACTTCGCCCCCAGATTAGAGACGGAAAAGGAAAATGCCATGGAGGAAGGGATAAAGAAAAGGGAAAAATATGCAAAGGAATTATTCAAAGACGATCTTTTGCAAAAACCTGCTTCTGGGGAAAATGTTTCCTGGAAAAAAACATTTGCCAATGCTTCAGATGCGCATCCGGATACGGAAGCCTTAGAGCCGGTCATGAACCAGTATCAGGAAGAACTTGAAAATCTTCTGGAAGAATTTTTCGTTTAGTTAGACAAATAAAAATACTTATGATAAAGTTGTACTGTATTTTTACATTTGATTTTAATGAATAAGCTGTCCCGCTAACGTGACAGTGTTTGATATACATAAAGAGGAAATTATTATGGCAAAACGCTATGGCATTTTAGACAGTATAAGAGGATTGGTTCTGTGCAGCATGATAGTTTATCATGCCTGCTGGGACCTGGTCTATATTTTTCATATGGATTTTAGCTGGTATCAGAGTACGGGAGCCTATATATGGCAGCAGAGCATCTGCTGGACATTTATATTCCTGTCTGGCTTCTGCTGGTCTTTAGGAAAGAAACCGTTAAAAAGAGGTATTACTGTTTTTGGGGCAGGAGCGATTATTACCCTTGTCACATGCCTGTTTATGCCGCAGGACAGAGTTGTTTTCGGAATTCTCACTCTCATTGGCTCCTGTATGCTTTTGATGGCGCCTATTGATAAGCTGATAAAAAAGATTCCGCCAGTAACCGGAATCTTTTTCAGCTTTTTGTTTTTTTTACTGACAAGAGATATCAACACTGGTTATCTGGGATTTGAAGGGATCCGTCTGGTCAGGCTTCCGGAACAGTGGTATCAGGGCCTTTCTGCCGTTTATCTGGGCCTGCCCAGTCCAAGTTTTTTTTCTACCGACTATTTTTCTCTGATTCCCTGGATATTTTTGTTTATCAGCGGCTATTTTCTATATGGCATATTTAATAAAAGAAATATACTTGAAAAAAATTTTTGGAAAAAGGAACTGCCCATATTTAGTTTTATGGGGAGAAAATCCTTATTAATTTATATGCTCCATCAGCCTGTAATATATTTACTGCTATCCTGTGTATTCGGATTCAGATAACAACAGAAAAGGTAATAAAATAATAAATTACAGAAAGGTACTGTTTAAGATGAACGAAGCTGTTATTACTTTAAAAAAAGGGGAAGGACGCACTGTTAAAGCAGGAGGAATGTGGATATTTGATAATGAGATAGAAAACGTATCCGGAAGCTTTGAAAACGGGGAAATGGTGGTTGTGCATGACTTTGACGGTTATCCCCTGGGAAAAGGATTTATCAATGAAAATTCCAAAATCAGAATAAGGATGATGACCAGAAATGTGAATCAGGAAATTGACCGTGAATTTCTAAGACGCAGGCTGGAGGATGCCTGGAAATACCGTAAAATGACAGTGGACACAGGAAGCTGCCGCATAATATTTGGGGAGGCGGATTTCCTTCCGGGACTTGTTGTGGATAAATTTTCAGATGTGCTGGTGGTGGAATCCCTGGCATTGGGTATTGACAGATGGAAAGAAGATATTGTAAATATTTTAAAGGAACTTCTGGCGGAGGATGGAATTTCCATAAAAGGTGTATATGAGCGGAGTGATGCTAAGGTACGTCTGAACGAAGGTATGGAGAGGGTCAAGGGATTTATAGGAGAAGAATTTGACACCAATGTGGAAATCGTGGAAAATGGCGTTAAATTTCTGGTGGATGTGAAAGACGGACAGAAAACAGGATTTTTCCTTGACCAGAAATATAACCGTCTGGCAATACAAAAGCTGTGCCGGAACGCCAGAGTGCTGGACTGTTTTACCCATACAGGTTCTTTTGCTTTAAATGCGGCAGTTGCCGGGGCAAAGGAAGTCATTGGGGTGGATGCCTCCCAGTTGGGAATCAGTCAGGCAGTTAAAAATGCTGCACTCAATAAAATGGAGGACAGAACCCGGTTCTGGTGCCGGGATGTTTTTGAACTTCTTCCGGAATTGGAGCAAAAGGGCGAAAAATTTGATGTGGTCATTCTTGACCCTCCTGCTTTTACCAAGTCCCGCAATTCCGTAAAAAACGCAGTAAAGGGATACCGGGAAATTAATTTAAGGGCTATGAAGCTTGTGAAGGATGGAGGATTTCTGGCTACATGCTCCTGTTCCCATTTTATGTCTTATGAACTATTTTCAGAAACCATTCATCAGGCTGCAAGAAATGTGCACAAAAGACTGCGGCAGGTGGAATTCAGGACACAGGCGCCGGATCATCCTATTTTGTGGGCGGCGGACGAGTCCTATTATTTAAAGTTTTATATTTTTCAGGTGTGTGAGGAGAAATAGCCTTAACGCATATATAAAAGATACATTCTAAAGATTATGGGAATGATTTTTGAAATACGCTTTAAGGATTTTGACAAATTTTATTAAAGGAGCAGAGAAATAAATGATACAGGATGCAGCACTGGATACGCTTAAGGACGGGATTAGGCTTCTCCCTTTTTTGTTTATAACATATCTGGTCATGGAATACATTGAGCATAAGACAAGTGACAGAACCCGGCAGATTATGAAGAAATCAGGAAAATTGGGGTCTGTCTTTGGAGGACTTTTAGGGATTGTGCCACAGTGTGGGTTTTCTGCGGCGGCATCAAATCTGTATGCAGGAAGGATCATCACTCTGGGTACTTTGCTTGCTGTGTTTTTATCCACATCAGACGAAATGCTCCCGATTCTGATATCCGAGCAGGCGCCTGTCCATACCATTGTAAAAATACTTGCAGTGAAAGCAGTCATAGGTATACTGGCCGGCATACTGACTGATTTTTTTATCCACAGGAAAAAGAAAGATATAAAAGAAGAAATGCGGATTGAGCATATGTGTGATCATCAGCATTGTCATTGTGCGGAGAACAAGATTTTAAAATCCGCCCTTAATCATACATTACAGATTTTTATTTTTATAGTTGTCATTACTTTTTTACTGAATCTGCTGATTGGCTGCATAGGAGAAGAGAGACTGGCATCAGTTATTTTGGGAAAATCTGTCTTTGGCCCTGCAATTGCCGGATTGGTAGGACTGATACCCAACTGCGCTTCCTCTGTGGTGCTGACACAGCTTTATCTGAAAGGGCTGCTGGGAGGAGGTTCTCTGATAGCCGGGCTTCTTGCCGGTTCCGGTGTGGGACTTTTAATTCTTTATAAAGTAAATGATGATGTAAGGGAGAATGTGCGGATTACCTTTCTGCTTTATGGAATTGGTGTGTTGTCCGGGATACTGCTTGAGACAGCAGGCTTCATATTTTAGAGAGATATATGAGGGCGAAAAAAAGCACCATCCCCAAGGCTCGTTTGTCCTCAAAAATGGTACTTATGAATGCACCGCCAGGGGCTCGAACCCTGGACACCCTGATTAAGAGTCAGGTGCTCTACCAACTGAGCTAGCGGTGCGGACTATTAATTTGTTGTTTCATTTACAACGCAAGTGTTATTATAGTATAATGTTTTGTAGTTTGCAAGCTTTTTTTGAAAAAAATTTTAAAGAGGTGTAAAAAATGATATTTGACAGCCATACCCATTACGATGATGAAGCTTTTGACGGGGACAGGGAAGCCTTATTTAACAGTATGCATAAGGATGGAGTGGATTTTGTGGTAAATGTAGGGGCTGACATGGAATCCAACCGGAAAACCCTTGTACTTTTACAAAAATATCCTTTTATTTATGGGGCAGTAGGCATACATCCCACAGAAACGGCGGACCTGACAGAAGAAGATATACAGTGGTTAAAAGAAAAAACAGAAGAACCGAAAGTTGTGGCCATAGGGGAAATAGGTCTTGATTATCATTGGGATGAACCTGACAGATCCATACAGAAGAAATGGTTTGAAAGGCAGCTTGGACTGGCTTCCCAAACCGGCCTTCCGGTTATTATACATTCCCGTGATGCTGCGCAGGACACCCTTACAATATTAAAAAGCTGGCAGGAAAATATTAAGGCAGGGGTTATCCATTGTTTTTCTTATACAAAGGAAATTGCAAGAGAATATCTGAATATGGATTATTATTTCGGCATTGGAGGCGTGATTACCTTCCAAAATGCAAAAAAACTGATAGAAGCTGTGAGTTATATACCCATGAACCGGATTTTACTGGAAACAGACTGCCCTTATCTGGCTCCGGAACCATACAGGGGGAGGCGAAACCAGTCTGCTTATATTAATTTTACGGCAAAAAGACTGGCAGAAATAAAGGGAATCACCAAAGAAGAAGTACTCATGCAGACTTTGCAGAATGCAAAAGATTTTTATGGAATCGGGTAAAAGATAAAATGTAATAAAACAGTGAAGGAGAAAGCAGATGGCGTATTTGGGGACACCTGCGGCAACAGCAGATATTATAAGAAAATATGGGTTTAATTTCCAGAAAAAGTTTGGGCAGAATTTTCTGGTCGATGCCAATATATTAAACAAAATTGTAGATTCTGCAGATATACAAAAGGATGACTGCATCATTGAAATAGGACCCGGCATCGGAACCCTGACACAGTATCTGGCAGAAAGAGCCGGGCAGGTAGCTGCTGTAGAGATAGATAAAAACTTAATTCCTATTTTAGAGGAGACACTTTCCGGATACAAAAATGTGACGGTTATCAATGAAGATATCCTGAAAACAGATATTAATAAGCTGGCAGAAGAAAGGAATCAGGGGAAACCTGTAAAAGTGATTGCAAATCTGCCTTACTACATAACTACTTCTATTATTATGGGACTTTTTGAAAGTCATGTGCCTTTGTCCAGTATTACAGTTATGGTCCAGAAAGAAGTAGCGGACCGTATGCAGTCGGGTCCTGGCAGTAAGGATTATGGAGTGCTCAGTCTTGCAGTCCAGTATTACGCCAGACCGGAAATTCTTATGAATGTCTCTCCCTCCTGTTTTATGCCAAAACCCAAGGTAGGGAGCGCTGTAATCCGTCTCGTAAAATACAAAGAACTTCCGGTAAAAGTGGAAAATGAAAGAAAACTTTTTGCCATCATACGTGCGGCATTTAACCAGCGAAGGAAAACCCTTGCAAATGCCCTTGCAAACGCTTCTTATGCACTGGAAGATGAAAAAGGGACGGTTAAGATAACAAGGCAGCAGGTATGCGATGCCCTTGACCAGATGGGGCTGAGCCAGACCATAAGGGGAGAAGCCCTTACTTTACAACAGTTTGCAAGTCTTTGCGATATTTTTTGACATCCGAAAAAGCATATGGTAAACTTAAAAAATGAAAATAGGACGGTTCTGCCCTTAGGCAGAAAGTATGTATGAGGTGGCACTTTGGATAAGTATGAATATAAAGTACGTGCGGACGAAATTAAATCCCTGATTTCACAAGGGGAATATGCCGAAGCCGTAAAGATAGCAGACAGCATTGACTGGCGCAGAGTAAAAAGTGTCATGATGCTTTGCACCATCAGTGATTTATATAAGATTAACAGAAGATTTGAAGACAGTAGGGATATTCTTCTGCTTGCCTATGACAGACATGCAGGAGGGCGTCTTATTGTCTATTCTTTATGCGAATTATCCATTAAATTAGGGGAATATGTACAGGCGCTTGAGTATTATAAGGAATTTGTGCAGCTTGCGCCTAAAGACAGTGGAAGATATATTCTGCAGTACAAGCTTTATGAAGCCCAGGAAGTGAGCCTGGAAGAGAGAATAGAGGTGCTGGAGGAACTTAAAAAGCGGGACTACCGTGAAAGATGGGCCTATGAACTGGCATATCTGTATCACAGAGTCGGCCTTGCGTCCAAATGCGTGGAGGAATGCGACGAGATGTTCCTGTGGTTTGGGGAAGGACGTCATGTATTAAAGGGACTGGAACTTAAGATGCTTCACCAGCCTTTAAGCGAGGAGCAGCAGATTAAGTATGAACAGATGAAACATACAGGAGGTTTCATTACTTCTGATTATGCGGCTGACCAGCAGGCAATACAGGAACAGGCCCATGAAGAGACAGAAGAAGAGGAAGACAATGAATTCAGCCTGGAAGAGAATATATTGACACATGATACAAGGGAGATGCCGGACAAAGAAGAGCTTGATATACAGGTTAAAACAGTGGATGTGAGCCAGTATAATACGATTAATCTGCAAAAGGAACTGGCAGAGAGCATGAAGGAGATTCTTGAGGAAAATATTCCCCAGGAAGAACCTGTACAGGAGTCAGAGCAGCTATTGCAGACACAGATATATGAGTCTGCTTCCATACGCAGCAGTATCCGTGCCCAGGAAACAGAACAAAGCCCGGCAGTGAATCAGAATACCGACGAGATGCAGCTTATCACTGAGGAAGATATAAAAGAGTCAAGCGAAAAGGAACAGGCAGACCTGCCTGTCTTAATAAAGGAGCCGGAGGAAGGAAATTCAAATTCAGAGGAAGTTTTTTTTGGGAATACGGAGGAAGTGAATATTCAGGAGGTAGTTTCCGAACTTGCCCAGCAGAATGGTTCCAGGACACCGTTCACGCCTTTGGAGGAGAATCCGGCGCAGGAGAAAGCAGAAAACAGAGTGCCGGAAGATACCTTGAGCACTTCAGAAATATTAAAAACAGCAGATGTCTCAGAAATATTCACCATTCCTGAGACTTCCGGCGCTTTAAGCGGACAGTCAGTTCCGGCAGCCAGTGCGGATCCGGCAGTCAGTAATACAGGGGTAATCAGGACTTTCCACAGGCCCTCGGGATATGATGACATGCTTTCCCAGGAATATGACGGCCAGATATCCCTGGTAGTGCCTGAACAGGAAAAGATAGAGAAGCAGATTACCGGTCAGTTAAGTATCGAAGATATTATGGCTGAATGGGAAAAAATGAAACAGGAAAATGAGCGCAGGCGGATGGAGGAAATCCGTAAACGCGTACACCAGCAGACAGATACCTTATTTGCCGACTTTGATGAAGCCACGAAGTCCGGGCTTTTGGAAGAACTGGAAAAAGCAATGGTAACGGCGGCTATCAGGGAAGAAAAGCTTAAAGCAGCCCAGGAACGTCCTAAGGTTATTAAAGTAACTGATATTGATAAGATGGAGGAAGCAAAAGATCCTGAGGATGAGTTCCGGGATGAAATAGAGAATGAATCTGTAATTCAGGAGACGGAACCAGAGGACGAAAACCAGAAGATTTTAGAAAACCATGAAATTCCGGAAAACGGGGTTTCGGAAGAAGAGCTGGAGGCTTTAAAGGAGGTTTTCAAATCAAAAGCTGCAAAGGGAAGGAAAAAGAAAGAAGCATTAAAGAGAGTTAAGGAAGAAAATAAAAAGACTGATGTAAAACCGGATTCCGGGCCGGAACCGCAGGAAGGATTTGTGGATGAAAAAGCAGTTGTTCCAGAAATTCCTGATGAACAAAAGGCAAAAGAAGAGAGTGATAATAAACATACTGTAAGGGAAATGACAAACAGTGAAAGAGAGCAGTTTGCTCCTTTTATCCATCATAAACGCACCAGAAACCAGATTGTGGAAGCAATTGACAATATCAGTATGGCGTCTTATACCGGAAATGTAATTATCACAGGGGAAGAAGGGACGGAAACCACAGCTCTTGCAAAGCTTCTGGTAAAGGAGATACAGCTTTCAGACAATAATTTTTCAGGAAAGGTGGCTAAAATTTCCGGTTCAGTCATGAATAAGAAGGATATAGCATCGACCTTATCCAAGCTTGCAGGAGGCGCTCTTATTGTGGAAGCGGCCTCCTCCATGAAAAAACAGACAGTGGACCAGCTTCTCAAGGAACTGGAACAGGAGGGAAAAGGGCTTATTATTTTACTTGAGGATACCAAGCCTAAGATAAATGAGTTTCTGGTCAAAAATCCTGATATAAAAAGTGTATTTAATATAAGAGTGGATGTGGAAGCGCTGGATGACCAGACGCTGGTGAAATATGCTAAGAAATATGCTCTTGAACAGGAGTATACGATTGATGAACTGGGTGTGCTGGCTCTTCATACAAGAATTGCGGATATGCAGACCAGCGACCATGAAGTTACCCTTGCAGAAATAGAGGAACTGGTAGATGAGGCGATTTATTATGCAGACCGGAAAACGCCAAAGCATTTTTTTGATATTCTGCTGGGCAAAAGATATGATGATGAGGATATGATCGTCCTTAGGGAGAACGATTTTATGCATTATTAATAAAACTGGGGGTTAAAGGTTATGGAAGAAACAGGGAAAAAAGCAGAAACAGAGGTTTTTATCTCAGAGGCAGATCAGTATTTATTTGCACAGGGCACCCATTACGACATTTATAAAAAGCTGGGCGCGCATCCTTCTGTGCAGGACGGGCAGGACGGGATGTTTTTTGGTGTATGGGCGCCAAATGCAGCAAGTGTCCATGTTATAGGTACTTTTAACGGCTGGGATGAAAATGCAAATCCTATGGAACGTCTGGGGCCTGGAGGGATTTATGCGGTATTTATTCCGGGAGTGGGGATTCACGAGTTATATAAGTTTTTGATTACCACTCCTTACGGGGAACGTTTGTATAAGGCGGATCCTTTTGCAAACAGTGCGGAACTCCGCCCTGGCACAGCTTCCCGGACAGTGGATATTTCCGGATTTAAATGGTCTGACGATGCCTGGATGAAGGAACGGGAAAATAAAGATTATAATCATGAACCGGTTGCTATTTATGAATGTCATATTGGTTCATGGATGCGCCATCCCAGACCGGAAGAGAAAGGGTATTATAATTACAGGGAGTTTGCGGACAGGATTGTAGAGTATCTGAAAGAAATGAAATACACCCATGTGGAACTTATGGGAATTGCAGAGCATCCCTTTGACGGTTCCTGGGGCTATCAGGTGACAGGATACTATGCGCCTACTTCCCGCTATGGGGAGCCGGAGGACTTCATGTATCTTATCAATAAGCTTCATAAGAATAAAATCGGCGTCATACTGGACTGGGTTCCCGCCCATTTTGCCACAGACGCCCATGGTCTTGGGCGGTTTGACGGACAGTGTATTTTTGAGGATCCCGATCCCCGTAAAGGTGAGCATCCCGACTGGGGAACCAAGATTTTTAATTATGGAAAGACAGAGGTAAAGAATTTTCTTATAGCCAATGTCCTGTTCTGGATTAAGGAGTACCATATTGACGGTATAAGGGTAGATGCCGTAGCATCCATGCTTTATCTTGATTACGGTAAAAAAGACGGGCAGTGGGTTGCCAATAAATACGGCGGCAACAAAAATCTGGAAGCTATTGAATTTTTCAAGCATTTGAATTCTGTTGTGCGCGGTACCTATCCGGGATTTCTGACAATTGCAGAGGAATCCACGGCATGGCCTAAAGTGACAGGGGCAGTGGAAGATGACGGCCTTGGATTTTATTTTAAGTGGAATATGGGCTGGATGCATGATTTTTGCGAATACATGAAACTGGATCCATATTTCAGGAAAGATAACCATTATGCCATGACCTTTGCCATGTCCTACAATGACAGCGAAAATTATATCCTGCCCTTATCCCATGATGAGGTGGTACATTTAAAATGTTCCATGGTGAACAAAATGCCGGGCTATACCGTGGATAAATATGCAAATCTGCGCTGCGGCTATACCTATATGTTCGGACATGCCGGGAAAAAGCTTCTCTTTATGGGACAGGACTTCGGACAGGAAAGGGAATGGAGTGAAGAGAGAGAGTTAGACTGGTATCTGCTGGGAGAGGATTTAAATAAAGGACTTCTGGAATATGTAAAGGAACTGCTTGCTATATACAGGAAATATCCATGTATGTATGAATTTGACAACTGCTGGGATGGATTTGAATGGCTTAATTGTGACGACAAGGACAGGAGTACCTACAGCTTTTACAGAAAAGCTTCCAACGGCAAAAACAATCTGCTATTTGTTATTAATATGACGCCCATTGCATGGGAAAATTACAAGCTGGGCGTTCCTAAGAAAAAGAAATATAAGCTGCTTTTATGCAGTGTGGAAGAACGGTTTGGAGGGAACGGCTGCACCATTCCAAAGGAAGTAACTGCCGTAAAGGATTATTGCGATTACAAGGATTACAGTATTACTTTTGATCTGCCTGCTTATGCAGCGGCAATATTTGTTTTTTAACAGATGTTAAGAAAAAGAGCGTATGTGCCGAAATAAAGGGTGAATGCATGATGCATTTACCCTTTTTCTTCAATAAAAAGCCGGATTACGCAGCGATGGTTTCTGGTCAATAAGCCGTCTCGCAAAGGGTGACAGCGTTTGATGTAATAAGGCGATTCGCGGAGTGTGCCGGCATGTAATATTGTAGTGAGGGAAGCAGATGTATATTTTAAAATTACAGGATGTGTTTACATGAATATTTTAATTGATGGGGCGGAAAACGCCCGGGTATATACAAATGTAGACAGGACAGCAACTTCATACCGTACCCCCCAGGATTCTGAAAAGATAGAAAATGGCGGGTTTGCATTAGACATTTCTGGCACAGTTATGGATAACAGCGCATACGCAGGTCATGGACGGACCGCAGAAGAGGTTATGGCAGAAGCAGGGCAGCAGGACATTACTGCCCGGCGTAATTATATGGCAGTGATGTCTAATTCCATGTCAGACGAAGATTTTGCAAAGCTTCAGGAGGAAGGATTCCATCCCGGAAGTACGGAAATTGAGACAGTTGTTACCATTGTCGATGAAATTAAGGCGGCTCTTGCTAAAGGGGGAGTCCAGGTGGAAGGTTACACAGATACCATCAGCGATGACGCCCTGAAAGATATCACGGGCAGCGAAGCCTTTGCAAGGGAATTAAAGAGGCAATTTGCGGAAAAGGACGTGCCGCTGACTAAGGAAAATGTTGATGCCGTTATGGAAGCTTTCCAGATACTGAATCAGGCAGGAATCCCTTCTGATGGAAGCATCAAATATATGGTTGAGAATGACCTTGACCCTACGCCTGAAAATTTATATACTGCAAAGTATTCAGCTTCCGGCAGTGATACCCGTCAGGGTAAAGGCTACTATGCGGCAGGCGCAGTAGCAGGATATTATGCCAGAAAGCCCGAAGAAATCGATTTTGAAAAGCTTCGTCCCCAGATGGAAAGGGTAATCACCGGTGCAGGATATGAAGTAAATGAACAGACGCTTAAGGATGCGGAATGGCTGGTAGAGAAGGGAATTCCCTTAAACACAGATACTTTTACTTTGTTAAATGATATTAAGTCCCATCAGTTTCCAGTATCCTATAAGGATTTTATGACTTCTGCTGCCTGTGCAGTGGCAGACGGGACAGACCCGGCCAAGACAGATTTGGGAAAAAAAGAGACTTACGCCCGGCAGGCGGCGGAAATATATGAGAAAACCCTTTCAGTGGATATCTTGGTAGTGGATGTTATCACAGCAAAGAATTTACCTCTTACGCTGCGGAACATTTTCGCCCTGCAGAATGAACTGCCCGGGCAGGAACTTCCCATGAATGTCCACGGGCGCAGACTGATGGAAGAAATCAGATTGTCCATGACTGTAGAGGCAAACATCAAGCTTCTGCGGAGCGGTTTTCAGATAGAGACCGCGCCTTTGGAAGAACTGGTCGGCAAGCTGAAAAAGGCGGAAGAAAGCTATGCCACGGCCCTGACAGGACAGGTAGATACCGGGGAGGCCAAAGAAAAAGCTTCTCTATATAAGGAAACTCTGGATGTGCTGCGGGGAATTAAGTCCTCCCCGGCAGATATCATAGTCCGTGTTTCCAGAACAGATACCCTGCGGGAAGTATATGACTATGGCGCAAGCCAGAAACTTGCTTATGAGAAAGCAGGGCAGAGTTATGAGACAATGATGACAGAACCCCGGAAGGATATGGGGGATTCCATACAAAAGGCTTTCAGAAATGTGGATGATATTCTTGAAAGCATGAATTTAGAACTTTCTGATGCTAACAGGCGCGCGGTAAGGATACTTGGATACAACAGCGTTGAAATTACAGCGGAAAATATAGAGCAGGTAAAAGAAAAAGACGATTTGCTGGGCAGTGTGATAGAAGAGATGAAACCAGGACGGGTCTTAAATATGATTCGGGAGGGTGTAAATCCACTTGTCATGTCTCTGGAAGAGTTACATACTTATTTAAGTTCCCAGACCGACCCGGCAGGGGAAATGGAATCTTACAGCCGGTTTCTGTATAAACTTGAAAAGCAGAAGGATATATCCGAAGAAGAAAAAAGCGCATATATTGGCATATACAGACTGGTACGTCAGGTTGAAAAAGCGGACGATGCGGCTGTAGGCGCTCTCTGGCAGATGGGAGCAGAGTTTACCCTGGGAAATCTTTTAAGCGCACTGCGGAGTAATAAACGTGGAAAGATGGATTATTCCGTAGATGACAGGTTTGGCGGCGTAAACGCCAGGGAAACCGGAAGGGAAAGCATCAGCAGTCAGATTGAAAAAGCTTATCAGTCTGAGAAAGAGCCGGATATGCAGGCATTGGGACAGATGCTTGATGAAGCGGGAGATGAACAGGCCGGAAAAGAATTTGATCATATGGTTTATGAGCAGGTGCGGACGGCGGCAAAATCCGAGGAGGAAGTATTCCGGTACCTCTCCGATTACGGACAGTCAGTTACTGCGGATAACCTTATGGCTGCAGGATATCTTTTAAAAAGCCCGAAAGATATCTGGGGACAGTTGAAAGAATTAAGCAGGCAGGATGAGGAAAAAGAAGCCGGGGAAGATCAGGGCGGTGATACTGATTTCATAGGGCAGGCCGGGGAAGAAGTTCTGGAGGCCCTGGAGGGAAAAGAAAATGCCTGCAATGCGTATGAAAGGCTGCAGGAAACCCTTCAGAAAATGATTGAAAGAATGGCCTATTCCGATGCCCGGACAGCGCTGGACGTAAAGGCCATGAGCACTCTTTATAAACAGATTAGTTTTATGGGAAGCATGGCGAGAGAGGAGAATTACGAAATACCAGCGGATATAGACGGTTCCCTCACCTCCATCAATCTTAAGATTATACATAACGGACAAAAGGAAAGTAAAGTTGCAATTGCTTTTGAATCAGAAATTTTTGGAAAAACTGCTGCGGAGTTTAAGATGACAAATCAGGGGCTTACCGGGTTCTGTATCTGTAATTCGGAAAAAGGGACCGGGCTTCTGAAAGAGAATCAGGAACTCTTAAAAGAGAGATTTAAGAAAGAACAAATAGAGGATAAAGAAATCTATTTTGCAGTGGGAGAAAACCTGGATCTGGCGGAGTTTTCACTAAAGGAAACGGATCGCAGGCAGTCCGGGGACGATTCAAAAGCCCTTTACCGGGCAGCAAAGGCATTTATTGGATATGTACAGGAAACAGGCAGAAAGAAAGGAAATATAAATTATGAGAATCAGTTATAACGTATCGGCAGTTCTTGCCAACAATTCATTGACAAAAAACGATAATAAACTGCAGCAGTCTCTTGGCAGACTGTCATCAGGCTTAAGGATTGTAAATGCAAAAGATGACCCCGCTGGTCTGGCTATTTCAAAGCGTATGAACGCCCAGATTGAGGGAATAGACCAGGCAACAAGGAATTCAGGGGACGGCGTTTCCATTATTGAGATTGCAGACGGTACTTTAAGTGAAATCCATGATATGCTGCAGAGAGTCAATCAGCTTGCAGTAAAAGCCAGTACAGGAACCCTGACCGACAATGACAGGGAGACAGTGGACGAGGAAGTGCAGGCTCTTTTGGAGGAAATTGAGAGAATATCCAATGAAACGGAGTTTAACGGACAGAAAATACTGGATGGCTCCTTTGACCTTAGGGGTTATACGAATGACCAGGATATTAAGGTGACTTATTACAGCGATGCTGTCAGAAGCGGAATTTACAATATTAATGCGCTGGATGTTGATTTTAATGATGACGGCAGTATAAAAGAGGTAACTGCTTTTACGCCGGGTACCGGATTTGAGGAAGCCGGGTTTACACCAGGAACGGCATTTACGTCTAATGATTTGATGGATAAAATTACGGTAGATGGAAATGTTATATCCATTAAGGGTGAGAAAGGTTTTGAACTGAAAGTCCGTGTAGAAAAAGACAATGTAGCGAATCTCCAGCTTGCAAATATAGAAATGAGGCTTGAGGGCTTTGGTTCCATGGATATGCAGATAGGAGCCAATGAAGGGCAGCAGCTTGGAATCAGGATTCCCAAGATTTCCCTTGAGAACATGGGCTTATCCAGAGTGGATATGTCCACGCAGGAGGGCGCGCGTGAAGCCCTTGGCAGGATGAATGATGCTATTAAATATGTATCCGCTGCACGAAGCGGCCTGGGTGCATATCAGAATCGTCTTGAACATACCATAAGCACGCTGGATATTTCCAAGGAAAACATGACGGCAGCTTATTCCCGGATTATGGATACGGATATGGCTGAGGAGATGACAGAGTATACAACTTTGCAGGTAATGTCCCAGGCAAGCACTTCCATGCTGGCGCAGGCAAATGAAAGACCTGCCCAGGTATTGCAGCTTCTTCAATAATGGTTAGACATATTTGTCTGGAAAGGCCGTAAGAAAAAATGACGAAGGAATTAAAACAGGAGTATACGCTTAAAATCACACAGGCAAATAAGAGTGAACTGGTGGTTATTCTTTATGAAATGTTCCTGATATATCTTGATGAAGCAGTACAGGCCCATGATAAGGAAGACAGAGCGGGATTTCAGGACGGCATAAGAAAAGCAAGAGGATGTCTCAAAGAATTGATGACATCCCTGCATCTAGAGTATGAACTGGCCATGAACCTGTTACAGCTTTACCTTTATGCCAACAGAGAACTGGCAAGGGCAGATATTCGCAATAGTACGGAAAATCTTTTACATGTAAAATCTGTCATGACAAAACTGCATGACGCATACGCGGAAGTAAGCAGGCAGGATACATCCGGTCCTGTAATGGGCAATACGCAGACAGTGTACGCCGGACTTACTTATGGTAAAAATACTCTGACGGAAAGCTTATCCGATCAGGGAAGCAGCAGGGGCTTCCGCGTTTAAAGACGCAGGATGGGTATCTTCTTCAGGCAGCGGAAGTAAAGCCGCTGCCTGTTCCATAAGAAACTTGTAGCGTTTCAGAACAGAATTAACCTCATAAATATAGCAGTCAATCAAATCGGGTTCTGTCACATTGTCGAAGCCGGCATAGGCAATCTCCAGTGCTCTTTTCGTCTTTTCCAGGTCTGACAGCAAAGCGTTGCGCTCTATTTCCTTTTCTGACAGCGTGCGGTTTGCGCGGGAACTTTGGCTAAAATACATCTTCATAACATCCCTCATTTCATTTCAAAATAATCCCCTTACATATTATTCCGGGATTATCCAATAATTACCTATATGTTAAAGTATAAACAAAAAAATTTCCCTTTATTCCGGCATATGCTGAAAAATTCGGACATATATTTGAACGAAAAGGGGGATGTCTATGGAAAACTATACAGGCGCTTTTTTAATAATTGGGATATTGGTATTCGTGCTGCTCATTGGCGCTGTGAAAAATAAGGCAGAATGGATGCTTAACTTTGTGTTACGCGGTATTGCGGGCATGATGGCGGTTTACTTTCTTAATCTGTTTCTTGCCGATGTTGTACCGGGTATGAAAATTGGATATAATCCAATAACATTTTTGACAAGCGGAATTCTTGGGCTTCCAGGGATTGCAATGCTTTATGGGATTAATTTTTATATGCTCTTATAAATAAAATATTGGCGTATATAAAATTATAATATAAAGATACATACATATATATTTTATACATAACAATATACATACATTTATATCTGAATGCATGTATCTAAAAGAGATAAAATGTATATAATAAAGTTTAAAAATAATAATTTATTGTATAAAATATACAATAAAAATGGCTATAATTAGCTAAATAAGCAATATACAAATGTACGTACAATATGATACTATATGTATAGTTCATGAAAGCGCTAAAAGAACAAAATATACAGGAAAGGATAAAAAGGATATGAAGCATATAGCGGTTATAGGGAGCAGCGGAGGAAATCTGTATAATCAGGGCGGCGCTGATCCTGAGAAAATGATGAAAGAAATATTTACGCAGGCAGAATCTGCCGGAATAGAAGTATCCTATATTCAGTTTATTGGGACAGGTGCGTCCATGGACAATATTTCCATGGATGCAAAGGCAAAGTTGTGGACCCTTGCCGGGAAAAATGCTGTGGGATGCAGTGAGGAAAAGGCGTTAAAAGAAATTAACCAGTTGTCGGAAGAAAAGGATAAGGAACTGGCAGACCTGATTGAAAAAGGTGAAATTGATGGAATTATGCTTCTTAGCTGTGACCCGAAAGGTGTGAACCAGCAGGCGCTTAAGGCTGCCGCCGGAAAAAAGATTCCGTGTGCCGGCACAGGCGGAACATCCATGGCAAACACACAGGCCATGGGATGTCGTGTGATAGCAGCTTCCGGGACCACAGGAACCACTAACAGAACAAGGGCTATTTCAGCAGTATCCGCTTTTTCAAAGGAATGGGGCATGAAATATACACCAATTATCGGTTCTGCGGGGGGAGGTCAGATTCAGCAGGGAAATGTCTGGAAGAGAATTAATTTCAGGGGCATTATGATGGCCTCCATGCCGGGATTTATTGCAATGGCATTGTGCCTTGCGCTTGGCAAGATTCCCGGGCTTGGCGTGTTAGAAGACGCATTTAATACTCTGGTGGGATATCTTCCAATTGTATTGGCGGCAATAGCGGCAAAACAGGTATCCGGACTGGACGAAGTGGGAATTGTAGCGGGAATTGTGGCCGGTGCCCTTTCCATTGACGGAGGAATCATTGGAGGTCTTTGCACGGGTATTATTGCAGGCGTTCTAGCATATTATATTATTTCATTATGTTTTAAATATAAAGTGCCGGGAACCACAGCTAATATTGCGGCAGGCGGAATATCAGGTCTTATTGCAGGGTTTATAGGTATGTTCTTAATAGCACCTGTTGCCTTATGGATAGGAAATATGATCAAAGCAGCCATTGACTGGTCACTGGCTTTTAATCCTGTTCTTGCAGGAGCAATCGCAGGCTTTGCAATCTGGTTTGCAATTATGGGCGGTGTCTATCATGCCGCAATTCTCCCTATTATACTTTTGGAAATGGAAGCCACTGGTTACAGCTTTTTGGGATGTATTGATTTGTGCTCCATGGTTATGGTATGTGCCGGACTCCAGCTTGGAAATATACTGGTTCCCAAGAAGGAAAGCGACCGGGTTACAAGTATTCCCAATTTAATTATTAATCTTGCATTTGGGACATTTGTGGAAGCAGCCTATCCATTCATGTTTGCCAGCAAAAAAATATTTGCATCTGTTATCGCCTCTGCAACAGTGACTGGTTTCCTGATTGGAATGTTTGACGTGAAGTGTACAGCATATGTGCCATGTTTCCTTGCCCCATTTATGTCAAATGACAAAGTTGTGATGGCAATTGTATGTATGGCAGCAGCAGTAGCAATGCAGACGGTTCTCACTGTTGTATGCAATATTTCTGATAAAAAAAGTGAACTGGCCAAAAATATATGACAATATAAGGTAGAAAATATTAAGTTGGAGGGAAATTATGTATACAAATGATATGGCGCGTAAAATGAGCGTCAGTATGGATAAAGTGAAAAAAGCAATTGAGAAAGGAAACGGCCATACAATTTTAAGTACAGGCATAACAGGCGATGATGCGCGGATGGCAAAAGCAGTTGTGGATGCAGGCGTAACGATGCTTGAACCCAATCACCCGGCAGTGGCCCTGGCAAGAGGATACAAGGGGGTTACTACCATGCATGCAGCAGAGCAGGTACGCCATGGAATTACCGTTGCACAGATGGCGGAGGTGACACAGGGTGTAAGAAATGTGGTAGGTAAGGATATTTATATTACCGTAGGTATTCCGGGCGGTTTTACTGAAATCCTTCCCACTCCCCTTACGGACGAGGATTTCCTTATGATGTCGAGAGCAGGTGCGGACGGACTGCACACACACAAATCTTCCCTTTATGATTTGGAAGAACTGGTAAAGAAAGCCCACAAATTCGGTCTGTGTGTTGATGCGTATATTGGACTGCCTACGGATTTACATACCTTTGGGATTCCAGCAGAAAAACCTGAAGAGACAGCCCGGCTGGCAAGACAGATGGAAGAAATCGGGACAGATATGATTGGCCTTATGACAGGGATGAGTTACGAAGGACTTGAAGCGGGACAGATACCAGAAATATTAAAAGAAAGGCTTTGTGCTATGGTGGAGGCGGTAAAGGTTCCCACTCTGGCGGAAGGAGGCATCAATATTGATAATTTCAGAGCCTTTAAGGAAACGGGCGTTAATATACTTGTGGTGGGAACGGCTATTGACGGAATGGCAGGAAAAGCTGTTGCAGCGGCAGCAGCAGAATTTTTAAATATTTGACTGTAAAAGGCAGACTTAAGGACAGCGGAGACTTTACCTGATATCTTTCAGGCAGTCTCCGTTTTTTTTGAAAAATAGTATTGGAAAAGCAGGGGTAATTGATTTAAAATAGAAATAGGACAAACGATATGGAAAGCAGGTTTGGCGGTAAAATATGGAAAAAACAAAAGAAGTCCGTTATCTGGCAATTTACAAACAACTAAAAGAAAAGATTGAGAATGGGGAATATAAGCAGGGTGATAAAATTAAGACAGAAAAAGAACTGCAGATGGAATATGGTGTCAGCAGGGATACCATACGCAAGGCGCTGGCAAATCTGGAAAATGAGGATTACATTATAAAAAGACCTGCCTTAGGAACTTTTGTCAAACATAAGAAATCTGATTACCAGCTTACAAAACTGGAAAGTTTTACGGAACAAATGAAAAGCAGGGATATCCGCCCTTCATCGGAATTTGTTTCTATTGAATTGATTTCCCCGCAAAGTAAGCATATCATCGGGGAACTTCAACTGGAAGATATGGAAAAGTGCTACCGGATCACAAGGATACGTAAAGGCGATGAAAGTCCCATGGCCTATGAAATTGCTTATGTTCCGCAGAGATTGTGTCCCAATATGCAGAAATATCTGGATGATACAAGTTCTTTATATCAAATTTACGAGCAGGTCTACCATCATAAGATAGGAGATGGTAAAATAAAAATAGAAGCCGATATGCCCGGCGTAGAAATCCAAAAAAGCCTTGGAATATCGCATGATTCCCCGGTTTTGCGGATGGAATGTACGACGTTGCTGGAAGATACTACGCCATTATATTATGTGGAGTGCTATTATATTGGTGCAAAATATTATTTTTCGGCGGTATTATCAAGAAAATAAGGAGAATCTACATGGAAGAAAGAATTGCAGCAGTAAACAGAGTAACAAAAGAAACTGAGATCAGCCTGACACTGAATCTGGACGGAAGCGGAAAATGCAATATTAATACAGGAATAGGATTTTTTGACCATATGCTGAACGGATTTGCCCGCCATGGTTTGTTTGACCTTGATTTGACGTGTAAGGGAGATCTTGAAGTAGATTCCCACCATTCCGTGGAAGACTGCGGAATTGTTTTAGGGGAAGCAATAAAGCAGGCTGTAGGGGAAAAGAAAGCAATTAAGAGATACGGGAGCGCAATGCTGCCTATGGATGAAGCGCTGGTCCTATGTGCTGTTGACTTGTCAGGGAGACCCTATTTTTCCTATAATGCCCAGTATACAGTGCCCCTGCTTGGTACCATGCAGACAGAAATGATTCATGACTTTTTCTATGCAGTTTCCTATACTGCATCCATGAATCTCCATATTAAGCAGATCTCAGGTGTAAATAACCATCATATTGCAGAAAGCAGCTTTAAAGCATTTGGAAAAGCTCTTGATATGGCAACTATGTATGAGGAACGTTTAAAAGGTTCTGTATGGTCTACAAAAGGCGTTTTATAGTTTTTTGACATGTAAAAACCCTGTATTTTCAAGGATTACATGATTTTTTAAGGCTAAATTTCTGACTGTTTTGTTAAATATTGACAAAAATAAAAAAGATGAAGATTACCTCTGGACAAGGGGTAATTTTTTTATTATAATCCATTTTACAAACAGAACATTCTTAAGTAATCATTTATTAAGTCTTAAGTTCACCGGAAGGATTCCTTCCAGAAACCAGTATTTTATTTTTTCAGGCAGTCAGTATTTAACGATGCCGCGAAGTCTGATGCCCAATTGTAGGGTTATCAACATTTGTAACAGATAATTGTATTGAATTCTGTCTGATTTTTATAATCGGAAAGGGGGTTACGATTGGACAAAAGAATCCTTGCGATTTTTGACAGCGAGGAGAGTTACGCATATCGGCTTATGGAGTTTATCAGTGGAAAGACAAATCTGCCGTTTCAGGTATATGTTTTTACTGATGAAAACAAATTTTATTCTTGTGCTCAAATAAAAGATATTGAGTGTCTTCTCATCTCAGAAAGCGCCTACAAACAGGAAGTGGAATCCATGAAAATTCCACACATCATTATTCTCAGCGAAAGCGGGGAAAATCTTAACAAAGCGCTGCATCATATCAGCAAATACCAGTCGTCAGAAAATATTCTCCACGAAATAATGGAATATTATACGGACAAATCAGAGACTGTGCCAGGGACTTTACGGACAGGATTACGCAAAATGAAAATTATCGGTGTTTACACGCCTGTTGGAAGATGTTTACAGACGACTTTTTCACTTACCCTGGGGCAGATGCTTGCAAGGCAGTTTAAGACTCTTTATTTAAACTTTGAAATATATTCAGGGTTTTCTAAAATGCTGTGCCGGGAGTTTGACAGTGATATTTCCGACCTTATGTATTATTTTGGCTGTGCCCGGGAAAAACTTGCATACCGCATGGAAAGTATGGTTGAGACAGTAAACGGGCTGGATTTTATTCCTCCGGCGGAAATCTATCACAATTTAGTCGGAATACGGGGAGGACAGTGGCTTGATTTGTTTGGGGAAATTGAAAAAACCAGTGAATATGAATATCTCGTACTTGACCTTTCCGACGGCATTATGGATTTATGGGATGTGCTGCGGGGATGTGATTATATTTATACAATTTCAAGGGAAGACGGTCTTGCCATGGCCAAGACAGAGCAGTACGAAAAGGCTCTCCAGTGTATGAATTACGGGGATATTGCTGCCAAAACGACTAAATGGAAACTTCCCGTATTTCAGAAACTTCCATTACGCTTTGAAGAACTGACCTATGGAGAACTGGCAGGGTATATCAGGGCAAAAGTTTTTCCTGATTTAATAAAGGGGGATTTGGATGGATAAGAAAGACATCGCAGATCTTCAGTTGGCAATCATGAAGAAAATTGACCTTTCCAGACAAATGACCGAGGAAGAAGTCAGGGAAATCATTGATGAGCAGATTAAGCAGGAGAGTAAAAAGCATTGTCTGGAAGTTACAGCCAGAGAACAGCTCCGCAGGGATATATTTCATTCTATCCGGCAGCTTGGAATTTTGCAGGAATTAATTGAAAATCCGGAAATCACAGAGATTATGGTAAATGGAATTCATGGGATTTTTATAGAGAGGAAAGGAAAATTAGAAAAAATAAATATCAGTTTTGATTCTGTGGAGAAATTAAGGCATGTTATCTGGCAGATTACGGCAGGGTGCAATCGTGTGGTAAATGAAGCATCGCCGATTGTAGACGCCAGACTTGCCGACGGGGCCAGGGTGAATGTAGTTTTGGATCCTGTGGCCATAAATGGGCCGATTCTCACTATCAGAAGATTTCCCCCCAATCCTATTACCATTGAACAGTTAATCTCCATGGAGGCTCTCACCAGAGAATGTCAGGACTGGCTGGAAAATCTGGTGCAGGCAGGGTGCAATATCCTGGTAAGCGGCGGGACAGGTTCAGGAAAGACAACCTTTTTAAATGTTCTTTCACAGTTTATTCCAGATACTGAGAGGGTGATTACCATTGAAGACAGTGCAGAACTGCAGATAAGAGGGATTCCAAATCTTGTAAGTCTGGAAACCCGCAATGCCAATGTAGAAGGATGTAAAGAAATAACAATCCGCGATTTGATTAAGGCGTCTTTGCGGATGCGGCCAGACAGAATAATCGTGGGGGAGGTGAGAGGAAGAGAAGCTGTTGACATGCTTCAAAGTGTGAATGTAGGGCACAGTGCCATGACCACTGTTCATGCCAATAGCGTCAGGGATGTAGTAAGCCGTCTGGAAACGATGGTTTTAATGGGGATGGAGATGCCCCTTACTGCCATACGCAAACAGATTGTGTCGGGATTTGACCTGATGATACATTTGGGAAGACTTAAAGACGGTAGCAGGCATGTTCTGGAAATTGCCGAACCAGTGGAAGTTATAAAAGAGGAGGTTAAGATGCAGACCATTTTCAAATATGAAATTTCAGGAAAGAAAGCAGACGGATACATTGAAGGAAAACTGAAGCGGACAGGAGATTTTAAAGGTGGGGATAAAATTAAAAGGGCAGGATTGTGATACAAATGACTTTTTGCCAGTAACAATTAAAGAAAAAAGAAGGCTTGCCGTAAAAAGTGTTCTGGTGGTTCTTGTGCTGGATTATTTTTTCTATCAGTCTTTTCTGGCCGTCATTCCTCTTTCTGTCATCGGATGTTTTTATTATCGGATGGAAAAAGGAGCGCTCCTTGAAAGAAAAAAGGAAATAGCCAGGGAACAGTTTAAGGAGTTGATGCTGCTTGCATCTACCGGGCAAAAGGCAGGCTATTCTCCGGAAAATGCTTTTATATCCAGCTATCAGGATATGAAAGCGCTGTATGGGAAGGAAAGCACGATTTGTCATATGATACAGGCTCTTAGGTCTGGAAGGGAAAATAATATTGCCTTTTCCAGGTTGTGGAAGCAGATGGGAAATCAACTTGGCATAGCAGAAATCAGTGAATTTGCATCCGTGTATGAAATATCCCACCAGTGCAGTGGCAATATGGCTTCTGTAATGGAAAAAACAGCGTCGGTAATTGTACACAAGATAGAAACTGAAAAGGAAATCAGTATACTGCTCAGCGCAAGAGGGTTGGAACAGAAAATTATGAATGCCATGCCGTTTTTAATTATGCTGTATATTAATCTTACTTCGCCGGGATATTTTAGAGGATTATATCACAGTATGTCAGGAGTTTTGCTGATGACTATATGCCTGATGATTTATCTGGCGGCCTATGTATGGTCGGTACGGATTGTTTCTATCAGAGTTTAAAGGAGTCCCTTATGAAAAATCCAATTTATCCATTGGCTGAAATTTTATATAAGAAATGGAAAGACAGCAGCAAGGCAAATACAAAAGTATTGCAGGCACTGGCAGAACTTCATCCTCTTGCAGATATTGAGAAACTGTATGATAATCACCAGATTAGGAAATTAGCAACGATATTATTGGTTTTTATTATTGGGATAGTGTCTGCTGTCTGCTCACATCTAGGCAGCCAGAGGGAGGGCAGACTGACAGACGGGGCGCAGCTTTTAAGAAATGAATGGGGCGTAGGAGATTATAAGGTAATGCTACAGGCAAAAACAGAGGAATGGAGCAGAAAAATGCCCTTTCTCGTTGCAGAGAGAACATTTACGGAACATGAGGAAGATGAGCTTTTTGATCAGCTTTATGCAGAATTGCCTGATGTGATTAAAAAGGAAAACCAGGATTTGCACCATATAACCGGAAACTTAAATCTGATATCTGCGGTAGAAGGATATCCGTTCCGGCTTAACTGGTGTGATACAGACAGTGGGAGAATTGGCCGGGACGGAAGCGTGGACAGAAAAGGAGTTACAGGCGAAGGAGAGTGGGAGGAACTGACTGTGAAGGTTGCAGGCACAGGCAAAGAGAAGCGCTTTACCTACAAGATATTTTTACTGCCAGAACTGCTTAATGAAGAAGAGATATTTTTTGAAACCCTTAATAATGAATTGGAGACGATCGATTCGACAGGAAAAAGCCAAAAAGAGATTACGCTTCCGGCGATTTTAGATGGCAGAGATATTGTCTGGAAGGAAATAAAGCAGGACAATACAATATTTTTGTTGATTCTTACTCTGGCAGGCTGTGTGCTTGTATGCCGGGGAATGGAAAATGATTTGGAAAGAAACTGTAAAAAGAGAAAGGAACAGCTTATCATGGAGTACCCCGGTTTTGTCAGCAAATTGAGATTATATTTATCTGCCGGGCTGAATGTAAAAAATGCCTTTATCAGAATGAAGGCAGATTATGGCAGTCAAAAGAAAGAAAAAAATAATTATTTATGGGAGGAATTAAAGATTGTCTGCTATCAGTTAGAAAACGGTGTGATGGAAGAACAGGCATATCAGGAATTAGGCAGGCGGTGCGGTGAAATGAGATACCGCAGGTTAAGTTTTCTTTTGTCGGTGCATTTAAAACAGGGCAATAACCAGCTTCTTATGCTTCTTGCCGGGGAAGCTGATAATGCTCAGGAGGACAGAAGAAAAATGGCAAAAAAGATGGGTGAAGAGGCAGGTACCAGATTACTCCTTCCCATGATGATGATGTTAGTGGTGGTCATGTTTTTGATTTTAATGCCCGCGTATCTGGATTTTGGAAGCATTTAAAACAAAAACAACAAAAGCAAACGAAACTTATGAAAAATGTATAGGTATTTAAAATGCCGGAATGGAGAAAGTATGAAAAAAAATAGTTTAAAAAAGTGGAATAATAACCTGGGAATGGGAACCGTGGAAATGATTCTTATTATCGTAGTGCTTATTGGACTGGTTTTAATTTTTAAAACCCAGATCCAGGAACTTGCCAGCGTCATATTTGAAAAGATTTCCGCAGACAGTTCTGCCATTTTAGCCTGATGAAGGGATATTTAACGGTATTTTTATCCCTGTCCCTTTCCATTATGACAGGATTTGTCCTTTTACTTACCGGCTGTGCTGTCAGAAACGCAGGGCGGGTCCGGCTGGAATGTGCAGTTGATACAGGGATGAATTCTGTGTTGTCTGAATTCCATATTGGTCTTTTTGAAAGATACGGACTTCTCTACGTAGACGCTTCTTATCTGGGCCAAGAGCCATCCGCTTCAAATGTGGAAGAGAGGATCAGTTTTTACATAGAAGAAAATACATCCAGAATATTGGAGAGAAAGAATGGACCGTGGGGAACTCTGTATCTGGAAAAAGTCCATATTTCCAGCTTTGAAACTTCTGCAGCGGACAGAGGAGCTTCTATGAGAAACCAGGCTGTCTGCTATGCGGCGGACAGCGGTATCTGTGGCACTGAAAGGGAAGTTTTTGAAAGAATACCGGAAACTGGCGGTCTGGATATGGAAGATACTATGGGAAAGTGGAACAGTATTATGGAGCAGTTGGCAGGAATGGAACGGCCGCGCATCCGGAATGAAAAGGGAGAATGGAAAGAAGTACACCTGTCCAACCCTGCGGACTGGGTTTATGGTCTTGCAGGCAGTGATATCCTTTATCTGGCAGAGATGCCGGTTAATGAGATAAGCGGTGTGAAAATTTATTTAGATAATTATATTTCCCATAGAGGGATAATAAATACCAGAGGTGTTGAAAGAAGTTACAGGGAAGAGGACGATTTGTTCTTGTCTTATCTGTTTGACAAGATGGGTTACATGGGAAGGGTAAGAGAGAAATCTCTTCTTGCATGCCAACTGGAATATATTATTTATGGAAATCCTTCGGATATGGAGAATGTAAGGGCTGTGGCGCAGAGATTGTTCAGATGGCGGTTTGCAGATAATCTTTCCTGTGCCCTGGCCGATGGAGGATTAAGGGGACAAGCAGCGGCGGCAGCAGAAGAACTGCATGCCGTCCAGCTAAAAAGAGAGTTCAAAGAACCTGTTACGGAAAGTATTCTGTATGCCTGTGCCTTTTTGGAAAGTATCG
The DNA here is from genome assembly GCA_947177425.1 of uncultured bacterium. Lineage (GTDB taxonomy): Bacteria > Bacillota > Clostridia > Lachnospirales > Lachnospiraceae > Suilimivivens. The sequence goes on from CAMWUN010000014.1 coordinate 66,877, forward strand.
GCGATTTGCGGACAATTTACAGAGGAGGCGTTATTCCGGTCAGAAAATCCTATCATCAAATGTCCGTGGATAAGGTACTAAGCGGCATTATATACTATACGGACAATGGAAATGGCTGGACTTATGGACAATATCTTGCATCTATGCTTTTGATGATGGATAAAGACGAAGTAAATCTCCGAGCTATGGATATCATGGAAATGGACATCCGGTTTGGAGATGGAAATAATAATTTTGCAATGGACTGGTGCATTGAAAGAATAGAAGCTGAGATAACGGGACGTGGAAATTTTGGGGATAACTATTTGCTCAAACGGAAATACGGCTATTTTTAATTGAATTTGGAAGAAAGGAAAAGTGCTCTCTTTTGACGTACTTAACGGTTAACCAATAAATTATGATAAATATCCCTTCTCTCAAGGTAAAAAGAATTAAAAATATATTGTTTCATAAGAGAGCATTTTTCCTTTCTTTTGAAAAAGCAAAAGCCAGTATGGCGTTAGAAGGCAGTATTGCACTTCCTCTTTTTTTGTTTTTTATGGCAACTATACTGTTAAGTATAGAAGCAGTACGTTTTCAGTCTGATGTACAGGAAGCGCTGCATCAGGTGGGAAATAGAAATGCGGCTGTGGGTTTTTTGGTCAAATATGGAGACGGACAAAAGAACAATGCAAAAGAGCAGATTAGAGAATATCTGGAGAGTCAGATATATCCATATCTCTGTGTGGAAGGAGGAAACAAAGGGATTTATGTGCAGGATTTCTCCTGGATAGAAGAAAATGGACAGATTGAAATTTCAGTGGAGTATAAGCTGCGGCCCTTTGTCAGATTTCTTCCCATTGGGGAAATACGGGTTCAGGATAGATTTCTGGGACATGCGTGGACTGGATATTGTGAAAATCTTAAGGATAATGAACATGTACAGGAGGTGTACGTGTATATTACAAAGACAGGAACCAGATATCATATGCAGTATAATTGCACTTATTTAAAAGTACAGACACAGGCGGTAAGTTACGGTCAGATTGCTTCTTTGAGAAATCAGTCAGGAGGGAAATATTATTCCTGTCAGCGCTGCAAACCTGGCAAAGGCGGGCTTGTATATATTACTTCTGAGGGGAGCAGTTATCATGGGAAGTCAGACTGTTCCGCTCTTAAGAGGACTGTATATATGATTCCTTTAAGCGAGGCGGAGGGTTACGGTGCATGCAGTAAATGTGCAGGTTAGAAAATTAATTTTGTGTCATATTCTGGCAGAAAGGAATCTTAAATGGCAGCAGATTGTGCAGGTTTGTTGTTCCTTGCAGGATTAACAGCGGAGGATATCAGAAAAAAAGAAATTTCTGTTTTTAAAGTCTTGGCAGCAGGTTTCTTTGCAGTGCTTTACCGGATGTGTGTTGGGCAGATTTCAGCGCAGGAAATTATCTGGGGATTAGTTCCTGGAGGGATTTTGATGCTGTTAGCATTAATAACAAAAGAAAGTATAGGATATGGAGACGGAATGGTGGCTGCGGTTCTTGGATTATGGACAGGCGGATGGTTTACTCTGGCAGTAGTATGCGCAGCGGTTATGCTGTCCGGGATTTATGGTACAGCCTGTCTGATAAGGAAAAAGAGGGAACCTATCCCTTTTATTCCCTTTTTATTGTTAGGAATGGAGGTAGTGTTGGCCTATGGATAAAAAATGGAAAGGGTATTTTACTATAGAAGCAGCATTGATTATGCCGCTTATATTATTTCTATATGTGATAATTATCTTAACAGCGTTATTTTTGTATTGCAGATGCGCTATTTCACAGGATAATTTTCTTTTAGGAATGCGGGCAGCAGGATTTTCTTATGGGGAAGATAATTATGGGGAAATCATTTATGGTGAATATGAAAATAATCCATGGACGCCGGACTCTTATGTGCAGGAAAGGCTGATCCGCAGAAGGACATCCTATCCCTTTTTCCCCACACAGACGGGGGCGTATAAACAGGACAGTGAAAGTGTATGGGTAGAGACTGGACAGAAAGGTACTAAAGTTTTGACAGTAAAGAATGTGCAGAAATTAAATCCGGTAAGAGTAATCAGAGAAGGGAGAGCATCGGAATGTTTGAAGTAAAGTACTATAAGGATTACAGGCATAATTACCTTATTTTAAAAGATAACGGCTGTTTAACAGAAAATGTTTATCAGAGAAAAATGATATCGGAAAATAAAATCAGAGGGCTTTTGAACAGTCAGGAAAGATTTATAAACGGTGAAGTGCTGATATATTATGAAATTACGTCCAAACAGAACCTTTCCAGTATGCATGACGGAAAATGTATCGGGATGGAACAGATTCAAAAGTTTTTTATCCAGCTTAAGGTGGTAAGCGATATTTTACAGAAATATCTACTGGACGGAAGTTGTCTGGTCTTACAGCCTGAATATATTTTCCAGGATATTGCAACGGGAGAATATTTCTTTTTGTATTATCCCGATTCGCAGGAGGGAAGTCTGTCCCAGCTAATGGATTTTTTTATTTCCAGGGTGGACAGCGCTGATTTGGAGGCAGTAGAAGTAATTTACAAAATAGCAGATCTGATAAACAGGGAACAATTTGTCCTGGATGAAGTATTAAAATGGTTTCAGGATGATGTGGTAAATGGCGAAAAAAATAAGAATATGAAGGAATATACCAGTGATAAGATTTTGCATCAGGAAACAGAGTGCGCCGGGAATTTCTGGAATAACAGCAATGACAGAGAAGATAATGAAAAACCAGAGAATAAGGGTACAAATAATGAGATAAACAAAAGAACATTAAGCAGAGTAATTCCCTTATGGGGGTTGGGAGCGGCAGGAGCAGGATTTCTCTGTTATATTATGTACTTTTATGAATTGTCTTATAAACAGGAAATATATCTGATTGCAGGATGGATATTGGCGGCAGTGCTTATACTGGTTCCGGCAGTATGGTATTTCTGTCCCAGGTTTTTCAAAACAGAAAAAAAGGCAGAAAAAGAAGACTTTGATGATAAAAAAGAGGAAAGTCTGTATTGTTATGGGACTGATTTTGAGAGTAGTATTGCGGGAGCGGAAGAAAAATATAGTAATACAGTGTATATACCCTGGGCAGAAAACTGCGAAAATAAACTATACAGCATAGACAAAAAGGCCAAAAGCCATATTGATCTCAGTAATCTGCCTCTTACAGTGGGGAAACTTGCAGGTGCAGTAGATATGGTAATTAATGAACAGAGCATGAGCCGTATGCATGCAAAATTTTCAAGAGCAGGAAATAATATTTACATAACGGACCTTAATTCCACAAACGGCACATTCAGAAATGGTATACGTCTTGCGCCGAATGCATCGGAAATTATCGAGCCTGGCGATGAAATTCGTCTTGGAAAACTAAAATTTATTTACAGATAGAAAAAACCGCTTTATACTGAATATAGCAGTTTAGTGAAAGGCAGGGATAATATGAAGATAAATATTTACTATGGCGGCCGGGGAATGATGGATGATCCTACATTATATGTAATTAATAAAATGCAGTCGGTCCTGGAGGAGCTTCATGTTACTGTTGAGAGGTTTAACTTAAATGAGTTAAAAAATAACATAACAACGCTGCCCCAGACAATAAAGACGGCAGATGGCATTATACTTGCGTCTACCGTGGAATGGTATGGAATCGGCGGTTATATGTATCAATTTCTGGATTCCTGCTGGCTTTATGGGGATAAAGAGAAGATTGCCAAAACATATATGTGCCCTATTGTAATGTCCACTACATATGGAGAAAGGGAAGGAAAACAGACACTTGCTGTAGCCTGGGAAATACTGGGTGGCCTTCCGTGCAGCGGCATATGCGGTTATATTGCGGATATAGCTATTTTTGACGATAATGAGGCTTATACCAGAATTATTGAGAAAAAAGCAGAGAATCTGTACCGCACTGTCAATCAGAAGATGGCAAGCTTTCCGGCAAGCAATCAGGCTGTAAAGCAAATGGTTTCCAATACACAGAATATTGATTTGACACCCCAGGAATCCGAGCAGTTATCCCAGTATGTTTCCGATGACAGTTATGTGAAAAGGCAAAAGCAGGATATCCAGGAACTTGCCAGCCTGTTCCGGGGCATGATGGACGAGAATGAGCAGGAAGACGGTGAAGAAGAATATATAAGGGAATTTAAAGGACATTTTTCGCCTAAACCTGGATTTAAGGCAGTTTACAAAATTGTAGTGGAAGGAAAAAGAAAACCTTTTATTATAGAAGTTGATGGAATAGAGAATAATTATTATTATGGTAATATGGAAAACCCTGATATAGAACTTCAGGTGAGCAGAGAAACCCTTAATGATATTATTTATGCAAGAATGACGTTCCAGAGGGCTTTCATGGGAGGCGACATGAAGATGAAAGGGGATTTTAAAGTACTTCGCATGCTGGATCAGATATTTACATTTTAAATAATTATAGTAAACAAAATAACAAATTTCTGCTTCCGGTTCTTGCCAAAGCCATATATGGAAGCTTTTGCAAGGCCGAAAGCGGAATTTTTAATGTCGCTTACTATAAATAAAATAAAAACAGGAAAGGTACAGGGACAAAAATGAAACAGGATAATTGTATTTTCTGCAGAATTATTTCAGGGGAAATTCCTTCCCACACGATTTATGAGGATGATCAATTTAAAGTAATTTTGGATGTAGCGCCTGCAACAAAGGGACATGCGCTTATCATCCCAAAGAAACATTATGCAAATTTATATGAACTGCCGGAAGATACAGCGGCGGACGCTATAAAGCTTGCGAAAAAAATGATGAAAATTATGACAGATAAGTTAAACTGTGACGGTTTTAATATTATACAAAATAATGGAGAGATTGCCGGGCAGACAGTCTTTCATTTTCATATGCATCTAATTCCAAGATATGAAGATGACGGCGAGATACTTAAGTATATATCTCTGCATCCCAGTCAGGAAGAAATGGAAGAAACCAAAAGGATTATTACAGAATAGAAAACCAGGTGGAGATTGCTTTGTATGAGGACGATTCCTGTAAAAGATATTATAGAAAATATAAAAGAAATGTGCATAGAAGCGAATCACTTTCTGACAGAAGACATGAAGCAGGCACTGAACCAGGCGGAAGTTGCTGAGAAGTCTCCTCTTGGCAGACAGATTTTAAACCAGCTTGGAGATAATCTTCAAATTGCTGCACAGGATATGATACCAATCTGCCAGGACACAGGGATGGCTGTTATCTTTATGGAAATTGGGCAGGATGTGCATGTGGAAGGCGGACTTCTCACAGATGCTGTAAATGAAGGGGTCAGACAGGGGTATCAGGAGGGATATCTTCGTAAATCGGTGGTGAAAGACCCGATTTACAGAGAAAATACAAAAGATAATACACCTGCGGTGATTCATTATGATATTGTTGCCGGAGATAAAATTAAAATTACAGTTGCGCCTAAGGGATTTGGCAGTGAAAATATGAGCAGGATTTTTATGCTGAAACCCGCAGACGGTATAGAAGGAGTAAAAAATGTGGTTCTTGCAGCAGTAAAGGATGCGGGGCCTAATGCATGTCCACCTATGATAATAGGAGTTGGTATTGGAGGTACTTTTGAAAAGTGCGCGCTTTTAGCCAAAAAGGCTCTTACACGGCCTGTTGATGAACGTTCCGGGATACCTTATGTATGCGAGATGGAAAAGGAGCTGCTTCAAAAAATAAACCAGTCGGGAATCGGTCCGGGCGGTCTGGGAGGAAGCACAACGGCACTGGCAGTCAATATCAATACCTATCCAACCCATATTGCAGGACTTCCGGTGGCGGTCAACATTTGCTGTCATGTAAACAGGCATTGTATCAGAATTATATAAAGAGGAACGGGAAAGGAATGAAGCATGGACAGACAAATTACGGTACCCTGCAATGAAGAAGCAGTAAAGGAACTGCACAGTGGTGATTATGTGTACATAACGGGAACCATTTATACAGCAAGAGATGCCGCGCACAAGAGAATGTATGAGGCATTAGAGCAGGGCGAAAACCTTCCGATAGATGTAAGGAATAATTTCATCTATTATATGGGGCCTTCTCCAGCAAGGGAAGGGCGTCCTATCGGCTCCGCCGGTCCTACAACCGCCAGCAGAATGGATAAATATACGCCGTCTCTTTTGGAACTTGGACTTAAGGGCATGATTGGAAAAGGAAAAAGATCTGATGCAGTAAAACAATCCATTATCCATAACGGAGCAGTGTATCTGGCGGCGGTAGGAGGAGCAGGCGCTCTGCTTTCAAAGGCGATTATCAGTTCGGAAGTAATTGCATATGACGATCTGGGCACAGAAGCTATCCGTAAACTACAGGTAAAGGATTTTCCGGTAATTGTAGTGATTGATTCTGAGGGAAATAATCTTTATGAAACGGCAGCAGAAGAGTACAGAGAAATTTGACAGCAGGAGCAGACAGGTATGAGAATTGCGTTGATGGTAATCAGACTTTTTTGGGTAGCTCCTTATTATCTGCTGAGAATCTGGTGGTGCGGCATAAGCAGTAAAATATCCTTTGAGGAATCTTTTCAGTTTATAAAGAAAGTAACGAAAAAAGCTAACCATGCAGGACGGGTAACGATAGAGACTTATGGGATTGAAAATATCCCTGCTGAAGATGGATTTATTTTTTTCCCTAACCACCAGGGATTATTTGATGTACTTGTATTTCTGGATTCCTGTCCCCGCCCCTTTGCTTTTGTAGCCAAGAAGGAGGCCAGTAATATTATTTTGCTGAAACAGGTTATAAAAGCGTTGGGCGCCTACGCAATGGACAGGGATGATATTAAGCAGTCCATGAAAGTAATAGTTGCGATGGCGGAGGATGTAAAGAAAGGAAAGAATTTTATTATATTCCCGGAAGGCACAAGAAGTAAAATGGGGAATCAGCTTTTGGAATTTAAAGGCGGCAGCTTTAAGAGCGCTACCAAAGCAAAATGCCCAATTGTGCCCTGTGCTCTGATTGATTCCTTTAAGCCTTTTGATGAAAAGTCTGTCCGCCCGGTGACAGTCAGGCTGATATACATGCCGCCTATGTATTATGAAGAATATAAAGATATGAAGACAGTGGAAATTGCAGAAGAAGTCAAAAGAAGAATAGAAGAAACAATATATAATTTTCTTGAGAAAAAGCATTGACAAATAAATATTGCTTATGTATAATAACATTTGCGTTACGAAAGTGCGCAGTTAAATATTGGTAGCGGTGCAATTCAGATTATGGAGAAATACTCAAGAGGCTGAAGAGGCGCCCCTGCTAAGGGTGTAGGTCGTTCACGCGGCGCGAGGGTTCAAATCCCTCTTTCTCCGTTAAGCTGCCAATAGAAAAGGAAGTATCAGTATAGATACTTCCAAATTTTTGGCCTAAGGCTGAATCTGCAATTCAATGATAAGTGCTGGGGAAATTAATTAAAATAAAATTATTGTTGACAGATTTCGATAGTAATGTTATAATTAAAATCCACCGCTTGGATAGCAGGTGAAAAATGGTAATAAAAAATTTTAAAAAAGTCTTGACAGATAATTGAACTCGTGATAAGATATCAGAGTTGTGTCTGAACAGGATGAAACAAAGCACCTTGACAAATAAACAGCAATGCAGCCCTGAAAATTCAACAAGAA
>CAMWUN010000015.1 GCA_947177425.1 uncultured bacterium
TTCGCATAAAGTATACTTTTTGACAGTAATAGTTGGAAAGTGCCTGAAAAACATGTATATTATGGCATGTTTCAAAAGCAGAAAGGATAAGGAAATGCTGCCCGATACGGTATGCAGGACGGTCCACCAGTACACCAGTGAGCTGGTTTCTGATGAAGATATGGCAAAACTTCAGGAAATTGCACGGGATTACAGCCAGGTGAAGAATCATGTGTATGTACGGTTCGGAGGCGTTGGGGGACTGTCAAAGATTTATCCGGGATATACTGTCCAGAATGAGATGATTGAAAGCGGTCTCAGGGAGCAGATGGGTATGCCATCGGTCTACTTCTATCTTGCCATTTTTGATGCGCTGGGTGAAATCAGGAGTCAGTGGACAAGGACAAAGGCGGCGGTTCTGAAACGGACAGGGGAAAATGATTCCCTGACGGAGGAAGAGAAGCATTACCTGCGTTACCTTCTCAAGGTGAACAATGCTTTTGATGCGGTGTTAAACCACAGGAAAGTCAGTTTAAGGCCGGATTTGCAGAAGCAGTATGAAAAGCTGGCAGGCTGTATTGACGTAAAGAAAGCAGACAATTACCTGCGCAGGCAGGTCAGGCGCATCCATGTAAAGCCCCATACAGACGGCGGAGGCGGTTTTTCGCTGGCGGAGAGGGCCTACCGTTACGGGAACCATGGAATTTATATCACTGTGAAAGAAAAACGGAAGCGCATTTTCCTGCCCCTGACAGACAGCAACCAGTATACCAGACAGATTTACTTAAAGCTTTATCCTGAAAAGAGAAGCGTGGAAATCAAAGTGCCTGTGGATGTAAAAGTCAGGACACACAAAGATTACACCAAAAGAGTAGGAATGGCGGCTGGTATGTACACTATGTTTACCACAGACGAAGGCCACGTCTATGGGCCGAATCTGGGAGAGTATCAGACAGAACTGGCCGGATGGGTCCGCAGCCAGGCCATGAAGCATGGGGCAGACCAGGAAGAAGCTGGAAGGAAAAAGTATACAGACAAAAAGAGACGGAAGACCCAGCAGCTCCACAACTACATCAACATGGAGTTGAACAGGCTCCTTAGGACAGAAAGGCCGGAAGTGATTTATATCCCGAAACTTCCACGCCCCCAGAAACATGGAGGGGACAAGGCCATCAATAATTCCGTGAACATGTGGCAGAGAGGATATATCAGGAGGAGACTGGAACAGAAATGCAGGGAACAGTCTGTAAGAATTGTGGAAGTCTTCGGTAAAGGAATCAGCAGGGAATGCAGCCGGTGCGGTGCTTATGGATATAAAAAGGAAGGAATTTTCCGGTGCACATCCTGTGGCTGTCAGATGCAGGAGAAATGGAACACGGCCCGGAACGCAAAAAAGCGTGGGGAAGAGGCTGACCTGGTACTGGCTCCGGAACAGTGTCTGACAGGAGAAGGGCTTTTATGAATTGGCGCAATACCTTGCCTGGCACATGATAAGAATGGATTTGGCAAGAGTTCGCGGTAAGGATATTAAAAAAGATAAATTTAAAGGCAGATCAAAAGAACGACTGTCTGGATGAATGGGGGAGCAGTCTCCGATTTTACCTTTTTAAAGGACCGGGCGGAAGTTTTTGATAAGCAGACGGGAAAAGATGGTAACAGTCCGGCGGGCTGAACTGTTGCGAAAGAAAAGCTGTAAAGGATTCGTGTTTTTGACATCATGAAGACTGGAAGGGTATGCTGCACAGGCATCCGTCTGCCATATAAAAACAATGACGGCATTAGAAGGCAGGCTTATGTCCTGCGTATTGGATAGGCCAGGACTCTGGGAACACAGGAAAGCGGGCAAAGACGGCATCAGAGCAGAGACAGGCACGAGGTGCATGTTAAGGCGGATGACAGAAGCAGTCTGCAAAGGGCCTGTGACGTACCAGGGAGCGAAGCGGGGAACCGCATCACCGGATGAGCGTTGATTCCGCAGGAGTCACACATTCCACTTTTGGCAGTGGGTATGAATTCGTCTGATGACCAATATACCTTATTAAAAAAACAGAAAGGAATGGGATTATGAACACGGCAGTATTGTATGATGCCTGTGAAAGGGCGGAAGCTGGCTCCGGGGAACTTTTGGCAGGCAGGCCGCTGTACAGCTATTCATTGAAAAGGTTCTGTTTCCATTCTGACATTGACTCTATTGCTTTTGTGTGGCGGCAGGAGGAAGAGGCCCGACAGGCCGCGCAATACATTGAACAATGGGAAAAAGAATATGAAATCCGCAAGCCAGTATGGATTCTCACCGGAACAGAAACACTGACAGAGGCACTGGGACAGATAAGACAGAAAGCCGGGGGAAGAGAGGAAAGAAAAGAAATAGAGTTATTTGTATTCCATGATATCAGATATCCTTTCGTGAGCGAAGGGATGATATATCAAGTGCAGCAAAAGGCGTCAGCCTTTGGACTGGCGGTGACGGCGGAAAGCCTGGGAGAAAATATAGCAGACATATCCGGACGGGAAAGCCTGGAACCGGAAAAATTATGCTGTGTGAAATACCCGGCAGCAGTCAGAAGTGACAATAGGCTGTTAGGTGAAGATGAAGGAATCAGGTTGTGGGAGATTCTGGAAAAGATAGCGGAGAGGCGTCCTTGCTTATGCAGGACGGAGGGTAGAAATCCAGCAGTGTATACGAAGGAAGATTTAGAATTTGCGGAAGCTCTTCTGAAAGCCAGAGGAAGAGAATTATATGGAGACAGCAGAGCATGAGGAAGACACAGAAAAAGCAGGCCGGAGAATTCATGGAACTGCTTGCCCGTGCCCATGAGGCGGTAGGGAAAGCGGTCAGTACCGGCAAAAACTACATAGCGATGGAACTGCTGGAACAGTGTCAGGAGGGAGCAATCCAGCTTGGTGAACTGGTGGAAAAGGCAGAAGGAGAAGGCTGTGGGATGATACCGCTGCTGGAAGACTACTGTGAACTCGTTTACCAGATATATGAAGAGGTCAGGCAGGGACAGGGAGCCAGTGCAGACAGGATATCCGAAGACCTGCAGCAGTCCCTTATAAAAATAGAAAAGTACCTGAGAGATAATATAAAGATACGTACGGAAATTGTATTTCTTCCATATAAAGCATCCATGTGGGATTCTCTTGAAAGTGTGTGGAAAGCAGCGGAGGAAGATCCAGACTGCGATGCCTATGTGATTCCTATACCATATTTTGACAAGAATCCAGACGGAAGTCTCCGGGAGGCCCATTATGAAGGGGATTTGTATCCGGAATATGTGCCGGTAACAGACTATAATGATTACAATTTTGATGTACGCAGGCCGGATATGATTTATATACATAATCCATATGATGAATGTAACCATGTTACCAGCGTGCATCCGTTTTTTTATTCTAAGAATCTGAGGAACTATACAGATAAACTGATATACATTCCCTATTTCGTTTTAGGGGAGATTGAGCCGGATAATCAGGCGGCTATTGAGGGCATGAAACATTTCTGCTTCACGCCGGGGACGATTTATGCCAATCAAGTGGTTGTGCAGTCCGAGAATATGCGGCAGATCTATATCAATGAGTACATCAAGGCGGCGAAGGAAGTGGGGCTTAGTGGAGAACATACGGACAGGAAGTTTTTGGAAAAGAAGTTCCTTGGGACAGGTTCGCCGAAGATTGATAAAATTTTGAATACGAAGAAAGAGGATATGGAGATTCCCGCAGAATGGTTAAAGATTATTAAGAAGCCGGACGGAACATGGAAGAAGATTGTTTTCTACAATACCAGTGTGGGCGCGCTTTTACAGCACAGCGAGAAGATGATTAAAAAGATGGAGTCGGTGTTTGTTATTTTTAAGGAAAACAAAGATAAGGTGGCGCTGCTGTGGAGACCGCATCCGTTGATTCAGGCAACAATTGAAAGCATGAGGCCGCAACTTTGGGTGGCGTATAGGGAATTAAAGGATAGATACATAGAAGAGGGCTGGGGGATTTATGATGATACCAGTGATGTAGACAGGGCGGTGGTGCTGTCTGATGCGTATTATGGGGATGGGAGTTCTGTAATACAGCTGTGTCAGAAAGCCGGGATGCCGGTGATGGTGCAGAATGTAAATGTATTGGTGTGAGGAATATCCTTTTTCGGTTGATAGACAGATGGTGGTGGCATAATAATTTAGTGCTTATATCAGGAATTTTTGCGCTGTCAGCAAGGGAAAAGGACGTTTGGGAGAAGGAAGGTGGATGTATTATTAAATGATTTACCGGAGGACATCAGCATCCCTCGGAAGGGATGGTGCGAATGGCATCTCACGGATGAGGTACCAAGGTTATCGGCAGCCTTTTGTAGTGGAGATGTGCCAGAAGAAGTGGATGCTGGTGATTTGGCAGAATGTGTCGGTAATATGCATAAACATATAGATACGGAGATTAGACAGATGGAATGTAGTTGGAATGATATCGTTCTGATTGTCAGTGATTTTGACGGTGTTATGACAGACAACCGCGTGATGATAGATGAAACGGGAAAAGAAAGTGTGTACGTAAGCAGAGCCGATGGACAGGGTATCAACATTCTGCGCGCTATGGGGATTGAGCTGGTGATTCTTTCCACGGAAACAAACAATGTTGTAAAAAAGAGAGCTGAAAAACTGAGAGTGGAATGCATCCATGGCGTTAAAGATAAGGCAGAGCATCTGACAGCGTATTGTTATAAAAGGAACATTGAATTAAAGAATGTGGCGTACATTGGAAATGACATCAATGACTACGATGCCATGCAGCTTGCGGGAATGAAAATTGTACCTTGCGATGCCTATGAAGAGGTAAAGCATATTGCGGATTATGTGACAACGGTAAAAGGCGGATATGGTGTAGTGAGAGAGATAGCAGGACTGATTAAAAGTGCGAGAGAAAAATCATAGCTTGTGAAAACAGATTATATTGTATGAATGCAGGAGTGGAAGATTTGTTATGGCAAAACAAGAAATACTGCTTGGAGATTATATTGTAAATGAAAAATCCTTTCCCTATATTATTGCGGAAATAGGGATTAACCATAATGGCGATCTGCAGATAGCGAAAAGGTTAATAGATGCTGCAAATGCCTGTTTTTGGAACTGCGTTAAATTTCAGAAAAGGGAGCCGGATATCGCGGTTCCGGATGAGCAGAAAAATGTGATGCGGGATACGCCATGGGGAAGGATCACTTATCTTGAATATAAGAAAAAGGTAGAGTTTGGGGAAAAAGAATATGACTACATAGATAAATACTGTAAGGACAAGCCTATCGCTTGGACAGCTTCACCGTGGGATATTCCCAGTCTGGAATTTCTTCTAAGCTATGAACTGCCATTTTTGAAGATTGCGTCAGCGGGGAACGCGAACTGGGAAATGATGAAACTTGCATGTGAAAGCGGAAAACCATTGCTGGTTTCGACGGGAATGAGTACTTTGGATGAATTGGATGAGACGGTTGCTTTTTTGGAGAAGTATTCCGATGGTAATTATATTTTGCTTCACACCAATTCAGCGTATCCTACTCCGGCATCGGAATTAAATCTGAGAATGATTAAAACATTAAGAGAGAGATATCATTGTCTGGTGGGATACAGTGGGCATGAGCAGGATCTGGAACCTACTGTGGTGGCATGCGCGTTGGGGGCAAAGGTAATAGAACGTCATGTCACGCTGGATCATAACATGTGGGGTACAGATCAGGCAGCCAGTCTTTCCGTAGGAGCAATGGCGATGTTACAGGGAAGGATGAAGGAAGTGTTAGTGATGCTGGGAACAGGGGAAAAGATAATTACGAAAAAGGAAGAAGAGGTCAGAGTGAAGTTGAGAGGAGTTTAGCTGTTGTGTATTGAAGCTAAAAAGGAGAGGAAAATGAGAGTACTTTTAATTGCATATGATAATGATAGTCATGTTAGCTATTTCCCATTGGGGCTTGGATACATTGCGGCTGCATTATTATCGGATGGACATGATGTGAAGATTTATGAACAGAATATATATCATTATACAGAAGAAGAATTAAAAGATTATTTGAATCACAATCATTATGATGCTGTTGGTATTGGGGGATGTGGTGGATATTATCAATATAGGAAAATAAAGAAAATAGTCTGGGCAATCAGTGAAGTAAAGGAAAAACCTTTTTTATGGATGGGTGGACATTTGCCGTCGCCGGAGCCGGAGTATTTTTTGAGGAATTTTTCGAGGGGGGGGGTAGACGCTGTAGTAATTGGAGAAGGCGAAGAAACGTGTAAAGAGATGTTGCAGGTTTTAGAAAGAGGTGGGAAGGATTTTAAGGGAGTCGCTGGTTTGGCATATATTGATGAAAACAATCAATATATAGAGAATGCTAGGAGACCGCTTATTAAAGACATTGATTCCATTCCGTATCCGGCATGGGATTTGTTTACGATGGAACATTATGTACTATATCCATATCCTAATGCAGCCAGAAGTGATAGATGCATGCAAATGCTAAGCGGAAGAGGATGCCCGTTTCATTGTAATTTCTGTTACCGTATGGACAGTGGTTTTCGTCCACGGTCTACACGCAGCATTATTGAAGAAATACAAGAACTGAAGAATCGATATAAAGTTAATTATATTACATTTGATGATGAATTACTAATGTCATCCGTAGAAAGAACAAAAGAAATTGCACAGGCAATTATTGATAATAATCTTAACATAAAATTCTGGTGTGAAGGCAGACTGAATTATGCATGTAAAGATTTGGAAATGCTGAGATTGCTAAAAGAAGCAGGATGTGTGTTTATTAATTATGGCATTGAATCAATGGATGATGCGGCATTAGAACGTATGCATAAGAATTTGAAAACAGATATGATTATCGAAGGAATTGAAAATACACTCCGTGTGGGTATTTCTCCCGGGTTGAATATCATTTTTGGTAATTTAGATGAAGATATGGAGGTACTAAAGAAGGATGTCGAGTTTCTCTTAAAATATGATGATGGTGCACAGATAAGAACGATACGTCCGGTAACACCATATCCAGGAACAGAATTGTATAAAATAGCAATCGAAAGAGGGCTGATTAAAGATATTGCGGATTTTTATGAAAATAAGCATACAAATTCGGATTTGCTTACATGTAATTTTACATCTATGTCAGATGAGGAATTTTATAAAGCGCTTGATTGGGCAAATTCAACTTTGTTGAATGCATATTTGGAAAAGGTAAAAGAGAAAAACAGGTTATGTCTTTACGAATTATACCAAGAGCATAATGCGGAGTTTAGGGGATTTAGACCGGTTTGACACAAGGGAAGCAGAGGAGATATTAATGAAATGTATAGTATGTGGCAATAAGCAGTTTTCCAATCTTCACCACGCGGAAAATCTGATCAGGCATGGACGGCAGATAATTTGTGGTATATAGGTATAAAACAATAAAAATAGGGACAGAGAATAAGTGGTGCGGCAATAGAAACTGTTCGTAAATACAACGGGAAGGATGCGATATACAAATAACGGGATTTTGTAGTTACGAAAAGACAGTGGAGGATGGGTATGCTGGATATTAATTTTTATATGAAAGTTGATGAAATTCTTAAAAGGCTGGATGCCAAAGAGATACAGGACAAAGAGCAGTTATTTGATGAACTTGAAAAAATTAGAAGCGCTGAACCGATAGTATATAACATTGAAACGACTAACCGTTGTAATATGCGCTGTAAGATGTGTCCGAGAACAACTATGATGACTAGGAAAATTGAAGATATTGACAGAGAGACCTTTATCAAAGTAGTTGATCAGATACGACCGCACAATATTGATGAGTGGAAAGAATGGAAAGCGTATTGCGAAACAAAATATGGAATCAAAGAAGATGATGAACCCAGCGAAAACCATTTCTTTTTATATATTATTTCTAAAGTGATACAGCTGCATGGATATGGCGATCCACTGCTTGATAAGAATATGCATGAGTATGTAAGAATCTTGCATGACAGGGGATTTTATTCGTATTTCAGTTGCAATCCCGCAAACATAAATCTGGAGCTGACGTACAAGATGCTGGATGTGGGACTTGATTATATTAAGTATTCCATAGAGAGTGTGGATGATGCGATACATAAAACAATCCGCGGGGAACAGAGTAATTTTTCAGAGAGTTATAAGAAAATACAGAAGGTTTTAGATTACAAGCATAAAAACAATCTGCATACTACAATTGTGATCACAATGCTTGATTTGAACAGGGCAAATCAGCAGGAAGATTATAAAAAACTGATGGCAGCATTTGAGGAAATGGATGTATACATCTACTTAAAAAGTGAGGACTGCCAGTGGTATCGTAAGGATTTCCATGGAACAAAATCCATTCATTGGAGTGAGATTTGCAAGCATCCATGGATGACAATGACTATTAAATCCAATGGGGAAGCGGCGATGTGTATGGAGGATTATAATAATGAGATTATTTTGGGGGATGTGCACAGGCAGTCGCTTAAGGAGATTTGGGACAGCGGAGAATACAGACAGTTAAGGCGAGATCACATTGATGTGAAAAGAGGAATAAAGTGTAATGAGCAGTGTGATATGAAAGTAATAGGTGAATTAATGTAAGGTACTGGAGGATGATGCTGTGGTTTTACCGTGGCATTATAGCTAACATAAATTTACGAGGAGAAGAGTAAAATGGGAAAATCACAGGAACTGTACGTAAAAGCAAAAAAACTAATTCCGACAGGAACAGAATTGCTTTCAAAAAGGCCGGAGATGTTTTTGCCGGATTTGTGGCCTTCGTATTATAAAAAGGCGGAGGGCTGTAAGGTATGGGACTTAGATGGCAAAGAGTATTACGATTTTGCACAGATGGGTGTGGGTTCATGTACCTTGGGTTATGCGGACGTAGATGTAAATAATGCTGTTTTAGAAGCAGTAAGAAACGGTTCCATGTGTACGCTTAATTCGTATGAGGAAGTGGAGTTGGCAGAACAATTGATTGCATTACACAAACCGTGGGCGGAACGTGCAAGATTTGCAAGAAGCGGTGGAGAGGCCTGTGCAATTGCCATAAGGATAGCAAGAGCAAAGACCAGAAAGAATAAGGTCGCATTTTGCGGATATCACGGGTGGAGTGATTGGTATATATCCGCCAACATTGGTGACGAGACACAGTTAGATGAGCAGCTCTTGCCGGGACTAAAGCCTACGGGAGTGCCGAGGATGCTACAGGGTACCGCATTACCTTTTTTATATAATGATTTGGAGTCACTGGAAGAGTTAGTAAATAAGTATCCTGATGATATAGCGGCAATTATTATGGAGCCAAGAAGGGGCGAGGAATTAAAGGAAGGATTTTTAGAAGGGGTGCGCCGCATTGCTGACCGAATCGATGCTGTACTGATTTTTGATGAGATAACAGCAGGATTCAGATTGTGTATAGGTGGGATTCACAAGTTGTATGGAGTGAATCCGGACATGGCCGTTTTTGGAAAGGCATTGGGTAACGGTTTTCCGATTACGGCAATTATTGGGACAAAAGACGTTATGGTTGCGGCGGAATCAAGTTTTATCAGTTCTACATTCTGGACGGAAAGAATTGGTTTTACGGCGGGTGTTGCAACATTGAAGAAGATGGAGAAAATTAATTCGCCTAAGATTTTGATTGAATATGGGGACAAGATTGTTCATGCATTAACATCGGCGGCAGAAAAAGCCGGATTGAAGTTATGTGTTTCGCATATTGCGCCTTTGGCACATATTGATTGGGATTATGAGAACGGTTTGGCGGTGCAGACATTATATGCGCAGATCATGCTTGACAGAGGTTATCTGGTAAGTTCAGCGATTTATTCAACAGTTGCATATAATGATGAAATTATAGACAGATTTGCAAAAGACACCGGAGAGGCATTTGAAATAATTGCAGAAGCAATTAAAGAGGGAACGGTTGAGAAACATCTGAGAGGGCCTGTCAAGCAGTCTGGCTTTGCCAGACTGGTGAAATAGTGTGTGGTGGGATTATGTTTGAAAAAAATAGAAATGAGGTTATTGCCATAATACCTGCACGTTCCGGATCCAAAGGTATAAAAGATAAAAATATAGCGGATGTGTGCGGATTTCCGTTGATTGCGTATTCCATTATGGCGGCACGTATGTGCATAGAGATTGACAGGGTTATTGTGTCGACGGATTCGGAGAACTATGCAGATACTGCAAGACGGTATGGTGCAGAAGTTCCATTTTTGCGCCCTGAGGAGATTTCTGGTTCCACGGCACAGGATATCGAATATCTCTGTCATGCATTGAGATATTTGGGAGAAACAGAGGGAAAGGTTCCTGAGTATCTGGTGTTGTTAAGACCGACGACACCCATCCGGGATGTGAAACTGATTGAACAGGCGATTGAAGTCATAAAAGAAAACGAAACAGCAAGCGCTGTGGTGTCTGTGCATGATGCTTTAGAGTGTCCCTATAAATGGATGAAGATAGGAAAGGAGGGGTATCTTGAAAGCCCTTTTCAAGAAATGAAACCGGATGATGTCAATTTGCCAAGACAGTCCTTTAGTAAGCTATTCATTCCGGACGGCTATGTTGATGTATTGAGAGCGGAAACTATCTTAGAGGGGAAATGTGTTTATGGGGATAAGGCGCTTCCCTTTTATGGTTATCAGGAAGTAGTTGATATTGACAGTATAGAGGATATGGAAAAAGTAATTCGTTCGGATATATACGATTCAGAAATTTACAAAGAGCTTTGCAGGCAAAAATCCGTTGGGGTTTCAAGGGACAATCTAAATGTAACGATTGAGAAAAAAGCAAAAAGTTTTGCCGGTACATATGAATCAGGAACAAAGCATTGATACAGAACAGTTGTTGATTAAATGTAATCGCAGATGAATAAAGAAGGTTTGAAAAAACAGGATGGTTATGATATAGAAAAGCATATCGAAAAAATTTTTGATGTTGTTATTCATATGAAGAATTACAGAATTTAAAGCAGATAAATAATAGTGATTATGTGGTGACGGCAAGTAAATTTGAGATTTATAGATAGGAGGAGCAAATCTGTGTTTGAACTGAGCAAGGTTTTAGAATTCGAGAATGATAGCAGATTGTATGAATTTACTATTCCAAAAACAGAGATTCCTTTATGGCTTATGGTTAGAATAACAGCAATGAATTCTTGGGGCTGGAGCAAGGAAGAATATGAATATTTTTTGCCTAAATCCATATATAAACATGAGCATTTAGATGAAGAACTGACGGTTAGAAATCCGTATAATTCGAAGAATAAAAACATTTTATATGCTTTTTTTAGAAATTATACCATGATGAGAGATAAAGATGGTCGTGTATATGAGGACAAGTTTTTTAGTTTCTTGGAAGAATTCAAAGAGGACAGCACGGTATTAGTTCAATTTGATTATGCGGATGATTTTGACTTCAAATGTGATTATCCAGATTGGAAAAGCTGCTATGCAATTGATATGGAAGTGCAAAAAAGGGCAGATGGTGAAATAGATGAAACAGGAATTAGAGAATTTGTTGACTTTTTGAAACTGTATGCGCCGTATGAAATGGATAGAACGCTTTGTAGAAAGATTACGAAACACGTTTATTATCTGGAACAACAAATTTCTGCATATATTGCAGAATATGAAAAGTATTTGAGAATCATAAAGCCTAAGATAGCGGTAGTATACTGGGCTCACTATTTAGAAACACGAAGCGTTGCATTAATCCAAGCATGTAGAAAATTGGGTATAGTTACTGCTGAAATACAACCTGCAATGTATAATAAAAATATTTTTGGATGTAATTTTGGTAATTATATAATAAACAATGAAAGATGTAAGAGGTTATTTCCAGATTATATATTAACACGCGGTGTATATTGGAACAAATATATAAAATCACCGGCCACTCCTTATGTTATAGGAACACCCTATTTAGATAATATATGCAATATATCTGACAAGAATATCTTGTTTACAGTCGGAGAAGAATTTGATCAGTATGAGAACTTTTTAAATGATATTTTAACGTCTGATCATGATTTTAAAATATATTTTAGATTTCATCCCGGACGTGTTACACAGGAAATACTAACCAAATTCAGTAAATTTAAAAAACATAGTAATTTTGAATTTGCTAATGAACATTCATTTACGCACTATTTGAATTTTTGCAAATATTTAATATCGGATGGTGGCACAGTGATATATGAGGCGCTGACGGTAGGAAGGACGGTTTTTGCTTTTGACACAAAAGCTTTTAGAAAAAATGGTCCATCGGATTTTAATGATGTGTATGTATTTTCTGATGCCAATGCATTTTTGAAGTTATGGGAGTTGCATAAAGATGATGTACCTATCAGACATACTGAAATATATGAATTAAATTGGAAGGAAAAATATGCCGAATTTATGAAAATGGTTGGTGCAATTGATACGTGAAACAAAGCTATTATATAAGGAAAATCAATGGAAAGCAGATTTCAGATTATTTCAAAAGCTATTAGAGAACAATTGGATAAAGGATATGAAAAATTTGCAATATATCCGTATGGTGAGCAGGGATGTTTAACAAGACAAATATTTGAACAACAGTTTGCAATATATGATTGTGTACTCATTGATGATAATATTGCGCGATATAATCTTCAGGTTCACAATACAAACATTATGTTTGAATTAGACACGGAATACTGCTTAATGTTTGTATGCGAAAATGAAAAAATACGGAAACAGTTGCTAAGAACAATTGAAGAAAAATTATGTAATGCCCAATTTATAGATGTATTCTGTAAAATGGGGGGTAATGGAAGTAACACAATATGTGGAAAATATAGTTATGGTCCATTATGCGATCATCCTTTAGTAGCAAGGGTAGGCGCCTTTTGTAGTTTTGCGTATGGGGTGAATGTATTACCTAATCATCCGACACAATATATTTCAACACATGATTTTGTATTTCATGGCAATTCAAATGGGAATAATATAACTCCGTATGATAAGTTTGTGAATGAAAGCTGGTATTTTGAAGGAATCGAACCACAGGGATTGCTGGATCTGAGGCGTATAACGATAGGGAATGATGTATGGCTGGGCAGCAACGTATTGATTACGAATAATTCTAACATTGGCAATGGAGTAATAGCCGGTGCAGGCACAATTATTACAAAGGATGTCCCTGATTATGCAATTGTAGTTGGATCACCTGCAAGAATTATTCGTTACAGATATAGTGATAAACAAATAAAGGAAATAAACAGGATCTGTTGGTGGGATTGGGAAGATAATGTGATCAGAGAAAGATATATGGATTTTTTTATTGATATAGATGAGTTTATTGAAAAATACAGATAGATTGATAGATACTATAGTTTTCATAAAACCTAAAATCCCGGTATTTTTATACACATGTCTCAAAAAGCGTTGATTTTTCAAGCTTTTCAGCAATTCATGTGTATAATTTTTTCCGGAAGATTAGGATAACAAGAAAGGATTGAATAGTAACAAAAATGATACAGGATGACGAGTTAAACAAACAGAAGAGGTATTATAACATATTAGTAGGATGGATTAACATTCATCATAGAGAAAAGACTATAGAGCAATATTTTATTGAAAAAGGTCTTAAGTCGATTGCAATTTATGGAATGGCAGAATTGGGTGAATTATTATACGATGAATTATTTGATACAGAAATAAAAATTAAATATGTTATAGATAAGTGCCGTGCAAGAGTATATGCGGAGGTTCCGGTATTTTCGCCGGAAGATGAACTGGAGGAGGTAGATGCGATTATTATAACAGCAGTACATTATTATGATGAAATATGTGAGACACTTGTAAAAAAAATAGATTGTCCCATGATTTCGTTGGATTCAGTTATACATTCACTAAATTATTAGGAGAAGATTATGTTTGAATGGAGAGAACTAAATAAGATTGATGAAATAGTAATATACGGCTATACCGAGTTTGGAAAAGAAATAGAAAAAGGAATAAGAATGCATAGCAATGTTAATATTGTATATTTTGATACAAAAAGTGAAGAGTGTTGTTATGAAGATGTGTATAGAATTGAAGATTATGATTGGAATAAACTATTAAAAAGAAAATTTATTATAGCAAGTTATAGATTTGCAGGCTGCATGGAAAAAGAGTTGTTGAGGCGAGGGGTATCAGCAGAAGACATTATTATTCCAAGCGAAATACTTAGATATCAAAATACTAATATATTGAAGAAGCGGATGCCCAGAAAAGACCTGAGATTTGTAGTTTGCATAGTAGAACATTGTAATTTGAATTGTGCCAGATGCGATCATTTTTCACCTATATCAGAAGAGTGGTTTATGAACGTTGATATATATCAACAAGATATGAGGCGAATGAGTGAATTATTTGCTGAAGATGTTAGTCTGATTGATATTGAAGGTGGCGAACCGCTTCTTCATGAAAATGTAGAAATGTTTTTAGAGATAGCCAGAAGGTATTTCCCCAATACAGAAATCAAGCTGTTTACTAATGGCTTGCTATTATCAAAAATGAACAATAGTTTTTGGAATGTATGCAGGGAAAACAATATTGTTATTCGTGTTACGAAATATCCCATAGAAGTTGATTATGAGGGGATGAGAAAATTAGTGACAGATAATGATATAAAGTTTGAATTTGCTAATAACGAATATGAAGATAAAGAAATGATACAACAAAGCTTGGACTTGCAGAAAGGGCAAGATAAGTATGAAAGTTTTCACAACTGTTATATGGCGAATGGCGAATGCGCCGAATTGCGAGAGGGAAAATTGTATCAGTGTAATGTTGTAGCAAATCTACATATATTCAATAGGTTTTTTAAACAAAATCTTGAGGTATGTAAAAAAGATTATCTGGACATATATGAGGATATTTCTAAAGAGGATATATATGATTATTTGTGCGCACCGATTCCGGCATGCAGATATTGTAAAACTAAAGAATGGAAAGAAGGAAATAAATGGACTATATCAAATAGAAATATAGAGGAATGGACATAATACATTGCATGAACGTAAATTTTATTATTGTAGGAGACAGAAAATAAATGAAAACGTCTTGTTTAGAAGTGCGACATTTCAGCAGTATTATTAACAATAAATATGGGACATGGTTTGTAGAAAAAGATTTTAATGGACTATTTTTTCTGCCCGTAGACAGAAACCTGGCTGAATTCGTAGGTGTTTTTGAAAATGAATTGCTATTTGGACGTAACCTGTTTGAAAACATAATAGAAGTTGGTGAACGATTGTTTTTTATTCCGAGTTCGGGGAAAAATATACATATATATGATATGAAAAAAAAAGGTTTTTCAAAGATATCTGTGCTAAATCTCAATAATAAGAGATATTTGACCGCAGGTCTTCATTCATCATTTTTATATGGGAAATACATATATTTTTTTCAATGTTGTGATAGTAGTTTGTTGCGGCTTAATACTATGTCAAATGAGATAGAAGAGATTAATTTATATCATAAGAAAGTTCTTAATGAGTACAGCCTGTACTGGAACAGGCGTATTTTTCTAAATGGCGATGTTGTAATGATGTATTCTATTAAGAATAATGAGTTTGTTTATTATGACTTATCTAGGGAAGCGATACTACATAAAAGGCTAATTAAAGGATATACATTTAGCGATTATTTTGTAATAGAAGATTTTACTTATTGTATTGATGAAGATGGAAATATTGTAAAACTTGATGAAAACAACGGGATAACTCATCTTGGCACAATAAAAAAGGGAAAATATTTATTTAATCAGATAAAGACGGAATTGTGGATTTATGATGTTGAACTGCAACAATATATTAAACGCATAAAGCAAGATGAATTTTTTGATATAGAAGACAGTGCTATTGATGATGTCAGTGGAGACGTTATTAATCAAAATAATGGGTTTGTTATTCAACATGCGTCAGGGGAGTATTGGTGTGATGGATTAGTAAAAAACAAGCCGATATTAAGCAATGTATTTAGATTTCCACGGGGAGTTTGTTTTAAGGATGAAGTGGTTCATGAATGTTCAAAAGATCAGTTGAAGCAGTTCATCCAACTAGTTATGAAAATGGATATAGAATAGAGTAAAGTTGGGTTTGTGTGAATAGATTATCATGGAGGAAAATAGTTGCAATGAAAAAATGTTTGTATTTATATGGAGCGGGAAAATGGGGAAGGGCATTTCTGGAAAGTGAAGAATATAAAGGAATCAAGGGAAACTATGCAAATATAATTTTCTATGATTCAAATAAAGAAATTAACGGGAGTATTCAAAATATAAATATCGCTCATGATTTGTGGGACAACAGAGATGACAAAGACATAATAATAACCTGCGGCAGTTGGTATGAGGTATATGAGGACTGTATATTGCATGACTGCAAACCCATGTATATTTTTGATAGGGACAGTAGTAAATTATTGTCATATAAGCAAATGTGTCTTTCTAAACATGTTTTATATCGCAACATGGAATGCATTCATTATGAAGCGGTCAGAGAAAAACAAATAAACGACGGCGTAGAGAGATTTAAAAGGACAAACGATTTGTTTAACAACATAGAGGGTGTAGGATTAATGCTGTCTAACTTATGTAATTATGCATATCTGCATTCCAAATGTCCGGCTCACTGCATAAGAGAAAAAGAAATACTTTCATCAGAGACGGTTAAAAGAATCATTGATGAACTGGCAGTAAGAAAGTTTGATGGGGTTTTATATTTTCATATTTATAATGAACCGATGAACGATCCGAGACTTTTTTTGTTTATTGAGTATGCGAAGAAAGAGATGCCACAGTGCAAAGTGTTAGTATATTCTAACGGATATTATTTGAACCAGGTAATGATTAATGATCTTGAAGAAATAGGAGCAGATATACTTGCAGTGACTGGCTATGGCAGGGAAGAATACAAAAGATTGTTGGCGCTGGATGTTAACATACCCTATCGAATCGTTTGGGGTGATTTGGATGAAAGGTTGGACTTATATAAAGCTTCCACAGATGACGGAAATAGAGAATATGAACCTTGTAGAACGTTTATAACAACGGTAAATATCTATTCAGATGGAGATGTCGGTATCTGCTGTCTTGATTATAAACATCCATATAAATTAGGAAATATTATGGATAATTCACTAGAAAAAGTTTTGAATCATGAAAGAGTTATTAATATACAAAAAAATCTGCTAAATGGTAACAGATGTGATTTGCCAATATGCAGGCATTGTAATTGGATAAGATAAATAGACGAGGTAAGAAATGAATATACAAGAATGGGATCTTGATTTCATTAAGAAAGTGAGGCAGAAAAAAATATATCTATATGGAGCAGGTGATTGGGGACATCGTATTTGCATTTGGTGTAAAAGAAATGGAATTGCGATAAATAAAATTATTGTATCTGACTTAGGAAATAACCCGAAGGATATTTTTGGGTATCCGGTTATGGAATTGGATTCAGAAAATATTGATCATAATGCATTAATTATAATTTCCGTTGCTGGAACAGTGGCAGATGACATTTATAGTTTGTTGAAAAGACAGGGATTCAAAGAAGTCTTGCTGGCAAAAAAACTACCTAAAATGGTTGAAGGAAATAATTACTACGGGATTCTTAGAAAAGAAGAATATCCGGCTGCAATATCTCAATGGTTTAGAAAAAGCGGACAAATATTGAATTTAGAAAATCCTCTTACATTTAATGAAAAAATTCAATGGCTCAAACTATATGGGAATGTTGAGTTAATGTCGGAATTGGCTGATAAATATAGAGTACGGGAGTATGTTGCAGAGAGAGTGGGAGAATGTTATTTAATTCCGTTGCTCGGGGTTTGGGATAATTTTGATGATATCGATTTTGATAAATTGCCGAATCAGTTTGTATTGAAATGTAACCATGGTTGTGAATATAACATTATAGTAAAAAATAAGGAAGATTTTAATATTGAAAGAGCAAAAACAAAAATGAATCGATGGTTGAGCGAAGATTATGGATTAGAAGGAGGATTTGAAACGCAATATTCACTTATTCCAAGAAAGATAGTTGCGGAAACATATATTGAACAAATAGATGGCGATCTTTATGATTATAAAATTCACTGTTTTAATGGAGAACCGCGTTATATTCAAGTTATAGGAGGGCGCGATTTAGAAAAGCATAAAGGATTTCAAATGATTTTTGATTTAGATTGGAATGAGCAATATTTTACGTTGAGTTATTATCCGAAATTCGAACATAGAATAGAGAAACCAAAAGAATTAGGAGAAATGCTTGATGTCAGTAGAAAGTTGTCAAATGGGCAAGTGTATGCAAGGGTTGATCTATATGTTTTGGAAAGCGGGGTCAAGTTTGGAGAGATTACGTTTACTCCTGGTTCCGGAGCCTATCCATATAATGAGTTTTGGAGAAAAGAAGACAATGAACTGTTAGGGAAACTAATCAAATTACCAATAGATTGAGTATGGAGATGGCAAATGAAAAATGTGGTGATATTCGGATATAGTTTACAGGGAACGATACTGGCAAGAGAAATATATGATAATGATGAATATAATCTATATGGTTTTGCGGATAATTCTAAAGCCAAACAGGGATTTTATGCATATGGAGAACCGATTAGAAGCATTAATGATTTAAAGCAATTAGATCATGAAATTGGGATTTCAGTTATTATTGCATCAGGTTCGTATTTGGAGATTATAGAGCAACTGGAAGTGCATCATATCAGAATCGAAGGCGTTTACAGGGAAGGGGAGATATGTAAGTACCCATTTCCACAATTTAGTAATCTGGATTATTCAAAAAAAATAAAATTTTATGCAGGGGATATATATGATGAAATACATAGAAATGAAGCTGATTTAATTGGATTATCGATAAATAAAGCAGATGATAAGCATATTTTGCATGATATCAGAAAACCTTATCCGATTGCAGATAATTCGATAGACAGATATGAAGCGGAAGAAGTTTTTGAATATATAGATGAGAAAGATCTGGTACAAACAATTAATGAAATATATAGAATTTTAAAGAAAGGAGCAGTACTGAGAGTGTCGATGCCCGACTACTATAGTCCCTACATGAAGAGAAGATCCATGACTGACAGGAATGGAAATATAATATTTGATGCAGGAGGAGGGGGAAAATATGATGAATCGGGAAAGATATGCGGCGGACAGGTGTTTTTTGCGACGTATGATAATTTTAGGAATATTTTAGCGAAGACACAATTTCAAAAAATTGATTGGCTGTGTTATTACACAAAAGATGAGATACTGCATAAAAAGTATATCAATATGGAGAATGGATATTTAAATAGAACTGATAACAACAAAACGGACGATTTTTGCCTTGTCGTAGATTGTTATAAAGATTAAAGGAGCAGCAAATAAATGAAGTACAGAATTATGATTGAAACTACGAATATATGTAATGCATCATGTCCCTTCTGTTCAAATCATCTTTTGAAACGCAAGAAAATGATAATGAGCAATGATATATTTGAAATAATAATCCGTAGAATTATCGAAGAAAAAATTGATATAGAAAAATTTATTTTACATTTAAACGGAGAGCCTTTTACTGATCCGAACTTAATTGAAAGAGTGTCGAGATTGAAGAAAACATTTCCAGAGGCGCTAATAAGTTTTACTACTAATTTGTCACTGGCTTCAAAGGATACTATTGATCAAATATTTATGTGTGGACTGGATGCGATTACGGTATCATTAAATGCTATAGATGAAAAACAATATAACGAGATTATGGGACTTGATTACAAAAACACAATGATGAAATTGGACTATTTGATAGAGCGAAACAGCGAGCTGAATAAAAAGTTGAATATCAGTGTTTCATTAGTTGAAAAAGGAAATAAAGAAGATGTTGATATATTTGTAGATAAATATAAAAATAAAGCGGATGTAAGAATTCTTCATATGGGAAATTGGATAGGAAGCGATAACGAGGTGGAATATATCGGAAATAGAGTAATTGTGAGCAAAAATTCATGTGCAGATCTAAATGAGCAAATATGTATTTTGTCAAACGGAGATTTTGCAATTTGTTGTTTTGACAGTGAAGGAAGTGTAGGTCTTAATGTTAAAAATCACTCATTATTAGCAGCGTTTAACTCAAAAACATACACAGATTTAAGAAAAAAACTGAGTATGAATGGGACGAAAGGGACTATTTGCGAAACGTGTAGTTTTTCATATAGCTAGAGAAGAATATGAGAAGAATAAAAATATTGTGTTACCACAAAATTCTGAATAGTATTAATGATATTAATTCTATCAATGTATCACCGGAAAATTTTGAAGAACAGTTGCGGTATTTGGTTAATAATTTTGATGTAATCAGTTTGGATAATTTAGAAGAAGAGATTCATAAAGATGGAAAGAATGCAGTGGCAATTACATTTGATGATGGATGCTCAGATGTTTTGTATAATGCATTACCAATTCTTGAAAGATACAACATGCCGGCCACCCTATTTATAACAACCGGAAATATCGGAATCGATAAAGAGAATTGGATGGATGATATCATTCGATGCATTATGGAACCTTCAATACAACAGGACGTATTTGTATTAGAGGATGAATTTGTTTCATGCAAATGGGACTCAGTTACATATGAGCAAAAATTGGAATTGTACAGGAGCTTAAATAATATATTTAGATATTCCGGTGTAAACAGGAGAAAAAAATATACGGACTTGCTTCATTCTTGGTCTGGAAGAAGAGAAGAATTTCGTTCAGATAGAAGAGTATTAAATGAATTGGAAATAAAAAAATTGTCAAAAAACAGACTGATTTCTATTGGTGCGCATACAGTGACTCATCCATCATTAAAATGGATGAGTTTGGATGAAAAGAAATATGAAATTAAAGGCTCCATTCAAAAGTTGAAGGAAATAATTAATAGAGATATTAGTCTGTTTGCATATCCTTTTGGTTCAAAAAATGATTTTGATGATGCGGTAAAAGAAATATTGAAACATCAGAAAATCAAATATGCTTTTACAACGTTGACTGGAGAACTTAATGAGTCAACAGACAATCATGCCATACCCAGAAGTGTTGTGCCGAACTATAGTGAAGAGGGCTTTAAAAAATATATTTGTAAATTGTTTAATGAGAATAGCGAAACAGAAATTAAAAATAATGATAATTTAAAATCATTTATTACATATATCGGAAAATTGGAGAATGATAAAGAAATTATTGAGAATAAAACGAAATTCATAATTTGGGGATGCGGAACTTATGGTAAGGCTTTGTATAAGGAACTTGAAATATTAGGTGTGGCAGATAACGTGATTTTTTACGGAGATAATAATCCAAACAGAAAGTGTACATTATGCAATGGGATAAAAGTATTGGATTCAAAAGAAATAAAAAATGTTTGCTCAAGGCAGAATGTAGTCATATTGGTAAAAGGAATATATGATTGGGAAATATGTTTGGGATTGATAAAAGAAGAAATACGGAAAATCCATATTATTACCAGAACGTGAGAGGAAGAGCTATGTACAATTATGGCATTGTCACAATTGGATACAAGAATATATCAGGCATACAACGATTATTAAAAGCATTAGACAAAGCGGATTATCAGAATCAAGAGATATTATTAATTATCAGTATTGATCATTCGGGGGAAAATAGTGTTCTCGACATTGCTGAGGTTTTTGAGTGGAAACATGGAAAGAAAGTCATAAAAAAGTTCTCGCAAAATCTGGGATTGAGAAGACATGTACTTGCATGTGGCAATTATCTGAATGAATTTAATCTTGATGCGCTGATTGTATTTGAAGATGATATGTATCCTTCTATAGATTTTTTCAGATTTTCTAAAGCAGCTACAGAGTACTATATAGATGATGATAGAATAGCTGGGATTTCTTTATATACCAGATGTATTAATCAAACGGTGATGGAAGCTTTTTATCCGTTAACATGTGAAGGAGATAATTACTTTTTTCAATATGCGCAGTCGCGGGGGCAGGTGTGGTTTAGGAAACAATGGAATGATTTTATAGAATGGTATGATTTGAATGACAATATATTTAGCGGAAAACCTGATCTTCCGATTGATGTTGCCAATTGGCGGGATACTTCATGGCTGAAGTATCATATAAAATATTGTGTGGAGAAAAAGAAATATTTTGTATATCCGTATATTGCTTATTCCACTTGTTTTGGAGAAGTAGGAGTGCATGTTAAGAGGAAGACGGATCAATGGCAGGTACCATTATCCAATGGGAAAAAAGATGTTTTTCATTTTGTAGATTTAGATGATAATGCTGTAGTATACGATGTGTTTTTTGAGAATGAAAAACTGTATAAAGTTCTCGGATTGAATGCAGATGAATTAGCGGTAGATTTGTTTGCCGGCAGAACAATAATAAATAAAAAATATATATTAACAACGAGGAAATTGCCATATAAAGTTGTGAAGACATGGGGCAACAGGCTTATTCCGCATGAATTGAATATTATAAATAATATTCAGGGGAATGATATTTACCTATATGAAAGAAATGAAAGAGATTCAAACATTAATTTGACGCTTGATGGAAATAAAAAGGATAAATATAAAAGTTATTTTGAAGTTTTGTCAAAGTGGCTACGGCTTGAAGAAAAAGGCGTAAGACTAGAGGATTATTTTTTGCATAATAATTGGAGAAATATTTCAATTTATGGATTGGGTGATTTGGGATGGTATTTATATAACAGTTTAAATGGTACGGAAATAAAAATAAAATATACGTTGGATCAAAATAAGAGCCAAAATAGTTGGAATATTGATAATTTGTATGATAATTTAGTTTTGCCGAATGTAGATATGTGTATAATAACATCATTTTGGCATATGCAGGAAATTTCGGAGTATTTACTCGAAAGAAAAGTAATGAACTACATTTCAATTGAGGAAATTATTGAGAGGCTTTGGATAGATAAAATAGAGGGGAAAAACGAATGAAATTATTAATCTGGGGAACCGGAAATAACACAAGAAAATTTATCAAAAATGGATATGTTGGAGAAATTATCGGATTTATTGAAACAGTTAAGACAAATGCTGACTTTATGGGAAAACCCCTCTATGGCAGTGATGAGATTCCCGTCGGATATGATTTTATCGTCGTAGCGAGTTCCTATGTGAATGAGATATATGCATTGTGTATAAAATTGCATATAGATCTTTCAAAAGTGATATTTTTGTATGGAGTCAAGGAACAAAAGGGATTCTGCGAACCGGAGATACTAAAAGAAATATTAGCAGAGGCAAATTACACCTTATACTGTTCAGAATTCGGAATGACGGATGAAACTTTTATCCGGGCAGATGCAGAAAAATATCGGCAGTTAAACAGGCGTGAATCCTTTGCCATACAGGAGAAGTATATGTGGCCAATCATGGCAGATAAATATGCGCCGGCCGGAGCGAATGGAAATTATTTCTGGCAGGATTTATGGGCGGCGCGCCTAATCGTTGAACAGGGGGCAAAAGAGCATTTTGATATCGGTTCTAGACTGGATGGTTTTATAGCACATCTGCTTGCGGCGGGTATCGATGTGACAATGATAGACGTGAGGGAATTTCCAGCAGAAATAGAAAACTTATATACGATAGTGGATGATGCGACAACGCTTCGGCAATTGGAAGATGAAAGCGTGGAAAGCATGTCGGCGCTTTGTTCCCTGGAGCATTTCGGACTGGGCAGATATGGAGATCCTATAGATCCGGAGGCTTGTTTTAAATGCTTTGAAAATATACAGAAAAAACTGAAAAAAGGAGGGAATCTGTATATTTCCGTGCCGATTGGGAGGGAGCGGGTAGAATTCAATGCGCACAGGATATTCTTTGCAAGTACGATAATAGAGTGTTTCCATGGATTACATCTGAAGGAGTTTTCTTGCACAGCGGAGGGAAAGATCGAATATAACACGGACATACATAAATATGATGACGATCCGCATAATGGCGAGTGGCGATATGGTCTTTTTCATTTTTATAAAAAAGCTTAGCACGATATAGTGTTTCAGGTACATTGACAATTTTATACTTATATTGGGAAAGCGTTGTTGGGAGCATGTAGCCGTGGTACAATAAAGCAAAAAAGCTTTACAGTGCCAGTAATGGAAAGGGCATGGTGTTCAGTATAGCGGATTGTGACTACGTGGAGCAGCGATTAAAGTTCATGCAGGCGGGAAAACGGTACGAATATGAACGTACTGAGGATACCAGAGGTTTTGCAGGAGTTACTGCATTTAATAGATTCTGATATAGGTATAAAAGAGAAAGATAACCTATATCAGGATTTTTTTATTTTATGTGAAAGGAATGCCAAAATGAAAAAAGGAATGATATCCGTATTATCAGCAGTAGTCGGAGCAGCTATTGGTGCGGGCACGGTAGGAAAAACAGTAGCAGGAGGAATGGACAAGACGAAATCCATGTCGGACAAGCACCTCGCTCTCTTTTTAATGATGAACCAGTGGGTAAAGGTGAAGCAGGAAGGGAAAAATCTGGCGGAGTATTTTAAGGGAAACAGCTATAAAAAGATAGCCATTTACGGCATGAGCTATGCCGGGGAAACGCTGGTGGATGAACTGCGGGGGACGGAGGTAAAGGTGGTCTATGGCATTGACAAGAATGCGGACACGATTTATTCAGATGTAGATGTACTTTCAATGGAAGATGATCTGGCAGAGGTGGATGCAGTTGTTGTGACGGCAATCACATTTTTCGATGAGATCAAGGAGAAGCTTTTGAAGAAGCTGGATTGTCCGATACTCTCATTGGAAGATATTTT
The DNA here is from genome assembly GCA_947177425.1 of uncultured bacterium. Taxonomy (GTDB): domain Bacteria; phylum Bacillota; class Clostridia; order Lachnospirales; family Lachnospiraceae; genus Suilimivivens. Next base: position 24,846 of record CAMWUN010000015.1, read on the forward strand.
ATATGAAATATAGATATACCAGAATGGAGAAGAAAGAATGAGTATAAAAGTATCCATAATCACCCCCTGCCTAAACAGTGAGAATACCATTCGTGAAACCATAGAAAGTGTTTTAGGGCAGACTTATGGAAACCTTGAGTATATTATTGTAGATGGCGGCTCGACTGACGGCACTCTGGATATTATTAGGGAATATGAACCCCGATTTCAAGGCAGGATGAAATATGTCAGTGAAAAAGACAGGGGAATCTATGATGCCATGAATAAAGGAATCAGGCTGTCACATGGAGGACTGATCGGCATTATAAACAGTGATGACTGGTATGAAAACGATGCAGTAGAGAAAATCGTATCCTGGTGGAAGCAGGAGACAAAGTATCAGGTTATATATGGATATTGCAGGGTGCTTGAAAACGGCCGAATAAAAAATATTGCGCGTGAGCGGCATGAAGGGTTGACGATACGGATGATTCCACACCCGACATGCTTTGTCACAAGGGCGGTATACAGAGATTTTGGAATGTTTCTGAGGGCTTTTCGCATTTCTGCAGATTATGAACTTATGCTCAGGCTTTATACGGGAAAACAGGTAACCTTTACACAGGTAAAGGATATTCTGGCCAATTTTCGCCGGGGAGGAGTAAGCTGTATTTCAAAACGCACAGAGCGTGAATATTATTTAATACATTATCGCTATGGATTGATATCTTTCAAAAATATGTTATTGGCATTGACTGGGCTGTATATGTAATTACTTTGTAACTGTTCAGTACAGGATTTTGCATTTATTGCAAAATCCGTATGAAAACATGGCGGCAACAATGCATCAAGCCAATCGAGAAGTGATTTTAGCATGGCTTGATGATAGTACTTTCATTAATATTAAAATAAGGAATGGAAGGGTGAACTGATGAAACAGATATACATATGGGGAGCCGGGTATTATGTGGATTTTATTTATTCGGTGATTGATAAGACCATCTGTGTGGTCAGGGGTATCGTGGACTCTGATTCGGAAAAACAGGGGAGAGCGTGGAAGCATGGGCTTTCTATATTTGCGCCGGAGGTTTTAAAAGAAGAGAGTTTCGATCATATTTTTGTTTCGCCCCAAAAATATGAGAGGATTGTAGAGCAGTGTCTGGACATGGGAATTCCGGAGGAAAAGCTTGTCATTTATTGGAGAGACAGGGAGGCGGAAGGATTATATCAGAATCGTGCGGCCAGGGCGGCTGAGAGCGACAAGGAATGCGCAAAATATAAAAACAGGCTTTTGAATGCACCTTATGAGTGGGGATTAAAAGAAATCCCCCGGATAAAACCGGCCACAGAACTTTTGCGACGTATCCTTGCTGAAAAGTGTTCCCTATGCAGATATGGGGACGGGGAGTTTGAAATCATGTTGTATAGAGAAAGAGCGTGGTTCCAAAAAGTGGACATTGGGCTTGCTGAACGAATGAGAGAGATTATTCTCTCAAAACGGGAAGATGTCATTATTGCTCTGGCAGATAATTTCGGAAACCTTGACAAATATAAGGAAGAGGCTGCAAATGATATACGGGAATATATGGTTCAAAGCAGGGAAGAAATTATTTCACTGTTTAATCGGGATGGCAGTTACTATGACACCTATGTTTCCAGACCCTATATTATATACAAAGATAAAGAATACGCAAAAGAGATATTCCGGCTTTTTAAAAAGGTATGGCAGGACAGAGAAGTGCTGCTTATTGAGGGAAGAACCGCGCGGATAGGCATAGGCAATGATCTGTTTCAGGGGGCAAAAGGAATCAGCAGGATCGAGTGCCCGGAGAAAAATGCGTGGAATATCTATGAAAAAATTCTGCAGGTAGTCAAAGAAAAGGCGGGGCAGGATACACTGATATGCATTTCCCTTGGACCGACAGCAACTGTGCTTGCCTACGACCTGGCAGTTGCTGGATATCAGGCGCTTGATATCGGACAGTTGGATAATGAGTATGAATGGTATATCAGGGGAGCAGACGAGAGAATTCCAATTCCGGGAAAGATGGTAGCAGAAGTAGATAAAGGCAGCTGTGCAAATGACAGAACACAGACGGATGTAAACCAGGAGGCGGAATATAGAAAACAGGTTGTGGCAGAAATAGATGTGTAAAAAACATGGAGAACAATGAATGGAAAAAATATTTATCTGGGGAACTGGAGTAATAGCCGAACAGGTTTTGGGGCAGTGTGACGTATTCGGACAATATGAGGTAATGGGCTTTATTGACAACAATGCGAATAAAAAGGGAAAAACTTTTCATGGGAAAGAAATTTTTACCGCAGATATATTGAAAGAAAAGGCACCAGACAGAATTGTGATACTGACAATCCGATATGAAGAAATAGAAGAACAGATTAGAAAGGAATTTCCCAAAATAACGGCGGCTGTTGAAAAGATGAATTTTTTTTACAAACAGAGCGTTATAAAACGGTATCAGAATAGCTGCGATTCTGAAATTGCAAGAATAATAAAGCATTTAGAAAAAAACGATTTACAGGTTTTTAATTATGATTTTGTTCAAAAGTATAAGGATATGCATTTTCAAATAGAGTTTGACGAATCATGCGGAATGTATTTTGTCTTTCATGAGGGAAAACGGTTATATTTCTCAAAGGCAATAAAGGATAAAGAGGAAGCAGCGGACTATTACAGGGGTGTTCTGATGGAGCAGGATCAGGAATCGCCGCACAAATATATAGATGAAAGTTTTCAGGTAGAAGAAGGTAATGTTGTGGTTGATATCGGGGTTGCCGAGGGGAATTTTTCTTTACAGGTTATTGACCTGGTTTCCCGACTGTACATCATTGAATCGGATGATGGATGGATTGAAGCGCTTCAGGAAACTTTTAAAGATTATCAGGAAAAAGTCGTAATTATAAAAAAATTTATAACATCCGTGGACGATGGGAAATACGCGACACTGGATTCTCTTATAGAGGAGCCGGTTAATTTTATCAAGATGGATATAGAAGGAAATGAGTGGGATGCTTTGCTGGGAGCGAAAAAACTGATTGGGAGATCGGAGAATCTGAAATGTGCGGTGTGTGCTTATCATGGAGATTTTGATGAAATTTTGATCAAGGATACTTTTAGAAAGTATGGAATGGATTTTTCCACAACACAGGGATACATGTGGTATCCGGATACAAACAGACAGACTTATATTTCCACCAGATTGTGCAGGGGAATTGTCAGAGGAATAAAAAATCAGATTAGGTAAAAAAGAAATCAGGTATAAGCAATTTGAAAAAGGAAAAACACGATAAAGAGACACTTGCCATTGTCTCCGTTTATGACAGGGATGGCATCATAGATGAGTATTTGATATTTTATCTGGCATCTTTAAGGGTGATAGCAGATCGTCTGGTTGTGGCAGTCAATGGGGAACTGACCAGGGATGGAAGGGAGAAGCTTATGACTGTGGCGGACGAAATATACCGCCGATCCAATACGGGTTTTGATTTTGGTGCATATAAGGATGTATTGAAGAATTATCTGCAGCCAGGAGAATCAGAAGAGTACCAGGAGTTGGTTTTGTGCAACGATACCTGTTATGGCCCGTTTGAGTCATTTGAAGATATTTTTGAGCAGATGCGGGAAAGGGATGTGGAGTTTTGGAGCATAAACTATATTGAGGATCCGTTGCTTCCCCATTTCCAGTCGTATTTTATGGTTTTCAGTGGCAGTGCCATTCATCTGTTGGCGGATTTTCTGGAGAATGAAGTGGACAGCGGTACCATTAATCCGATACAGGCCTGCGGGTATGAGCATGGATTGAGTGAGACCATATTATTGAGTGGGATCAGGACGGACTACTATACTTCGAAAAGAAAGGGGTATCATAATCTGGATATCTTTGGTGCTCCGGATTATGCAATGGAACTGCTTGGATTTCCACTGTTGAAAAGAAGGGCATTTTCGGATGAATTATCTGTAAAAGATAATTGCAGGAGAGTGCTTTATATGGTTGTCCAAAGGGGAAACTATCCGATAGCTTATATTCTGGAAAATGTTTACAGAATATATCACCGTGATGTTTCGGAAGCTTTGCAGAAGTCATACATAACGGAAATGAGTTTTTTTGAAAAGAACTATACTTCGCGGGAGGAAGTAATCGCGTTCTGTAGGAAACATAAAAAAGTATATCTTTATGGAAACGGTTACATGTCAGTACTGTTTATGGCGAGGTTTCAAAGATATATGAATGCGTTTGGCGGCTATGTGGTTTCGGATGAGTATTATATAGAAACACAGGATCAAACGGAACAGGTATGCAGGCTATCGCAGACAGATCCGGAAGCACCGCTTATCGTGGCCATGACTGAAAAAGTAGCAATGCAGATAGCAGGCAGGGTTAGAGAACGGAAAAATGTTTTGTTTTTGTCAATGGATTCGGAAAGAATAAAATATATGGAAGAGAGGAAAAGCGAATGAAAAAAGCAATTATTTACGGAACGGGAAATTATTATGCACAGAACAAGGAAAAGCTTCCGAAGGATCTGGAGATTGTAGCTTATGCGGACAGTAATCCGAATAACGCGACCTCGCATAATGGAAAGCTGTTTAAGAATCTCCCGATGCTTTTGCCGGAAGAATTTGAAACGGTGGCATATGATGTGGTTTATATTTGTACTGAATATACCGCAGGGAATATTATTTTCCAACGTTTATCTGTGGCGGGTATTGGTTCCGATCGTATTTTTTTTCTGAATCGAATAGATGGGTCAGTAGATTGGGAATATAAGACGATGGAGGACCGAAAGGGTTATCTGTCTACGGTAGATGGGATCACGGTTCAGGAAAGATATTTGACGGATTTTGATATTGTTGTCGAGGTGCTTATCAATAATTCGTATGGATTTTCATTTACAGATGAGGATTATATTGTGATTGATATCGGTATGAATGTTGCCATCGCTTCTTTATATTTTGCAAAGCAGCCAAACGTGAAAAAGGTTTATGGATTTGAAGCTTTTCCGGATACTTATGAACAGGCTGTTGCCAATATTGCCTTGAATCCACCGGAAATCAGAGATAAAATCGTGGCGGAAAATTTTGCGCTCTCAGACGAAAACGGAAAGATGATGGTGGCGGTATCAGCGGAAGAGACGGGCTGGAGAAATATTTTTTCCAGAGATGAGAGTAAGCGTCAGGTAGGAATCGTATGCCGGGATGCGGGAGAGGTTGTCAGCGATATTCTGAATCGGCATAAGGAAAAAATTATTTTAAAGGTCGATACAGAGGGTGCGGAATTTATAATATTCGAAGCACTTGAACGGGCGGGTTGTTTTGAAAAGATTGATGTGATCATGATGGAATATCATGGAGATTCTGGGAAACTGATTCCCGTATTAAAAAAATATGGTTATAAATTTTTTATACATGGAAAAAGGACGGTTTGCGGGTTGATTCATGCAGTTAAGTAGGAGGGCATATGGAAAGGACAGAATTTACATATGATGGGCTTTGCAGCATGATTGAAGAATGTCTTACGCCGGTGTCTTATGAGGTGTTTCAGCAGAGAAGAAAGCTTCTGGTGATCGCAATCAGCGAGGAGGTGCGATTTCGGAAGAGCGTTCAGAAAATTGAGGAATGTAATCCAAATATCGAGCTTATTATTGTCGCCCAGATGGAACTTAAGAAGGTACTGGACGAGATTTACAATGGCAGATATCAGGTGGTTGGCTGGAGTGGGAAATATATGGTGGAACTGGTAGACAAAATAAAGTCTGAGGCGGATATTAGCAGAACAGACGGATTCCTTTATTTTACACAGCACCCGGTAAATCTGCGGGATAAAAATATGATCAGCATTGCGAAACGTTTACAGAAAGAGGCGGATATTCGGGTTTACAGTGACACAGTGGGGTATGAGTTATATGAATATCACAACCTTTCATTATACAGCCAGGGCATCAAAGTGTATGAGGAGATCAACCGTTTTATCAGTTTGCAATTTAAGAATGTGACCAGGGAGGGCAGAGCATGAAGATTGGTGTTTTGTCTATGTACAAAGAAAGAGAGATCACAGGGATCAATAAGGTCACAATGGGACTTATGGAAGAACTCTTGAAGCTGGATCGGGAAAATGATTATGTGTTCCTTGGGAAAACGGACTGGCTGCCTTTGGATATGGATTATATACCAGTGCTGCCGGATGCAGGAGGTTCTGTTTTACTCAATTATGCCATGTTGGCGCATCCGCTTGATATTGTTCATTCGCATTACCGTCCATTTGAGCTAAGTGAAGGCATCCCTTGTGCGAAGATACTCACCATTCACGATCTGATTCCACTCATTTATCCAAAATGGTATGGGAACCAGTTTGAATATTTTGATGTTTCCATACGCAGATGTGCAAAAGAGGCTGACAAGATCATAGCGGTTTCGGAATGCACTAAGCGGGATATTATCGAGTATTATGATATTATGCCGGAAAAGATTGACGTGGTATATAACGGGCTGTCCCCGACAAAACTGTTTGCGGATGATGCCAAAGGGGAAAGTATGCCTGAATTAGAAAATACGGACTTTATTTTTTCGGTTTCCGGGCTTGGACCACATAAAAATCAGGGTGGTTTGGCGGAAGCGTTTCTCCTTTATAAGAGGCGTCATCCTGAGTCAAAGGTAAAGCTGGTGTTGACAGGACCTGTGCGGAAATATGAAGTGGTTAAGGAAATTCTTGCGAAAAATGGGGAAGCGGCAGAGAATGTGGTATTTACAGGATTCGTAAGCGATGCGCAGTTGATATGGCTATACAGGAAGGCTCTGGCCTTTATTTATGTTTCCTATTATGAAGGATTCGGGCTGCCTATACTGGAGGCTCTTTCTGTCGGAAAGGCGGTTATTTGTGCGAATTCCGCTTCCATGCCGGAGGTGGGCGGGGATGCAGTGGCATACTGTGATCCGCATGAGGTGGAAACGATAGAAGCGGCGATTGACAGGGTAGTGTCAGATGAATTATATAGAAAGAGTTTAGAGGAAAGGGCGGTAGAACAGGCATCCCGGTTTTCGTACAAAAGAGCGGCGGGCGAGATGATGCAGATATATGGGACTTTTCAGAACTGATATGGAGGAGAAGTATATGGCAGGGAACAGAAAAAAAATCTTACACATGACGCCTCCAATCATCAAAAACGGCGTATACAAATATATCTTTAACCACATGGAGTACATAGACAGAGAACGCTTTCAGTTTGACTTTCTGACCAGAAACGGAAAAGCACTAGCGGCCACGGAAGAATACCGAAAATACGGCTTTGGCATACAGACATTCTGCAATACGGAACGGAACAACGAAGAGGATTTTCGTAAAGAGATTACGGAGATTCTGTGTCAGGGGTATGATGCAATCCATCTCCACACCAGTTTTTGGAGGGGATTTCTGATTGAACAGATTGCCATGGATATGAAAATACCAAAGGTGATCGTACATTCACACAGCACATGGGTTGATGTGAAAGATGATAAGAAGCGAGAGGAAATTCTGCTGCTGCATAATGCATATAAAGAAAAGTTTGACTTTCGATATGCGACCGATGTCTGTGCCTGCTCCCGTCTGGCAGGGGATTGGCTGTATGGGGATGGGATTCTCAGGGAGAAGATACAGATACTGCCCAATGCGATCAATGTAGGAAAATACAGCTTCCAGCCTGAGATACGGGACAGGCTACGGAAAGAAATGGGGATAGAGGACAGGATCGTCATCGGAAATGTGGGGCGGTACTGTTACCAGAAAAATCAGGAGTTTTTGATAAAAGCTTTCGCTAAGGCGAGGGAGCACAATAAAAAGCTTTTTCTGCTACTGATTGGCGGGGGAGAATTGAAGAACGAACTAAAGAATCAGATAGGTGAGTTAGGGTTAAAGCCTGATGCGTGCTGTATGAGTTGGCAGGATAATGTGCAGGATTATTTTCAGATAATGGATGTGTTCTGTCTTCCCTCGCGGTTTGAGGGATTGGGCATTACCAGTGTTGAGGCACAGGCAGCCGGACTAAAGTGTCTGCTGTCTGATACGATACCCAAAGAAGCGGGAGTGACGGATCTTGCTGTGTTTCTGCCGCTGGATGAGAAGTTCTGGGTGGAGGAACTGGTATGGAGTGTACCGGCGGGGGAGCGTGAAGACAAAGAGGAGGAGATAGGACAGGCGGGATATGATATCAGAACCGCGGTAAAGAAGCTGGAGAAACTGTATGAGTGAAACAAAGAAAGAAATATATATTGCTGGGGCCCATTCCAGAGGGAGAACCCTGCGCGCATATCTGGAATATCTTTATCCGGGGCTGGAAGTAGCGGCGTTTCTTGTTGATGATATGTCGGAAAATGCAGAGACAGTTGACGGACTGCCTGTGCGGCTGATTGGACAGGGGCTGCATACGGAGTACCCGGTCTATCTTGGCATGCGCGGGGTAAACCATGAAAAGGTGGCGGGAGAACTTCGAGATGCAGGAATAAGGGAGATCATTCCGGTAACGGTTGAACTGGATATACAGCTTCGCAATGCGTATGTCCGCAGATATGCTAAGGACAGTGGCAGGACATTTAATGTGATAGATGAGTTGCCGACGGGAGAAGAAAAGACAGCCAGAATTTATGTTGCAAGTTCCATTTTTGATAAGCCGCTGCAAGAAAGCTATACCTTTATAAGAGAAGAAGCTGTTTTGCAGGTAGGAGCGGCGCTGACAAAAGAACGGATATCGGATGATGTAATTACGGACTGTGAAGGGGAGAATATATCTGTAAGGAATAAGCAGTTTTGTGAGCTTACGGGTCTTTACTGGATATGGAAAAACGCCTGTGAGGATTATGTGGGACTGGTGCATTACAGGAGACATTTTCTTCTGCCTGAGAATTGGTTGGAGCGGATGAAGGGTAATCAGATTGATGTGATCCTGCCGGTGCCCCTGTATGTTGCACCGAGCATTGCGGGGAATTATATGGAGCGGCACATTGCGTCAGACTGGAAGTATCTGATGACATATTTTCAGGAAGAACTTTCTGGGGAGTATGAAGAGGCGGAGAGGATTTTTAACGGGAATCTATATTCGCCCTGTAATATGCTTATTGCGCGGAAAGAGGTATTGGACAGGCTGTGCGAATGGATGTTTCCGATCCTTTTTGCGGTGGCGGATCATGGGGGCGAAAAGGAAGATACCTATTTAAATCGCTATCCCGGGTTTATCTCAGAGCGACTAATCACTTATTTTTTTGAGAGCCGAAACAGCGAATACAGAGTAGTGTATGCCAATAAAAACTTTTTGAAATAAACGGAAAACGAAAGGTGGAAAACCAATGGATTTCGAATTAACAGCTTCCATGATGTGCGCAAATTACGGCAATCTGGAAAAGGAAGTGTGGGATTTAGAAGACGGTGGGATTGATTCTTTTCATATAGATATCATGGACGGCAGATATGTGCCAAATTTTGCCATGTCCTTGAATGATATGTCATTTATAGCGTCAGCGGCGAAGAAGCCGTTAGATGTGCATCTCATGATTGAACACCCGAACAATAACATACATATTTTTTTGGAAAAGCTGCGCAAGGGCGACACGGTGTATATCCATCCGGAAGCGGAGTACCACCCTTCCACGACGCTGCAGAAGATTATCAACGCAGGTATGACACCGGGGATTGCAATTAATCCAGGAACCAGTATTGAGACGGTAATGGAAATGCTCGTCATTGTGAAAAAGGTGCTGGTAATGTCGGTCAATCCCGGAAACGCAGGGCAGATGTATTTACCATATGTCGGGAAGAAAATTACCAGGCTTCTTGCAATAAAGGATGAAATGCATTTTGAGATATACTGGGACGGTGCATGCAGCGCGGATAAAATCAGGCAGTATGCGCCGAAAGGGGTGAAGGGGTTCGTACTTGGGACGACCCTCCTTTTCGGGCAAGATGCATCCTATAAGGAGACTCTTAAGGACATTAGGAAACTGAAATTTTAAGAGTGTGATGGAAGAGGGGTTAATATGGTAACAGCGCTGGTTTTGTCGGGCGGAAGCGGGACAAGGATGGGGATGGATACTCCGAAGCAGTACATAAAAGTAAACGGCAGGACAGTGATATCCTACTGTCTTGAGAGGTTTTTTTCTCATACAATGATTGATGCGGTTCAGATTGTTGCGGATGAGGTATGGCGGGAGATGATTTTGGAAACTGTGAAGCATCTGTGTCAGACTGTGGACAAGGGCGCTTTGGGCGGAAACATGTCCGAAAGTGACACAGCATACAGGGAAAGCGTGGGAAAGTTCCGGGGATTCTCCGCGCCCGGCAGAACCAGACAGCATTCAATCTTAAACGGGCTTAACGATATCAGGAAATATGCCGGAGATTCGGATTATGTCTTAGTGCACGATGCGGCAAGGCCTTTTGTTTCTTTTTCCCTTATTGCGGAATGTATAGAGGCTGTGAAAGGCCACGATGGCGTACTTCCGGCGCTGCCCATGAAAGATACGGTGTATATCAGCGGCGATGATATGAGGGTTTCCTCGCTTTTGGATCGTAGCCGCATTTTTGCGGGGCAGGCGCCGGAACTTTTTGTGCTGGGCAAATATTATGAGGCGAACAGGGCGCTTCTGCCTGACAGCATCTTCAAAATAAACGGTTCTACGGAGCCTGCGGTAATGGCGGGGATGGACATTGCCATGATACCGGGGGATGAGAGGAATTTCAAGATTACAACGGCAGCAGACTTAGAGCGTTTCCGGGAAATCGTGCAGAAAGGCGGATGCATGATATAAAGTATTATAAAGCGTTCCGTGAACGGTTCGGGAGAATGATTAAGAGTAATGGAACCAGTCAGAAGCATTAAGAGCGACGAACCGGTCAGAGGTAAAAAGGAGGGGAACATTGATGAAAGCGTGGGTTCTGCACGGCATAGGAGACATACAGTATGAGGAGGTGAAAGAACCACAGTCTGCGGGGGACGAAGTGATTATGAAAGTGATGTCTGTCGGTATCTGTGGTTCGGACATTCCGCGCATTTATAAGACCGGAACATACCACTTTCCAACCATACCGGGGCATGAGTTTTCGGGCATAGTAGAAGATGTGGGAGCAGGCGTGAATCCTAAATGGAAGAATAAGCGTGTGGGCGTTTTTCCGCTTATTCCCTGCCATGTATGTGCATCCTGTAAGAAAGGACAGTATGAGATGTGCCGGAATTACGGCTATTTAGGTTCCCGGCAGAACGGGGGATTTGCGGAATACGCGGCGGTTCCTGTGAAAAATCTGATTGAACTTCCTGACAGTGTATCCATGCAGGAAGCAGCCATGCTGGAGCCAATGGCGGTGGCTGTCCATGCCATGAGAAGAGCCAGGCCCATGGCAGGGGACAGGATAGTGGTTTGTGGCCTTGGTACGATAGGAATGCTGCTGGTTTCTTTTCTTCGTGAGACAGGGATAAGGGATATATTTGTAATAGGAAACAAAGCGTTTCAGAGAACAACCATTTTAAAAACAGGACTGCAGGAAACCTGCTATTGCGACAGCAGGGTACAGGATGTGGAAAAGTGGCTGATGGAGAGGACGGAAGGAAAGGGAGCGGATGTATTCTTCGAATGTGTGGGCAGGAATGAGACTATCTCACAGGCAGTAAATCTGACCGCCCCCGGGGGAAGTGTCTGTCTGGTGGGCAATCCTGGTTCAGATATGACTCTGGAAAGAGAGGTTTACTGGAAAATATTGAGAAACCAGCTTACCATAACAGGAACATGGAATTCATCTTTTACCCATGAGATTGAGGATGACTGGCATTATGTTCTGGACAGGCTGGAACAGGGAAAAATATCTCCGGGGGATTTGATTTCCCATAGATTTCCACTGAAAAATCTGGAAAGCGGACTACATATTATGCGTGACAAGACCCAGGATTATATTAAGATTATGGCAGAAATAAACGTGTAAGAGAGGGTGTAAAGAATTTGTCTACACATAAACGACGAAGGGGCAGAGTGTGAAAAACTCTGCCGCCGCTATTTTAAACCAAGAACAGGTCGGCAAGTCCACATTTTATTCATAACATTTTTTTATAAATTCCAAAGCTTTTGCAGCCCCTTTATGGAGGGTTCCATCCAAAATTAATTTTCTGATTTCTTCTCCCGGATAAAATCCAATGAAAAATAGTTTCATAGAAACAGATATGACAATATTCAAACCATCATAATTAAAAATTGTACTATTGGCAGGGAAGGAAATGTCAGTTCCTAAAAAGCCGATTTTTATGAAAGGATAGTCGGTATGCTTATGTTAATAAAAGCGATGGAGGAGAAAGTCATGGGTAATGAGATGAAGAAAGTCGGTTTTTTGGCGAAGTTTTCTATTGGGTTCGGTGTCTTCGGACAATCACTTCTGACAGGTATTGTAACCAGCTATATCCTGTTTTTCGGTACGGATATTCTGGGAGTATCTGCGATGGCAATCAGTAACCTTTTATTGATTTCCAAGCTGTTTGATGGTGTGACAGATCTGGGAATGGGTGTTGTGCTGGATAAAACAAAAAGCAAAAACGGAAAGGCCAGGCCTTGGATTGCACGCGCTGTCATTCCATATGTCCTGTTTTCCATTCTTTTGTTTGGGGTGCCGCAGAATTTCGGAAATGGTATGAAGCTGGTCTGGATTTTTGTGGCATATAACCTGTACGCACTGGCTTATACCGCCCTTGGAATTGCTATGAACACGCTGAATATCCGTCTTTCAAGGGATGAGAAAGAAATTAATTCTATCAGTACGGTATTGATGTTCGGCACGATTTTTGGAAATGTTGTGATTAATGCGGTTGCAGTAGGCGCTTTGACAGCGCTCAGCGGAAGCGAGACATTTACACAGGCAGGATTTATGAAACTGACTGCAATTCTTGGAGCTGTATGTACAATCGGTGGGTTTGCTTCTTATTTCACGACAATGGAAATCCCTGATGATGAACTGAAAGCAGAAGTAAAACCGTCTTCTGTGGAAGGGATTAGGAGTCTGGTTAAAAATAAATACTGGCTGATGCAGGTGGCAAATACATTCTTTATCTACTTTGGCCTGAATGCGCGTTTGGCGGCTATGGTATATTATGGCATTTATGTCCTTGGAAATCCGGGATTAATCACCGTTCTGGTTATTGCTGATAATATTCCGGGACTTCTGGCTATGCCGGTTGCATTGAACATCTGCAACAAAGCCGGAAAGAGAAAAGCTTCTCTAATCGGCCTGTGCTGTACGATGATTGGCTTTGCACTGATGTTCCTGAATATACATAACCTTCCGCTGTTCATTGCAGGTCTGGTCATCAAAGGGCTTTTCTTTGCCCCGGTACAGGGAGTCGGAAATTCCTTTATTGTGGACAGTGCGGTATACGGTGAGTGGAAGACAGGTGTAAAAGCGGAAGGCATGGCATTCAGCGCAGTCAGTTTTGCAAATAAAGTCAGCAGCGGTCTGGCAGGGGTTGTTGTCGGATGGGTTCTGACATTGACCGGTTATGTGGCGAATGCCCCGCAACAGACACCGGCAGCTACGAATGGTATCATTTTCCTGTACATTGGCGTGACATTTCTGTGTACAATTGGACAGATTATTGTGTTTGCCTGCTATGATCTGGATGGGAAAATCGGTGGTATCCGCAAGGAACTGGAGAAGAGAAACAATAAATAGGGCACAGGATATTCTGTATGCACACTGGCGGCCGGATTGCAGCCGCCTGCGTGTGTATGGAAGATTCTGCCAAGAGTTATATTTGGTAACGTTTGCGGTATTGCAGCGGTGTGACTCCGGTTATTTTCTTGAATGTCCGGATAAAAAACGTGACATCGCCATATCCCACGGCATCGGATATATTCTGTACGGAAAGCCGTGTATTCTGCAGGTAATCACAGGCGTGCTGTATACGGATCCGCTGTAGTGTCTGAATCACGGTTGTATTTGTATATGCTTTGAAAACCCTGCTTAAGTAGGATCTGCTGATATAAAAATGATGTGCAATATCTTCGACGGATGTAGTCCGGTAGTTTTCCTGTATATAGGAAAGAATTTGCGGAATATAATCAATACCGGAAGAGGTATATTTGGAAAACTGCATGGTGTCGGAATGGTCGCGCTGCAGATATGTAAAGAACAGCCCAAGCATCAGATGGGTAACTTTCTGGCTGTAATTCTTATTTTCACATAGTTCCAGCATCATATCGAGTATCAGATCTTTGATTACATCATTTCCAGCAGTATCAAACAGAATATAATTAGGGGAAGTATTTTCATATAAAGTGTAACTGAAGAAATTAAATAAGGCGTGGTTTCCGACAACCAGGTTTGTCAGGGCATGTTTCATCGTACTGGTGCGGATGAGGATGTTGATGACGATACTGTCATCAAAGACCGAGATGGTATGCTGCAGTTCTGGTGGTATAATACAAAGTGTGCGTTCTTTCAGACATATTTCTTCGGTCAGTCCGTTGTCATAATAGAAAGACTGGTTACAGCTTCCGCGGTATACGTAAGCCATTTCAATAAAACTGTGGGTATGCCTGAACAGAGGCAGATAGCGGGGATGTTTGCGGATGGATACCTCAAGGTTTTTCTGGAGCCAGAGGTGGTCTGAAAACCGGGAGCGTCCCTTGGAATCTGTTGCAATCGTACTGTTATTGTCAATGGAAGCATCAATGTTTTGAAACAGATTGTTTACGTCATTGGAAAGACCGTGATTTTCCTGAATCAGCCGGAACAGGAGATCCTCGGGAGTGGGGCGGCGGTGCTGTTGATAATAGGACTCCAGCCCGGTTTCAATGGCGCTGTATTGTTCCAGCCAGTTTATAATATCAGTACGATTCATCACAAACCTCCACATTCATATAATTTATATTTTATTATAGCAGAATAAGAAAGGGAAACAAATATGATAATTCAAAATGTCAGAATCAATGGGATTGAGAATCCAAAGGGATTTCTTTACAAGCAATTGGACTGTTCCTGGGAAGTGACGGAAACTGACAGTAAAAAGCAGGTATCCGCTTCCATAGAGGTCAGCGGCAGTGAAACATTTGAAGATATTATATATAAAAAAGAAGGCGCTGGTTTAAAACAGGGCGGAGAACCGCTGGAAATGGAACTGCGCCCGAGAACGGTTTATTATTACAGGGTAGCGGTTTATGGGGATGCCGGAGACAACGCAGTAAGCGGAATCTGTCATTTTGAAACTGGAAAAATGAATGAACCGTGGCAGGCAAAGTGGATTGGACCGGAAAAAAGAGACAGTTTTCACCCGGTTCTGGGCAGAAGATTTACATTGCGCGGACAGGTAAAAAGGGCAAGGCTTTACGTTACAGGTGTGGGACTTTTTGAAGCAAGTCTGAATGGGGAAAAGCTCGGGCAGGAATTTCTTGCCCCATATCTGAACAATTACGAGAAACATATTCAAGTGCTGACGTTTTCGGTAGAAAAATACTTAAAACAGGAGAATACGCTTGAGATTCTGCTTGGTAAGGGCTGGTATATGGGTGTCTTCGGCATGGAATTACAGGCGGAAAATTATGGAGACCGTATGTCTGCAATTGCAGAGCTTCATCTGGAATATACAGATGGAAGTGAGGAGGTGGTCGGAACAGATGAGAACTGGGAGTATTACGGGTCTGATATTGAAGACTCAGGAATTTACAGTGGTGAGATTTTGAACCGACAGCTTTGGGAAAACAGGAAAAATGAGAGGAAAGCTGTAGAAGTTCTGGGAATGCCGGGACAGGCGGATGAGGGACAAAATGATGGGAAAGTGGCTGTCACGGCTGTTTCTCTTATGGACCGCATGAGCCTTCCGGTTTTGGCTAAAGAGACCATTTTTGTGAAAGATATCTTCCGTACGCCGGCAGGAGAACTTGTATTGGATATGGGACAGAATTTTGCCGGCTTTGTGGAGTTTATAGCTGATTTTCCTACAGGAACCAGAATTGAACTGGACTTTGGTGAGATTTTACAGGGAGGAAATTTCTACCGCGAAAATTACCGTCAGGCTAAATCCCGGTTTGTGTATGTTTCAAATGGCGAAAAGGAAGCAGTCCGTCCGCATTTCACATACTTTGGATTTCGGTATGTACGTGTCAGCGGATGGCCGGGAGAATGCAGGAAGGAAGATTTCGTCGGAAAGGCTTTATATTCTGATCTTTCACGAACCGGATATATCACTACATCTCATAAGAAGATTAATCAGCTTTATAGTAATACGCTCTGGGGACTGAAATCGAATTTCCTGGATATTCCGACAGATTGCCCCCAGAGAGATGAACGGCTGGGCTGGACCGGGGATGCCCAGGTGTTTGCACCGACAGCATGTTATCATATGGATACCCGGGCTTTCTATCACAAGTTCATAAAGGATTTGCGGGATGAACAGCAGTTTTTGGACGGCGGCGTGCCGAATTATCTGCCAAATTTCGGACATCGGGAGAATGTTGGAAGTATCTGGGGCGATATTGCAGCATTGCTTCCGCAGACATTATATACATATTACGGAAATCTGGGGGAGATGGAATATTGTTATCCGTTGATGAAGGATTGGGTAGATTATATCGACCAAAAAGATGCCGCACGCGGACGGCAGTATTTGTATAACTTTGGTTTTACATTCGGAGACTGGCTGGCGCTGGATGGAACGACAGCATCCAGTTTTAAAGGAAATACGGATGACTCCTATCTGGCATCTCTGTATTACTGCCATTCTGTACAAATCGTAAAAGAGATGGCGGAACGTCTGGGAAAAGCAGAAGATGCGGCACATTATGCACAGTTGGAAAGGCTTATCCGCCAGGCGGTATATGACGAGTATTTCAGTAAAAGCGGGCGTCTTGCAATTGATACCCAGTCGGCTTATGTGGCGGCGCTGAAGTTCAATATCTGCCCTGACAGGGAGCGGGTGACAGAGCAGTTTAAGGTTCGGCTGAAAAAAGACGGTTATCAGATTAAATGCGGATTTGCCGGGGCTCCGCTTTTGTGTATGGCACTTGCAGAAGCAGGATTGTACGAACTGGCATATGATTTTCTGTTAAACGAGCAGTTCCCGGGATGGCTGTATTGTGTCGGTCTGGGGGCAACGACAGTTTGGGAGCGCTGGAATTCTGTTCTGCCGGACGGTTCCATGAATCCGGCGGGAATGAATTCACTGAACCATTATTCCTATGGCGCGGTTATGGAATTTGTTTATGCCTATGTGGGCGGTATCCGTTCTATGGAACCCGGTTTTAAGCGGGCAATCATTGCACCATGGCCGGATGTGAGAATTGGGAAGGTGGATTGTACTTATCATTCTGTCAATGGAAAGTACCGCTGTGCCTATGAAATATTACCGGACGGACAGATGCACGTACAGGTAGAAATCCCGTTTAACTGTGAGGCGGAGACAGAACTTCCGGCATATGCAGAAGGAAAAATGACTCTGTCCGCAGGAAACTATGAGTTTACTTATACACCGGTGCGGGATTTCCGTAAACCATATCACCCGGGAACTCCGCTAAAAAGGCTGGCGCAGGACGCAAAGGCGGTAGAAATTCTTGGAAAATATGTACCTGCATATGCGGGGATTGCAAAGTCTGGAGATTTGGAAATGGGGGCCAGTACGCTGATGGAGATGTCATTTAATGATTTCATTCCATGCGACCGGAAAAAGCTGGCGGCCGCAATGCAGGAAATAGAAAATATTGTTGTGGCAGTGTAACCAAAACGCAAAGGATAAACTAAAGCAGGTTATGCTGCATGATTTTGAGCATCGAAAACAGCTATATCTGCAGCCTTGTATTCTTCAGACAAAAGAAATATAATGAGATGAATTGGAAACTTTATATGGATACATAGCATTGGAAGATGCAGAAAAGCTGAAAGGAATCTCATGGCAAACATTCTGATTGTTGAAGATGAAAAGAAAATGCAGGAAATTATTGCAGAATATATGCAGCGTGGCGGCCATACCTGCTTTACAGCGGACGATGGTGTGGACGCGTTAATGGAACTGAAAAACAATCCTATGGATTTGATGATACTGGATATTATGATGCCTCACCTTGACGGTTTTTCAGTCTGCAAAATGGCAAGGGAAATGAGCAGTCTCCCCATTATCATGCTGACTGCCAGAGAAAGTGAGGACGATAAGCTGAAAGGCTATGATTTGGGCGCGGATGATTACATGACAAAACCCTTTAGCCCTAAGGTACTTCTGGCAAAAGCAAACGCCTTATTGCGCCGTTCTTCCGTCCTCCCGGCAGATACATTGAATGCCGGAAAAATTTCAATTATATCCGCCTCACATAAGGTATTTTTGGATGGGCGGGAAATTGCACTGACTTACAAAGAGTATGAGCTGCTTCATTTTCTTATGTCAAACCCCGGCCAGATTTTCAGCCGGGAACAGTTGCTCAACCGGATATGGGGATATGACTTTGAGGGAACCACCAGAACGGTAGACACGCATATAAAAACCCTTCGCCAGAAATTAGGAGACGAGGGCAGGCATATCGTCACGCTCATCCGGTCCGGCTACAAATTTGAGATTCCACAAAGGGAGCCATGGAGATTAACATGAAAATAAGCAATCATATAAATGTTTTTACCATCCGGAAGAAAATCCTGCTGGCTTCTAAACTGATGGGTATTATCCTAGTGGTATCGTATGTGTTTTCTACCAGGCTGCCCTTTAGTGAAGATGTTTCCCTTGCGCTCTGGCTTGCCTTTGTTGTCGCCTTAATCTGCGGGATTGATTTATGGATGGCCCGGTTTATTTCAGATCCTGTGTCCAGGCTGAATGATGCTGCCCGGCGCATGGCAAATTTAGACTTTTCCAAGCTTTGCAAAGTGACAGGCCGTGATGAATTCGGAGAGCTTTCCCACAGTCTGAATGTTATGGCTGAAAGTTTACAGGAAGCATTTTCAAAACTGGAAGATGCGAACAGGAAGCTGGAGCAGGATGTGGAGCAAAAAAAGCGTTTACTGGCCGAGCGGAAAGAGCTGGTGGACAACCTTTCCCATGAAATGAAAACGCCGCTGGGCATTATCCGGGCTTATGCCGAGGGACTGCAGGATGAAACAGACGAATCGAAAAGGCAAAGCTATAATCAGGTTATCATAGCGGAAACGGAACGCATGAGCAGCCTGATTACCTCCCTGCTTGATCTGTCTGCACTGGAAAGCGGAGTTACACAGCTTTATCCGGAGCGCTTTGAGTTTGTTGAGTTTCTGGAAACTATTGCAGGGAGACTGCTGATCGATACGCCGGACGCTGATTTTGAACTGCAATATGAATTGCCGGAGCATCCTGTTTATGTCAATACCGACAAGAGCCGGATGGAGCAGGTACTTAATAACCTGATTGTCAACGCAAAGAGAAATGTCCAGCCAGGCGGTGTTTTGAAGCTGTCGCTGAAAGAGCATGACAATATAATGGAGTTTTCAGTTTATAACCAGGGGACGCCTGTTCCGCAGGAAAATCTTTCAAAAATATGGGAGAAATTTTATCGGGATAAAAACACAAATTATAAAGGTTCAGGACTTGGTCTTGCCATTGTCGCACAGATCCTTTCCATGCAGCACTTGGCGTATGGCGCTGCAAACCAGTCTGAGGGCGTGATATTTTACTTTTCCATTCCCACTGTTATATAAAAACAAACACTGCCACGCTTCGCGAGCCAGTTTATTGTAACAAACACTGCCACGCTTTGCGAGCCAGTTTATTGTAACAAACACTGCCACGCTTTGCGAGCCAGTTTATTGTAACAAACACTGCCACGCTTCGCGAGCCAGTTTATTGTAAGAAACGCTGTCATGCTTTGCGAGCCAGAATATTTTAATGAAAAGCTTCGGTTTTAGAAAACCGGAGTTTTTTTTGGACAATAATCTGAAACGCAGGGGGGAAGCATTTGGTGTCTAAAAAGATTTCACATGGACTTCACATGGATTTCACATGAACTTCAATGCACTTTTTTATTCTTACTCCATCACGGAAGGACTCCTTCTAAACAGCAGATATTTGAAATTGCACGGAAGGAGTACTTCGGAACTGGAGGTAATGATTATGTTTTTAGGTTTGGAATGGTACTGGTGGCTTGTTATTCTTGCAGCATTGGCGGTTTCTATCCCGTTTAAAGTAAGATTTATGAAATGGTGGAACCAACGGGAGAAAGAAAAGAAGAAGGAACAGCATGGAAAATGGGGGGATGACGAATGATTGAAGTAAAAGATCTGACTTTTTCCTATGGGAAAGGCAAACAGGCATTACATGGCCTGAACTTCACTGTAGGAGATGGGGAAATTTTTGGATTTTTAGGGCCGAACGGTTCCGGGAAGTCTACGACACAAAAGATACTGACAGGTATTCTGAAAGGATATGGGGGCAGGGTATCCATGTTTGGAAAGGATTTAGGGAGCGCGCATACACAGGATTTTTTCCAGAAAATTGGCGTCCTGTTTGAATTTCCCTATCTGTATGCCAATTTAAGCGCCCTTGACAATCTGCATTATTTTTCATCTTTCTATCCAAAAGAGCAATTGCGGGATGCGGACGAACTGCTTGACGAACTGGAATTTAAACAGGATTTTCGTAAGAAGCCGGTTTCTTCTTACTCAAAAGGGATGCGCCAGCGTGTCAGCATGGCGAGGGCTTTGATCAGCAGTCCGAAGCTTTTGTTTTTAGACGAACCCACCAGCGGCCTTGACCCTGCCGGAGCTGTTCTTTTCCGCAGAATCATAGAAAGCGAACGACAGAAAGGAACAACCGTATTTCTGACAACCCACAATATGCTGGACGCTGATCTGCTCTGCGACAGGGTGGCCTTTATTTCAAATGGGAACATTGTTGCCCTTGATACGCCGGGAAATTTGAAGGAACTAAGCAGCGATCACAGTATTGCTGTGGATTATCTTTATCAGGGCAGGCGAAAGGAGCAAAGGGTTGAAGCCCCGGAACTAAAAACGGGCATTCCCTTTGCATATGACGAACTGCTCAGCATCCACTCAAAGGAACCGACCCTGGAGGATATATTCATCCAATACACAGGAAGGAGGCTGTCTTAATGCGGATTAATAATGAGGAAAGCAGTAAGATGCAGTCGGGCTGGGCAGGAAAAGTTTTTATTCTGCTTAAAAAAGATTGCAGGATGCTGGCATCAGGAAAGTTTTTCTTTGTGGCTGTGGGCTCCCTTCTGCTTTATACATTGTTCATTAACCTTGGCTATTTGAAGTTTATGGATATGGGGATTTACAATGTATATCTTTATGACCCGGCCGGAACACAGACCGGGGTTTCCCCTCTCGTCCATTCTGTGGCATCTTTGGAAGAACTGGATGCGATGCTGCTCAGGGATACTAACGGCGTTGGAATTAACATAAAGGATGGCAGGCCGGACATTGTACTCTATGCAGGGGCGGAAAAAATTGACTGCCATAGAGCGGATTACGCACTGTCTCTACTGTATCCCGGAAAGGAATATACGCCGGAAAGGGTGGGGAGTAACAGCCCGGAAATGAAAAAACGCAAAGAAATCACCTGCGAACTGCTGTTTATTGAGATTGTTGCCGTGGGTTTTTTGGGGATTGCGTCTGTGCTGTTCAAAGAAAAGCAGATGGGTGTGATTCGTGTCCATGCTATTATGCCGTTTCGGAGAAGCCTGTTTGTATTTTCCAAGGTCTTTCTTTTTCTGCTGTCGGATTTGGTTTTTGCAGTTCTGCTGACTTTGGTTAATGTGGGACTGGCAGAGACAGGAGAAATTTTGCCTGCCATACTGATACAGACAGCAATCCTGTCTCTGATTATGGCGCTTACAGGTTTTGGCTGTGCAATGCTGTTAAAGGACTTCAGGCAATTTTCGCTGGCTTATCTGGTGATTGCGCTTTTGGCATCGACCCCTGTTTTTCTGGCAGCCAACACCTCGATCAAAATGACATGGATTCTCTACCATCCCTTTTATCATGTGTATATGGGGCTGAAAAACGCATTTTTTGGTATAACCGTTGTAAGTCCGGTTTATTATATTTGTGCTGTGTGTGCAATTATCCTGCTTTTTGGCATTGCTTCTGCAGCGTTCCGTAGGGAAATGGGAAAGGAGGGCTAATGAAAGGGTTAATCTATCAACTAAAAAGCGTAAGGAAAGATAAGTTTTGCATCATGTCGTTTCTCCTGCCAGTTGTGGCCGCCATAATTCTGAACATTTCCGGCTCTGTTGATCTTTCTTCTCTGGGGGAATATTATTTTGGCGTGTCTGCCCACAACACTGCCCCAGAATTGGAAAGCTGGCTGGAGCGGTATGGTTCTGTCACAGTCTGGCAGACAAGGGAAGAACTGATTGCGGCAATCAATGAACCCTCTACCAATCTGATTGGTGTGGAAATGGAGGGAAACGGTATCAGGACCATTTTATCCGGTGATGAATTAACAATATGGCAGCAGGCAGCAGCCGGACTTGGAGCGCTTTATGAGCAGCGTGAAATGGCGGCACAGACCAGTGTACAGATTTTGGAACGGCCTGACATACTGGCGGGATATCAGAATATCTTTGTTGCTATGACACTGGTCGTGGCGATGTTTATGGGCTGTACCTTTAATGCAATGAATATCATTTCCGAAAAGGAAGATGGTGTTGCATTTATCAATGAAATACTGCCGATGTCTCCAAAAGAATATATTGTACAGAAAATATTTATAGGATTTATGTTTGGATGTTTATCTGCTGTTGTAACAGCGGCAATCTGTCTAAGTCTTGCTCCTGCCCAGGCGGCGGTTATGCTGGCGCTGATTGTTTTATCTACCTTTGTGTCCGCCCTGGCCGGCCTGTTTGTCGGCCGCATTTCGGATGGGCTGATGGCAGGGGTGGTATACATAAAAATTGTTATGATTGTGTTTATGGCAGTTCCCCTGTTGAAGTATCTGGCGGTAACAGAAGGCAGCATACTTTCATATATTTGCTTCCTGATCCCGTCCAGTGCCGCTTTTGAGGGGATTATGGATTTGGCGAATGGGGGCATGGCGACAGCAGGTAAAGCGCTGGTTATCCTTGCAGTTCATTGTGTGGTCTGGTTTTTGATCTATCTGATTATGTCCATACGCCAGAAAAAACACGTATAAGTTATTGGAAGCTGTGGCCCTGCCTCAGGAGAGAAAAAGTAATGTATAAGAAATTGCCGCCAAAGTCAGGGACAAGAAAAAAGGGTTCCAGATAATCTGTGTCTGTGCTATACTATAAAATAACAAATTTACCGTTTACGACAACCCTCTTAGGGATGCACAAAGTCAGCAAAGGCCGGGAAGATAAGTGATAACAGAAGAACTTTACAGGGAATTAAAGAAAATTACCGGAGAAGAAGAACGTATTTTAAATGGAAGCCGGGAAATCGATAAGGAACTTTATATGTCCGCTGCAGACGGAGAAACATCCAATGTCATTGATGCAGGCAAACTGCTGGAAACCGGAAAGCTGATACAAATCCGGCCCCATACGCGGTTTATCCATTTCCCCAGACACAGCCACAACTACATAGAAATGATATATATGTGCGCCGGAAATACCCACCATGTCATTGACGGGGAACATGTCCTGCTGCGGGAAGGTGAACTGCTTTTTTTAAACCAGAAGGCCCAGCAGGAAATCTTCCCCGCCATGGAGGACGATATTGCAGTAAATTTCATTGTCCTGCCAGAGTTTTTTGATTACAGCCTGAAAATGATAGGAGAGGAGAAAAACCTTCTGCGTGATTTCGTAATTGACTGCTTAAAAGGGGAAAATGAAGAAGCCGGGTATATGCATTTTAAGGTGGCGCATGTGCTTCCCATCCAGAATCTTCTGGAAAACCTTATATGGACAATCTGGAATAAACAGCCAAATAAACGCAGCATCAACCAGGCGTCTATGGGGCTGTTGTTTCTGCATCTGATGAACCATATGGATCATATGGAGACAAATGCCCAGAACCGGAAGCAGAGACTGATCATAGAAGTGCTCAGATATATAGAAGAAAATTACCGGAACGGGGAACTGACACAACTGGCAGGAATGTTAAATTATGACGTATACTGGCTGTCCAGGGAAATAAAAAAGCTCACAGGAAAAAATTATACGGAACTGGTACAGGAAAAACGTCTGAGCCAGGCGGCATACCTTTTAAAAAATACATCTATGTCTGTTATGGATGTGGGGCTTTTGGTAGGGTACGATAATTTAAGCTATTTCCACAGGCTATTCCAAAAGTATTATGGTATGACGCCAAGAAAATTCAGAGTTGAAAACAAATAAGAACTATATTTTGTAAAAATGTTTTTTCAAACACGCTTTAGGCAGTATATGACTTGCTATTACATGTTTATTTCGTATACATGTAATAGCGGGTCTTTTTTTATTTCCGTAAAAATAAGCCGCATAAGAGCATCTGTCTGGCAGCACATGTTTCCAACAGGTGTAAGTCCGGAATCCGCCCGGGCAAGGCAGGAGTGTATTGGGGGAAACGCAGGATTACCCATAAACTGATAAGATGCAAAGGGTACTGAAAAAAATGCGATATATTCCCAAACAGAAAAAATAAGGAATTTTTCTGATAAACTGATTTTGTCAAGATGGAAGCAGAGCTTTTTATGGAGGAAAAAGGGATGAATTTTTTGGAAGGGTTTAAAGAGATTGTAGACAGGCAGCCGGACAGTGTGGCAATTGTTGACTTAGGCGGTGCAAGAAGCACTACATACAGAGAACTTGCTAAGCAGAGCGGACGTGTTGCGGCAAAGCTTTTAAAAATGGGAGACATGGCCGGACAGGCAGTTTTGGTATGCATGGACAGGCGGATGGAGTATATTGCGGCGGAAATTGGGACCATGATGGCCGGGGCAGCTTTTGTGCCGCTGATTCCGGAATATCCGCCGGAGAGAATTGATTATATCCGCAATGACTGCGGGGCAGTATGCACGATTGATGCCGGATGGATGGAGGATATCGGGCAGTATGGGCAGGCTGGAAAATATACGGCAAAGGAGCGGGACCGGGCCATGATTATCTACACATCAGGCTCCACCGGGCGTCCCAAGGGAATTGTCCACAGCCATGGAAGCCTTTGTGGGGGAGCAGAGAGGATCGTTAATACGCTGGGCATGGGGAAGGAGGAACGGCTGGCGGCATCAGCGCCTTTGTCCTTTGTGACATCGGTGATGGAGTATTACGCCGTTTTATACAGCGGCGGCTGTACCCACATACTTCCTGAGGAGGTCCGCAGAGATGTGCGGCTTTTAGAGGCGTATTATGCGGAAAAAGAGATTACCTGCGGCTTTATCAGCCCCCAGATGCTGCGTTATTTTAAGAACAGGGGGAAAGCGCTGAAGAAGGTAGTAACTGGAAGCGAACGGGTATCCATGATAGGCGGCGACGGCTATGCGCTGTATAATCTTTACGGCTGTAGTGAATCGGCGCTTCTGATATCAGCCTTTAAAGTAGAGGAACCCATGGAAAATACCCCAATTGGGAAGCCTGTACAGGGTGTGGAGATGCTTCTTTTAGATGAACAGGGGAAAGAAGTCCCTGAGGGTGAACAGGGGGAAATCTGTGTTCTGGGTATTCTGGGTGAATGCTATCTGAACATGGAAGAGCAAAGCGCCCGCACATTCCAGCCCCAGGAGGACGGAAGGATTCTGCTGCATACAGGGGATATAGGGAGAAAACTGCCGGACGGGAATTATATTTATGTAAACCGCCGGGACTGGATGGTAAAGATCAATGGACAGCGTGTGGAAACCGGAGAAATCGAGATACGTATGGGGGCAGCGCCGGGAGTGAAAGCAGCCGCGGTGAAAGCCTTTGAGGACGAGAACGGGCAGAATTACCTGTGCGGATTTTATGTGGCAGGGGAGGAAACTGCGCCGGAAGATATCCGTGCCTGCCTTAAGGAAACGCTGCCGGATTACATGATTCCCCGTTTTTTCAAAAAAATGGAGGAATTACCTAAGAATGTAAACGGAAAGCTGGACAGGATGGCATTGCTGCCGCCGGGAATTTCGGAATATAAAGGGACATACAGGGCGCCGGAAAACGAAATACAGCGGCGTATCTGTGAAGCCTTTGAGGAAATTCTGCACTGCGGAAAGACAGGAATCGGAGACGACTTTTTCCAACTGGGAGGGGATTCCATCAATGTGTTAAAGCTGGCGGAGCACCTTACAGATATGGCATTTACACCGGGGATGGCTCTTAAAGGCAGAACCCCGGAGAGGATTGCGCTGCTTTTACAGGAAAAAGATGCAGAAAGGATGAAAGAATCTGGCGCGGAAACTCATAGGAAACCGGAAAGCAGGACACCATGGGAGTGTACCGGGGCGCAGGGAAAAACAGAAAAAGGAGACACAGGAGAATATGCAGAAGAACGGAATGAATGGCCCCTTACGGATTCCCAGATGGGGGTTTATTTAGAGTGCATAAACGATCCGGAAGGAACCATGTACAATATCCCCATGTGCTGTGAACTGCCAAAGGGGATTGATATCGGAAGGTTTAAGGAGACAGTAAAGAAAGCGGTTGCCATGCATCCGGCTTTCGGCGTAAAGATTGTGGACAAAGAGGGAGCGCCCTTTATGGAGTTATGTCCGGAATTCCTGGATACAAAGGTGAGGGAATATACGGCCAGGGACATGGAAGGGGCACAGAAAGATTTTGTCCATCCCTTTGCATTGGGACAGGAACCTTTATACCGTATGGCTATTTACCGAATAACTGACAGTAATGGGAACAACTGTACTTATTTCTTCTTTGATGTACATCATCTGATTTTTGACGGTACTTCTGTAAAGGTATTTCTGGGAGAGATATCCCTTCTTTATGAGGGCGGTGAGCCGGGGCCTGAGGAGATATCTCTGATGGATGTGGCAGATTATGAGGAGCAGGTGAAAGATACGCCGGAGTATCAGGCAGCCAGGGAATACTTTAAAAGCAGGCTGGGTGACGGGGAAAGAGGGGAAGATTTGCTGAAAGATTTCAGGATGAAGTCAGCCAGCGCCAGAAGCGGCAGGGTGCGGATGGCCCTTGGGGAAGAACTCCCCGTCATGGAGGCAGAGCAGTTTACAAGGCAGAGAGGAATTTCAGAAAACACGCTGTTTTTAGGGGCCTTTGCCTATGCCCTTGCAAAGTATACGGGCGGGGACAGGAGTCTGTTCTGTACGGTCAACAATGGAAGGCACTGTACGGGGCTGGCGGAATCTGTGGGAATGTTTGTGAGGACCCTTCCCATATGTCAGTCCCTTGAAGAAAACATGCCGGTGGAGGAATACTTACAGAAATTCCAGGAAAGTTTTTATGAGACCATGGAACATGATGTGATTTCCTTTGGAGAACTGGCAAGGGACTACGGCATTGCTTCGGATATTCTGTTTGTCTATCAGGGAGAAATGCTGAACGGATTAGTCATGGACGGAAAGCGGTATCCGGCGCAGCCCATTCCCACCGGACAGGTACAGTCGGATATTTCCGTGATGGTGATGAAAGGACAGGGCGGTTATGAGATTTCCCTGGAATACCGCAGGGATTTATACAGGGAGGAGACGGCGAGGGGCCTGGCAGGGATGTTGGTGCGGGTGCTGCGGGGAATGATTTCCTGCAGGAACTTAAACCAGATTTTGCTGGTTTCAGAGTATGACATCCAGTTGCTGGACAGTTTCCATGGACAGGAGGTTCCTTTTGACAGGGAAAAAACCGTTGTGGATCTGTTCCGGGAACAGGCAGGACGTACGCCTGATGCCCCCGCTGTCATTTATCTGGATAAAACCTATACCTATGCCCGGACAGATGAGATTACCGACCGGCTTGCCGCTTACATTGGGGGGCTTGGCATTGGCAGGGAGCAGACAGTGTCCGTGCTGATACCCAGGTGTGAATATATGGTTCTTGCTTCCCTAGGCATATTGAAGGCGGGAGCAGCGTACCAGCCTCTTGACCCTACCTACCCGAAGGAGCGGCTGTCCTTTATGATTGAAGATGCGGACGCGCAGCTTCTTATTGCAGACGAAGGTCTTTTACATCTGGCAGAAGGGTATCAGGGGAAGGTATTGCTGACAAAAGACATTCCGGGACTTTTGGAAGCAGAACAGGCTTTGACTGCAGACGCTCTTCCCTGCCCGCCCAGACCGGAGGAGCTGTTTATTCTGCTGTATACCTCCGGCTCCACCGGCGTGCCCAAAGGATGTATGTTGGAACATATGAATCTGATGGCGTTCTGCCAGTGGTACAGGGAGTATTATGATTTACAGCCGGGAAATAAGGTTGCGGCTTATGCCAGCTATGGGTTTGACGCCCATATGATGGATATTTATCCGGCTCTTACTGCGGGAGCCGCAGTGTGCATTATCGACCAGTCTATCCGTCTGGATTTAAACGAATTAAACCAGTACTTTAAGGAGCAGAAAGTGACCCACTCCTTTATGACTACCCAGATTGGGCGGGCTTTTGCCACAAGCATACAGTGTGAAAATTTGAAATATCTGTCCATGGGCGGGGAGGCGCTGACGCCTTTTGCGCCTGTGGGAGTTACGAATTATTATAATGTTTACGGGCCTACGGAGTGTACGATTTTTACTACTGCCTACCCTATGGAACGTTATGAGGAAGATGTCCCCATTGGAAAAGCGCTCTCAAATATGAAGCTTTATGTGGTGGACGGCTGCGGAAGAAGGGTTCCGGCAGGTGTGCCGGGAGAGTTGTGGATAGCAGGATGGCAGGTGTCCAGAGGCTATCTGAACCGCCCGGAAAAAACGTCGGAGGCCTATTCTGCCAACCCCTTCTCCGATGCGGAAGGGTACCGCAGGGTCTATCACACAGGGGATATCGTGCGCTTTTTGCCGGACGGGAATATCCAGTTTATCGGGCGCAGGGACGGACAGGTGAAAATCAGGGGGTTCCGTATCGAACTTACCGAGGTGGAGGAAATCATCCGGAAATTTCCGGGTATTCAGGATGCAACGGTGGCTGCTTTTGACGAGCCCGGCGGCGGAAAGTATATCGCCGCCTATGTGGTAGCCGGGGAGCCGGTGGATGTGGAAGCGCTGAACGCTTTTATTGAGGAGAGCAAGCCCCCTTATATGGTTCCTGCCGTTACCATGCAGATTGGGAAAATTCCCTTAAACCAGAACCAGAAGGTAGATAAAAAAGCCCTTCCAAAACCGGAGCGGAAAAAGGAAAAGCTGACGGAGCCTTTAGGAGAAATGCAGCGGAAGATTTTTGACTGTGTGGCGGAAGTCATCGGCCACAGGGAATTTGGCGCGGCCACAGACATTTACCGGGCAGGGCTTACCTCCATCGGCGCGGTAAGGCTGAACGCCCTTCTTTCTGCTGCATTTGAAGGAGCAGTGGTGCGGAACAAGGATTTGAAGGAATATAACACGGTGGAGAAGTTAGAGAAGCTTCTTCTGGCAAGAGGGGAGAAGGAAACCTTTGAGATACAGGAGGCTTACCCGCTGACCCAGACACAGAGCGGTATCTTTGTGGAGTGTGCCGCCAATCCGGGAAGCACGATCTACAATATTCCATTTCTGTTTTGCCTGGATGAAAAGGTGGAACTGCCGCGGCTGAAAAAAGCGGCGGAAGAGGCAGTTGCCGCCCATCCTTACATAAAAACAACTTTATTTATGGATGAAAAGGGTGAAATATGGCAGAAGAGAAACGACAATGTACCTTTTGAAGCGGAAATCAAGGATCGTCTTTGCAGGGAAGAACTGGTGCGCCCGTACCAGCTTCTTGGGGAAAGGCTGTTCCGCATAGAACTGTATGGGGCAAAGGAGGGGAAGTATCTGTTCCTGGAATTCCACCATATCATTAGCGACGGGACATCCTGCGGTATTTTTATCCGTGACATGAACGCAGCATATGGCGGCGGGAAGCTGGAAGCGGAAACTTTTTCCGGTTTCGAGGCTGCCCTTGTGGAGCAGAAAGCCCTGCAGGGAGAAGAATACAGACGCGCCAAAGAGTATTATGACTCTGTCTTTTCCGGATGCGATACAGATTTCCTCCCGCCGCGGGATAAGAAAGAAGTTTCATCCATGAATCTTGCAGGTACAATGTTGAAACCGGTGTCAGAAGAAGTGCTGGAAACCGCACAGATGCCTTTCGGTAAGCAGTCAATGGCAGGACTGTACAGAAGGAATATTCCGGTGGATATAGATGCCTTAAGGGCTTTCTGCCGGGAAAAACAGATTACCATGAATACCCTGTTTACCGCGGCCTTTGGATTCGTGGCAGGCCGGTATGTGTATAAGGACGAGGCTGTTTTTACCACGATTTATAATGGAAGGAATGATTCCAGGCTGGCTTTGGCCATCGGTATGCTGGTGAAGACCCTTCCTGTATACTGCAATATCGACGGGGAGCGGGAAATCGGGTGCTACCTTAAAGAAACCGGAGAGCAGCTTTTAAACAGTATGAATGCGGATATCTATTCCTTTGCGGAAATCAGCAGTGCGTATGGCATTAAGGCGGATATTCTCTTTGCATTCCAGGGGGATGACTTCCAGTTTGAGGAGATTGCCGGAGAGAAGGCCGTTCCGGAGGAACTGCTTCTGGATACGGCAAAAGCTCCCCTGTCTGTAGACGTGGCAATAAGCGGAAGTGAAGTCTGCTATCAGGCGGAATACCGTAGCGATATGTACGAGGAAGATACGATGGCAGGGCTGATAGACAGCCTGTCTGTTGTAGTGTCAGAATTCCAGACGAAAAAGTATCTGAAGGAAGTTTCCATGGTCAGCGTTACGGCCCGCCGGGAGCTGGACGGATACAACGAGACAGACTATGAGGTGGAGCAGGTAACGGCTAATGTGCTTTTTGAGCGTCAGGCGGCCCTGCACCCGGATAAGACGGCAGTGATTGCAAACGGTAAAAGACGGACCTTTGGTGAATTAAATGAAGATGCAAACAAAATTGCCAACAGGCTGCTGGAAATGGGGCTGACGATTGAACGGATGGTAGGCGTCATGATGCCCCGGACGGTGGATGTGTATGCCGTAAGACAGGGGATTATGAAGGCAGGAGGAGCTTTTGTGCCTATTGACCCGGAATATCCCGACGAGAGGATTTCTTACATACTGGAGGATTCCGGTGCAGAATTTGTAATTATGCCGGAGGAACTGATCCGTCAGCGCAGCCAGCTTATAGGCAGAATTTCCACCAAGGCCCTCAGCCTGGAAGAACTTTTGGCGGAAGGGGGAAATACCGAAAATCCAGGGACAGCCGTCCGCCCGGATAACCTGTGCTACTGCATTTATACTTCCGGCTCTACCGGAAAGCCGAAAGGCGTTATGATTGAACACAGAAATCTTGTGAACTATGTAGATGATAATCCCTTTAATGTGGAGGCACAGTCCTATGTGTACAATGCCACAGTATCTTTAGCTTTTGCCGCCATCACATTTGACGTGTCCATACTGGAGGAGTGCATCCCCTTGTATCACGGCATTACGGTCTGCATGGCGAATGAAGAGGAAATCCATAATCCCCTTGCCCTGTCGGAACTGATTTTGGCAAACAAAGTGGATATGATGACCTGTACACCCTCTTTCCTTACCAATATCATTGATATGCCCGAAATGCAAAAAGCCCTGTCACAGATCAATGTATTTAATGTAGGGGCGGAGGCATTTCCCGATGCCCTTTACGGGAAAATCAGGGCCCTTGGAACAGATGCGGTGGTTTACAACGGCTATGGGCCTACGGAAACTACCATCGGCTGCGCCTTCGAGCAGATAACCGGGGAGAAGATTACCATCGGCAGGCCCATGGGAAACATCAAAATGATGGTAATTGATAAATACCGGAACCTGCTTCCCGCGGGAGCCCCGGGAGAACTGCTTATCATTGGGAACGGTGTTGGCAGAGGCTATGTGGGCAGGCCGGAACTGACGGCGGATAAGTTTATTACTTTTGAGGGAAGAAAAGCCTACCGCAGCGGTGACCTTGCAAGGTGGAACCACCATGGCAGGGTAGAGTTTATGGGGCGTATGGATAATCAGGTAAAACTCCGGGGGCTGCGGGTGGAACTGGATGAAATCGAGAATGTAATGAACCAGTATCCTACTGTTAAATCCAGCGTTGTGCTTGTGAAGGAAAAAGATGGCAATCAGTTCCTGTGCGGCTACTTTGTGGCAGAACAGCAGGTGGATTATCAGAATCTGACCAGCTTTATGCAGAAATACCTGACCCCTTATATGGTTCCCGGCGTGCTGATGCAGCTTCCGGAACTGCCCCTTACCAACAACGGTAAGGTGGACAAACGGGCCCTGCCGGAGCCGGATTATACACTGGAAAAGAAAAATTATGTGGAACCCCGTACAGAATTACAGCGCAGACTGTGCGAAATTTTTGCAATGGCCCTTGGGGTGGAGAAAACCGGCATTGAGGATGATTTCTTTGAAAACGGGGGAACCTCCCTTTCTGCCTCCAAGGTGGCAATGAAGTGCATGAGTGCAGGGATAGGGGTATCCTACGCGGATGTATTTGAATATAAGACACCCCTTGCGCTGGAGCAGCATATTCTGGGAAGCGGAAACCAGGAAAAACCTGATGGCACAAAGACAGGACAGGACATACAGGAACGGGAGGCAGGTAAGGATACCGGGAAGAGGCTTCCGGTAAAGGATCCAAAGATGGATCCCATTGAAAAAATTCTGGACCAAAATACGGCGGAGCATGTGGACGAAATCCATTCCGAAGCCATGGAAAACGTGCTTCTTACAGGGGCCACAGGTTTCCTGGGGGCGCATATTTTAAAAACAATGCTTGAAACCTGCCAGAATACCATATACTGTCTGCTGCGTCAGGGCAGCGCCCCTTCTGTGGAAAAGAGACTGAAAAGCATGCTGGTGTATTATTTCAGCAATCCTTACGAAGAGCTTTTTGGGAACCGGATCATTGTCGTTGAGGGGGACATTACGGACGCAGGCAAAATGGAGGAATTAAAGCAGTATGACTTTGCCCGGGTAGTGAACTGTGCGGCCTGTGTGAAACATTTTTCCGCAGACGATACATTAGAGAGAGTGAATTATCAGGGAGTTCTCAATTTGATCCGCCTGTGCAGCGAAACGGGAAGGGAGCTGATTCAGATTTCCACCGTAAGCGTGGCAGGAGAAAATGTGGGGCAGAAGTTCCCGGAGGAAAAGAAAATACATGAAAATGAACTGGACTTCGGGCAGTGCATTACCAATAAATATATCGATACCAAGTTCCGTGCGGAAAAGGCGGTTTTGGAAGCCGCCGCAAAGGGCATGAAGGGACGGGTGATAAGGGTAGGAAACCTTATGAGCCGCGTCAGCGACGGGGAGTTTCAGATTAATTCTGTTACGAACGGGTTTATGCGCACCCTGCGGGGGTATGTGGCTCTTGGAAAGTTCCCGGTTTCCCTGCTGGATACGCCTGCGGAGTTTTCTCCTATTGATTCCACGGCGGAGGCCATTGTAAAGCTTGCCGGGGCAGGAGGGGATTTCAGCGTTTTCCACGCCTACAGCAGCTATGTGATTCAGATGGCGGATGTAGTGGAGCAGATGAACAGCCTTGGAATTGCCATAGAAACGGTCAGCGACGGGGAGTTTGGGGACAGCCTTAAAAAAGCCCTTGAGGATGAAAGCAAAAACGAACTGGTATCCGGGCTGGTCGCTTATCTGCCGGGAGGCGGGGAGGCGGCAGGCGTCTATATTGACGCAGACAACAGCTTTACCACCAAAATACTTTACAGGCTGGGATTCAAATGGCCCATGCCGGATAAGGATTATCTGCGCAATGCCTTAAAAGCGCTGGAAACCCTGGGATTTTTTGATGGCAAAATATAACTGCGGCAGATACGCAGTCCCTCTGCCTGCCGTCTCAGCAAAGAAGCCGGGTATCCGGATGGCGCCAAAAGCCATATTGGGAGGAAGTGTATGGAGAGAAACGCATTTTTGATTCATAAAAAAATTCACCAGTATATTCTGCCGGGCGTGCTTATGACCGTGGCCATGCAGCTTGGCAATGTGGTGGACGGCATGATAGTGGGCAATTTTCTGGGACCGGACGCCATGGCGGCCATTGAGCTTTCCATGCCTGTGCTGCTTCTTTTGCAGATGCCCGCGCTGACGCTGGCTATGGGAGGTGCGGCGGAGGCGGCTGTGCTTTTGGGAAAGCGGAAGCTGGAGGAAGCGGGAGGCATATTTACAGCCTCCCTGGCGGCAGGAGCCGTACTGTCCTGTCTGTTTGCCCTGCTTACCCCTTTTCTGCCCGGGAGGCTTGCGTATGCCCTTGCGGGGAATGAACAGATGGCGGCGCTGGTGGAGCCTTATATTGCGGTAAACTTTGGCGGAATCCCGGTTCTGACCATTGCAATTATTTTCTGCTATTTTATGAATTCGGACAACCATCCACAGCTTGGAAGCGCTCTTTTTATGATTGCCAACGGAGTCAATCTGGCGCTGGATATCCTGTTTCTTAAAGTATTCCATATGGGAATGGCAGGAAGCGCCCTGTCCACCGTGACAGGTTATCTGGCAGGGATGGTGACAGTCATTTTTTATTTCCGGTCCAAAAACAGGATGTTGAAGCTTTCCTGGGGCGCAAAGGGAATAGTGGGCAGGAAAGGAACGGAAGAAAAGGGGGAAAAAAGCAGCCTGCTGCACTTTGTAAAGGCGGCGGTCGCGGCAGGTATCCCCAGCGCCGCGTTTACGCTGATGTCTGCCCTGAAATCCGTGATTATCAATTCCGCTATTGTGCGGTTTCTGGGAAATGATTCCATGGCGGTATATTCTGTGTGTGCCAATGCAGTACTGATTGCAGAACTGTGTGTGGGAGGGGTCATCGGACTGATTCCCAATATTGCAGGAATTCTTTATGGGGAAAGGGATTATTACGGAATCCGTGCGCTGTGCAAAAGAGTGCTGGTATACAGCTATCTTACCATCGGCGTCCTTATGCTTTTGTTTCTTGTATTTCCCCAGTGGATTGCCGGGCTGTTCGGTATCACGGACGGGGAGATGCTGGGGATGTGCAGGAGTGCGCTGCGTATCTTTGCATTTGGCTTTCCCTTTTATGTGTATAACAAGTTTCTCATGTCCTATTACCAGACAATTCTACAGCCAGGGCTTTCTACAATGATTACGGTTCTGCAGGGTTTTGGGGTGGTGGTGCCCCTGACACTGGCAGGGATATTCTGGATGGGGATTTTGGGAGTGTGCGCGGCTGCGGCTGTAAGTGAAGCCCTTACGATTGTGCTGGGTATCCTTTACCGTATCCGGGGGCAGCGTACCGGAAAATTCCCTTCTGGCGGCAGGTACATGCTTCCGAAGGTAAAAGAAGAAATCTGCCTGGATTTTTCCATCAGGAACCACCTGGAGGATGTGATAAAGCTTCGGGACGCCCTGTTTCTTTTCTGTGGGAAAAACCATATCAGGGAAAAGGATACAAAGCTGATCGGGCTGGCCCTTGAGGAAATCTGTGCCAATATCGTCCGTTACGGCTACCGGGGTGACAAAAAGAACTTTATCGACATCAGTTTTACCATCCAGGACGGCAGTTATATTCTCCGGGTACGGGACGACGGCATACCCTTTAATCCCCTGGAGTATCAGGCGGATGAAAAGGAAAACGGGGGGATTGCTTTAGGAGGAATTGCCCTGATTCGGAAAATAATGTCGGACTTCCAGTATATGAGGGTGCTGAACATGAATAACACGGTTATGGAACTGAAAATAGAAAGGATACTGGGAGGATGAAACCGGAGAAGGCACTGCCTTTGCTGCACAGCCTGCGCTCCTGCCCCTGTGAAAAAAGCGGGGCTGTCGTGTACTGGATGGATACGGGGGAGCTGGAGGATGAAATTTATTTCTCTGAATATTATCAGATTATGTCCTATGAGCGAAGAAGAAAGATGGAGTCCTGCCTTTTTAAAAAGGATAAGAGGCTTTCTCTGGGAGCGGGGATTCTGATGGACAAGGGATTGGCAAAATATGGACTGTGTGAGCGGGAGGCAGCAGTGTCTTACCGGGAAAACGGAAAGCCCTACCTCCCCCAATATCCTCATATCCATTTTAATCTGTCCCATTCCGGCAGCAGGGCCATGGCGGTGTTTGCAGAGACGGAAGCAGGCTGTGATATCGAGCAGGTGCAGAAAGCGGATCTGGCCCTTGCAGAGAAGTTTTTTACCCGGAAGGAATATGTCTTTATTGCCAGACAGCAGGGGAGAAAACGGCAGGCTGAGGCGTTCTTCCGGCTGTGGACATTGAAGGAAAGCTTTTTGAAAGCAGTGGGAGCAGGGCTTATGCTTCCCCTGGATGCCTTTGAGATAACCTTTTCACAAGAGGGGAAAATTGCGGTCTGTAAGAAGACAGACGAGGTGCGCAGGCTTTATCCCGGGAAATTTGAATTCAGGGAATACCGGATGGGGGAATATTACGGGGCAGTGTGTCTTTGGAAAAGATAAGGAGCATGGAGAGATGAAAAAAGAGATTTTCAGGGAGAAAAGTATTGAACGTGTTTCTTCCCCTGAGCAGTTAGACGATTATATAAAGGTTACAAGTCCCGGTATGTGGATGGTGATGGGGGCTGTGATACTTTTATTGGCGGGGGTGTGTGTCTGGGGGATTTTCGGACATCTGGATACGGTAATAAAAACCCCTGTTGTGGTGAAGGACGGAACCCTTTCATGCTATATAAAGGAAGCGGACAGGGAGCAGATTGCTGTGGGGATGCAGGTGGAAGTAAAGGGAGCGGAGCACAGCATTTTATCTGTTTCCGATGCGCCTGCGGAGGCTTTAGGGCTGCTTACTCCTTACGCCATGCATATAGGCGGGTTTGCAGACGGGGAATGGGTTTATGTAGCTGTGGCTGAAACAGAACTTGCGGACGGCGTTTATGAAGGGGAAGTGGTAGAACGTATCGCGCCTGCCACTTTTATATTCAACTGACGAGGCGATAACGGCTTTTATATTTACTGGGCTACGTTGACCGGATTTGGTGCAAATATCACACGAAGTGGGGCGTGCAGATGGTAGGAATGATTTTTCAAACACGCTCTGGGGAGAGGGAAGATGGATTTAAAGAAAAATGCGCAGAAGCGCCCGGTGAGAAAAGGGTATGCGAAAGTGCCGGTGATTATGCAGATGGAGGCTTTGGAGTGCGGCGCGGCGTCTCTTGCCATGATACTGGCTTACTATGGGAAGTGGATTCCCTTAGAGCAGGTCCGTGCGGACTGCGGGGTGTCCCGGGACGGTTCTAATGCCAAAAATCTTCTGCTGGCAGCCAGAAGCTACGGACTGACAGCCAGAGGATTCCGGTTTGAGCCGGAGGGTTTAAGGCAGAGCGGGATTTTTCCCTGCATTATTCACTGGAATTTTAACCATTTTGTGGTGCTGAACGGCTTTAAGGGGAACAAAGTTTATTTAAATGATCCTGCAAGGGGAAATTATACGGTTTCCATGGAAACCTTTGATCAGTCCTTTACAGGCATCTGCCTGCTCTTTGAGCCGGGAGAGGGGTTTGTTCCCGGCGGGAAGCCAAAGAGTGTTGCAGGATTTGTGAAAAAGCGGATGGCCGGGGCAGGGGAGGCTGTGGCCTATGTGGCGCTTGCCACAGCCATCAGTTCGCTTCTTGGAATTGTGGCTTCGGTTTTTCCAAGGATTTTTATGGACCGGTTGCTGACCGGGAAGAATCCTGACTGGCTTCTGCCTTTTGTGGGCGTATTCATGGGCTATGCGGCGGTACGTCTTCTGGTCTCTTTATTATCAGCGGTTTATTCCCTGAAAATATACGGCAGGTTTGCCGTTACAGGTTCGTCTTCCTATCTGTGGAAGGTGCTTCATCTGCCAATGGAATTTTTTTCCCAGCGCATGGCCGGGGATATCCAGCAGCGGCAGGGGATGAACGCTTCGGCGGCAGGCAGTCTTGTGAATCTGTTTGCTCCTCTTCTGATCAATACTGCAATGATGGTGTTCTATCTGGTGGTGATGCTTCGCTACAGCTCCCTGCTTACCCTTGTGGGCGTCTGGTCCATTCTGTGTAATCTGGGGCTGTCACAGTTGATATCCAGAAAGCGTATCAACATTACAAGGGTACAGATGCGGGACAGCGGCAAACTGGCAGGCGCAACGGTGTCCGGTATTGAAATGATAGAGACGATCAAGGCCAATGGAGCGGAAAACGGATATTTTGAAAAGTGGGCGGGGTATCAGGCAAGCGTTAATGTGCAGGCGGTAAAGTATGCCAGACTGAACCAGTATTTAGGGCTGCTTCCCACGCTGGTATCTTCCCTTACAGGAGTTACCGTGCTGATGCTGGGGGTATATCTGACCATGCAGGGGCGCTTTACGGCAGGTATGATCATGGCTTTTCAGGGGTTCATGACTTCCTTTATGTCTCCGGCCATAAACTTGATCACGGCGGGGCAGAATATTCAGGAGATGCGCACCCAGATGGAGCGAATCGAGGATGTGATGGCGTATCCTTCCGATGTCTGTTACAGGAGGGCATCCGGCGGGGCAGGCGAAAACCAGTCCGGTGAAGAATCCGGCACGGAGGAATTCAGAAAGCTCTCCGGCAGTGTGGAGATAAAAAATGTTACGTTCGGCTATTCCAGGCTTTCGGGGCCGTTGATAGAAGATTTCAGCCTGACCTTAAAACCGGGAAGCCGTGTGGCTCTTGTGGGGCCTTCAGGGTGTGGGAAATCTACTGTTTCCAAACTGCTTTCCGGCCTGTATCAGCCATGGAAGGGGGAGATCCTTTTTGATGGGAAGTCCATGGGTGAGATTGACAGGAATGTTTTCACAGGCTCCCTTGCAGTAGTTGACCAGGATATTATCCTGTTTGAGGATACCATAGCGGACAATATCAGAATGTGGGACAAATCCATTGAGGATTTTGAGGTCATTATGGCCGCCCGGGATGCAAAGCTCCATGAGGATATCATGCAGAGGGAAGGCGGCTATTCCTACCGTATCAGCGAGGACGGCAGGGACTTTTCCGGAGGACAGCGCCAGAGGATGGAAATTGCCAGGGTACTTGCCCAGGATCCGACCATTCTGATTCTGGATGAAGCGACCTCCGCATTGGACGCGAGGACGGAGTATGAGGTGGTCAGTGCGATTAAGGACAGGGGGATTACCTGTATTGTAGTTGCCCACCGCCTTTCTACTGTCCGGGACTGCGACGAGATAATTGTGATGGATCGCGGAAAAGTGGTAGAGAGGGGAACGCATGAGGAACTGTATGCAAAGGGCGGCATGTATGCCGAACTGGTTTCCAATGACTGAAAATCCGGACATATATTTTCAAAGAAAAATATGAATGTTCCGCTAAATATGATACAGGAGAGAAAGAATATGGGATGGTTTGACGAACAGATCCGCCAACGGATGTGCAGCGACGACGAGATGCTGGAGGATTCCCTGGTTGGCATAGCGGGAGCTGTGCTGGGAACGCGGATTTCGGCCGCCATGAAAGATGACAGGATACGGGCGAAATGCGCCATAGATGAGATACTGAAATTTTATCATGTGAAGCCTTCAGAAATACCGGAGGATGTAAAAGACATCAATGACCAGTTAGAATATCTGCTGCGCCCCTGCGGCATCATGCGGCGCAGGGTAAAGCTGGAGGGGGAGTGGTACAGGGACGCTTTTGGAGCCATGCTGGGTACATTGAAAAAGGACGGCACTGTGATCGCCCTGATCCCGGACTGGACCGGCGGCTACAGCTATCTGGATGAGGCTTCCGGCAGACAGATAAGGATTGACAGGAATACAGGGGAAGGGATCGCGGAGGAGGCACTGTGTTTTTATAAGCCTCTTCCCATGAAATCAATCGGAATACCGGAGCTTATGCGCTATATTGCCGGGACTTTGTCGCCCTTCGATGTGGGAATGTTCCTGACAGCAGTGCTGGGACTTACGTTATTGGGAATGCTTTCTCCGAAACTGAACTATATTATTTTTTCACAGGTGGTCACAGGCGGTAATATGCGTTTGTTTCTGTCGGTCACATTTTTTCTTGTGTGTGTCAGGGTCAGTTCCCTGCTGGTGGAATCGGTCAGATCCATACTGATGCAGCGTATTGGCACCAAGATGGGGATGCAGGTACAGGCTGCAGTAATGATGCGCATTTTATCCCTTCCGGCGGATTTTTTCCAGAAATACAGCCCTGGGGAGCTGGCAGGCAGGGCAGGCAATATCAATACGCTTTGTTCCATGCTGGTATCCCTGGTATTTTCCACAGGATTTACCACAGTGTTTTCCATGGTATACATTACCCAGATTTTTGCCTATGCGCCGGCGCTGGTGGTTCCGTCACTGGTAATCATACTGGTGACGGTAGCATTTTCGTTGATTTCTGCACTGATGCAGATACGGGTCAGCGAAAAGCAGATGGAAAATGAGGCAAAGGAAAGCGGCATGACCTATTCCCTTATTTCGGGGGTGCAGAAGATTAAACTTTCCGGCGCGGAGAAGCGTGCCTTTGCCCAGTGGGGAAAGGTTTACGCAGAAGGAGCAAGGCTTTCCTACGACCCGCCCCTGTTTTTAAAGATAAACGGCGTACTGCTGACTGCAATTTCTTTATGCGGAACCATTATCATGTATTATGCTGCGGTAAAAAGCGGGATTTCGGTGGCAGATTATTATGCTTTTACTGCCGCCTATGGAATGGTTTCCGGCGCTTTTTCCTCCCTGACAGGGATTGTGCTGTCTGTGGCACAGCTCCGTCCCATCCTTAAAATGACGGGACCTATTCTGGAAACGGCGCCGGAAGTGTCGGAGGGCAAACAGGTGGTGACACGGCTTTCAGGAAGTATAGAATTCAGCAATGTATCCTTCCGTTACCGTGAGAGTATGCCTCTTGTGGTGGACGACCTTTCCCTGAAAATAAGGCCGGGCCAGTATGTGGCTCTGGTGGGGGCTACCGGATGCGGGAAGTCTACCCTGCTCAGGCTTCTGCTTGGGTTTGAGACACCACAGAAGGGCGCCATTTACTATGACGGCAGGGATATCGCCAGTATGGATTTAAAATCCCTGCGCAGTAAAATCGGTGTGGTGATGCAGAGCGGCAGGCTGTTTTCCGGGGATATTTTCTCCAATATTACCATCTGCGCCCCGCATCTTACTATGGAGGAAGCCTGGGAGGCGGCGGAGCTTGCAGGCATTGCGGAGGATATCCGGCGTATGCCCATGGGAATGCATACGGTGATTTCCGAAGGGCAGGGAGGAATTTCCGGGGGACAGAGGCAGCGGCTGTTAATTGCAAGAGCCATTGCGCCCAGACCCAGGATTCTTCTGTTAGATGAGGCTACCAGTGCGCTGGACAACCTGACCCAGAAAAAGGTGTCCCGCTCCCTGGACGGGCTTAAGTGTACGCGTATTGTCATTGCCCACAGACTCTCTACCATCCGCCAGTGTGACCGAATCATCGTGCTGGAGAAAGGGAAAATAATAGAGGATGGCAATTATGAGGAACTCATGGAGAAGAACGGGTACTTTGCAGAACTGATCGCAAGGCAGAGGTTGGACGGTATGTGAAAAATTTTAAAAAATTTTTAGCCCTTCCATCATACTCTTTCGTATAAATAAACGAAAAGCAAAAAAGCAGATGTGTTGTGTCCAAAAGAACGGACAAAACAGAAATGGAGGAAAAAATGAAGGAAAAAAAACTGGAGAAAGCGGAAATGAAGGAAAGTATACTGACA
>CAMWUN010000016.1 GCA_947177425.1 uncultured bacterium
AAATAGAAAAGACGGTATCACGGACAGCCGGATTTAAGTGTACTGGGTAAACGAGAAGGGGGAAAGGAAAGACCGCAGCAAAGCTGCGGCGAAAAATTGGCTAACGGTAAAGACATAATAATGAATAATAAAAAACGAAATATAGAATATTTTGGAAGTGTACGCAAGTGTGGAGAAGGGCGATGTCCTTACCGCTAAGCAGATCAAAGAACTTCAAAAACGCAATGTACAGTAAAATATCAGCCGCAAAGCCTAAATCTGGCTGTCGCCGCACAGACAATGGTAAATGCACCAACCACCTGCAGCAGTTTTCTTAGGATGACCCTAATCTCGTCTGGGTCAGCGATATCATGTAAGCGTTAAATAAGATAGTGGATAGAAAAATAACCACTATCTTATTTGACGCTTACAGATTATCGACAGAAACTTTGGAACAGATTTTTCCACTTTATTATTAATAGGAATTATAGTTCCTGTTTGATTTTTGTTTGACATGGTAAAATCATCCTATATAATTGTGACGAGGTGGTATCTATTTTTGGCAGGAGCAGACGAAAAAAATATAGAAGAACTTAAGGAATTCATTAAAAAAACGCTGTAATTCTTTTTACAGGCGCAGGTATGACAGCACCAATCTTTCCAACATGGAAGGCATATATAGAACAGGTGGTATATCAAGAGGTATTTCTAAGTATGCTAATGTGTTTTCTAACAGTATAATTGGTGCTGTCATACTATTTATCTTTTTTTGATTGTTGGAAAAGCAGGCCGGTTTATTGCTCAAAAAATCAGACATAAATAGCATCTTGTAATGGATTATTTTTGAAAGAAGTGCAAATAAAGTGCGAAAGGAGAGCGTATTATGAATCCAAGTGGTTTTGGCGGTGGTCCAGTGAAATTATCGGAGGAACCTATAAAAAGTTAATGAAGAAAATGCCAAAATTATCAAAAGAAGCAGCAACAGTAATTGCTAAAAATTTATGTGTGGTTGAGTTTGCCATACATAAGCAGCAAGAATAAAGGGAGATGGGCACGGAATGATTCTGCGATGGATGTATTTTGCGCTTATCTTTTTGTATAACTCTTTTTCAGAGACACGTAGATAGAATATGGTGTTAGTCAGTAAGTGGGGCGGTAAGGTGATAGAGCCAATAAACTAACTTCCTAATATCCTTGCTGCTATGGTAATCTTTGGTGCCTGTCACCATCAGCACTAAATTCATTAGCCGCCTGATAATATTTTCAATGTTTCGATAGGCAGTTGAGAAAAGTGCACTATACCTGTAGATATACTTGCTTGCCACTCCGAGATAAAACACATATCACCGTTTGATAAAACTATGGACCCCAATGAACGTGTTCGGTTTATAAACAGGAATCTTCCCCATTCTGGTTATTGCAATCCTTAACAATACAATTTGCAATTTCCGGAAATGCATAGTAGCTGTGTAAGCCATTACAAAGGGCGAGAGTCTAATTTTTTGACGGCTTCCCGCCAGACATCTGCCGGGAAATACGAATTTGACATAGTTATATCAAATAGAGATATCATTTTTACCGCCCAATATTTAAACAGATATAATACCCTGTTTGCATCTGCGTACAGGAAAGCAGGGGAATTAGCGTAGCCATTAGTAAATATGCTGTTGGGGGTAAGCAGCACCAATTACTATCATAGCAATAAAGCTGTTAAAGAATTGAGGTTGCTGGCTGTTTGAGAAACCAACCCATTTTCAAACTAACACTATAAATATTTAACGTAAATAAAATTAATATTGTTCATTTTGGGAGGAAAAGAGGTATGAAAATGTCGGATTTCCTGAAAAAAATTAAGGTTCATAATAATTTATGCTATATATATCGTCTCTATAGTAATGGCTTTTGTACTTTATTTGGTTATGAAAAATTCTATTCCAAATATGAATGCAACAAATGTGATGAGGAAATTTTAAATTTTTAGAGACAGAGATATATAATGTAAATGTGTATATAGAAGATAATAAGGGAAGCAATATTTGTAAAGTGCCGTTGAAGAAAAGTTGGTGTGAGCGATTAGGGGAAATCTTCACGGGTTATTGATTGCACCATATTTATGTAATATGCAAAATATGATTAGAAATAGGTCAATTATATTTTACAAAAGAAAGGAGGAAATTCATGTTTCAGTTTGATTCAAATTTAATTCAGGTAGAATTAGGAAACAAGGCGATGCAGGTGTTTGCAACAAAAGACACCCGGGGGATATTAGACAAGCTTGTAGGACAGGCACCTCCCGGATGGGCGGATGATTTAATCCGGGACACAAATTGGCTTAAGGACAAATTAGAACAGGAAGGAATCAAACTCCCAACGGTTCTGTTTGTCCCTTCGCCAGAACTTCCGCCTAATATGTTTCGGATTACACTGGGGGTGGCCGTTGATAATTTTGATGCATATAAAGATAATTATCTGGCTGCATTGGAAGGGAAGGTCCGTGCTTATCAGATTCCCAGCCTTACAAAGGAAAGCGTTGGCGGACTGTTAAATGAATCCATTGGATATATGTTACAAAAAAGGTTCCAGGAGGCAATGGAAGTGTCCATGCAAGTATATTATCTGGGCTCTCTGGTGGAATATTCGACAGCAAGGGTTGCTTCCCTGCTTAATATGGCGGGAATCTGCCTGCTGAATGGCAAATGCGAGGAGGCTTATACAGCAGCCAGGCAGGCACAATTATTGGTGGAAAAGGGCGGTTTCTATGACCCATATTTAAAATTTTGTGCGCATAAGATGATTGCTAATGTTGCAGCACTAAATAAAAGTTATAAAGATAGTGCGGAACTTTTTTATCAGGCTTATCAGGATATTGAACCTTCGGGAGAAGAACGATATATCATAGACGCATTATATAATAAAGCGTCTGTATTGATGGAAATGAATTCATATAAAGAGTGCACGAATGTTCTGGATAAAATTGTTTCCTATATTAAGAACAGCGATGAGTATGATAAAGAAATTCTGCTTAAGCTTTATGAGATGCGTGCTTTTATAGGAGATTTCACTGCAGAAGAATTACAGGCAGGGCTGGATGATTTAAAGAGGGATTATGATGAACTTTCAAGAAGCTTTTTGCTTAAAGCACAGGACATGGTTCTTACGATTGTCTCCAAATGCGGCTCATGCTTGATTACTGCCTTTGCCGGAGCAGTTATGGGGGGAGTTAATGTAAGTCTGAATAATGTAAACGGAAGTAATATTATTGGTGTGGGGGTGAAAGTAAGTTGATAAAGGTGGAACAGAATAACAAAAATGGAATGAACATAAGT
Source organism: uncultured bacterium (assembly GCA_947177425.1). Classification (GTDB taxonomy): domain Bacteria; phylum Bacillota; class Clostridia; order Lachnospirales; family Lachnospiraceae; genus Suilimivivens. The sequence continues at coordinate 3,306 of CAMWUN010000016.1, forward strand.
GGGAAATATGTAAATGTAAATACTGATGGGCATGAGCATACTAAAAAGATTAGCACGACAAAAGCTGAAAAAGCATTTCTGGATAATAAAAAGATTTTTATTGTGCATGGACATGATGAAGTCTCAAAGTATAAGCTAAAAGACTATTTGCAGAATACCCTGCATTATCCGGAACCGGTTATTTTGTCTGAGGTTGCCAGTTGTGGAAGGACGATTATTGAAAGTTTTGAGGAGGAAACGGAAAATGCCGGACTTGTATTTGTTCTGCTGACACCGGATGATTTTATGAGTGATACCAGTATGAGAGCACGTCAGAATGTCATATTTGAACTGGGGTACTTTATCGGAAGATTTGGAAGAAAAAGTGGAAGGGTAATTGTTTTACTGAAGGGAATTGTGGATATTCCTTCTGACTTAAGTGGTATTCTCTACATTCACATTGATAATGGCATACAGGAGGCAGGAGAGGAAATTCGCAAAGCAATAAACGCTATAAAATAATTTCTCTGCTACAAAATTGAAATGCAAAAAAGAGAGTAAGAGAATAGAACTTTTGATTAAATTGCATTTGGCAAGCTTATTGTGGTTAGAGTGGTACCTTAAAATCTCACAGTTCTTATACAATAATTATAAGTACTGTGGGATTTTACATTAAGGGAAAGCATAAATTATGGAAAATTGTACCTACAAATACGACGCTTTCATTTCCTACCGCCACCACCCCAAGGACATGAAAGTGGCAAAAAAATTACAGAATTTATTAGAAGGCGACATCATCCCAGCGCAGTCAGGTATTAAGAAAAGGAGGCTGCGCATATGCCGTGACGAAAATGAATTTTCAGTGGGAAGCAGTCTTGCTGAGGAAATTCGTGTAAAACTGAGGGAATCAAAATTTCTGATTTTTATTTGCGGAAGTAAGACAAAAGAATCCAAATATTGCATGGATGAAGTCAGATATTTTAAAGAAATACATAATGGCAGGCTGGACAGGGTGCTGATTTTATTGGTGGAAGACGATCCAGACAAAGTGCTGCCGGAAGAACTGACTTATGAAATGCGGGAAATACAGAAGCCGGATGGAAGCATATGCCTGGAAAAGCATAGTGTTGAACCGCTTTACTGTAATATCTGGGCGGAAAGCGAAAAGGAGAGTATGCGGCTCCTTAAGAACGAATTTTTAAGGATTGCGGCGCCGCTTTTGGGGTGCGGTTATGATGATCTTTTCCAACGGTATTTAAAGCGCAGGATGAGAAGGAGAGTAACGGGAATGGCTGTCTGCATGGCGGTTATTTCAATTATTGGCGTTTTATCCTATGCCGCATGGGTTTCAAGGAGGGCCCAGGCATTGGTATATGAATATACGGCAAAGGATTGTGTAGAGAACGGCGAATGGTCACAAGCGCTTATGTATTATGGAAAAGCACTGGAACTTGATCCGGCACGGAAGTCATCGCAGATGGGAGCCATGATTTTACTGCAGCAGCATATATGGCCTTATCTGGAGGCAGAGGAAGAGTGTATGGGGATTTGCGGAAACAGGATTTACACTATTTTCTATCAGGGGGAGGATAGGGAATCCTGTGAGCATAGCTGTGTATCAGTGACGCCGTCCGGGAATTATATGCTTTGGGGGAATATAAGAGGTGATTACATAGTTACTAATGGTGAGGGAGAGCCTCTTTACACGTTGGATGGAAAGGGAAGTGCCGGTAATGACGGGACGGCATCCGGCTGGGTTTTTTATAATCCGGGGGACAAAGTGTTTACCTTTCACTGGCCGGAGAGACAGCAGGAGTATGAATTGCACTGGCCAAAGGAATGCAGCAGTCTCTTGGAACACCCCAGTGCCTGTATATTAGCCGGAATGCAGGCAGTTGTCAATGATAACCAGAACTTATATGTATATGAATTAGACGTACATACAAATCAGGAAATTATGCGTATTTCTTTAGACAGTATTTTTGGAAAGCGGCCTGCGGTCAGTGGAGAGGAAGAATGGGAAGAAACGGACAGGCAGGAAATGTGGTCATCTGCAGACGGGCGGATTTTGGCGGTCAGTGAAGTTGTGGTGCGGGGAGAGAATCGTAATATGACTGTCTGTTCAAAGACGGCTTTGTTTGATACGGAAGAGATGGAACTGCTGGCTGTAATTGCAAATGACCAGTATGCGCTTGAAAAGGTGGTGTTCAGTGAGGATGGAGAGTATTTTTCCCTTCTGTATAATAACAATATCAGCAATTTCGTGGCGCCGGGAGGGCTGGCCTGTGTTTATACCAGGGATGGGAAGGAAGCAATGCGGACGGATACCGGTTATTCTTTTATTCCAAGGGATGCTGTTTTCAGCGGCAACTCGTTTCTTGTATGGGATTACACTACCATACATTTTTGGGATATAGCTAGTGGGCAGGAGTATGCAGTTCCGATTACCACACCTGAAGCTATTCAGGGGGTGTTGAAGTTGGAAGACGGGCGTTATGCAGTTGAGTGGCTTTTGGATGTGCATTATTATAATCTGGCCAGCTTTGGTGAAGAGAAATTGACGGTTCCATCTTATGATGAAGTTGCAGCGCAGGCAGATATGCCGTTGGATGAGCCGTGCCTGGTCACGGACAGTCTGTATGTTTATCTGCAGGATGACGGTTCGGTTGCTTTAAGTGATGAAGAGGGCAATCTTTATGATGTGTTTTCTTTTAAAGATGAATATATGCAGGAAATAATTTCTGTTTTTTATATTCCATCCGTGGAAACATTGTTTTTTGTTGATGCGAAGGATAGCCTGTATGGTATTCCGGTTTTGACAGATAAAAAGCAGTTTATGGATGTGGAGGAGACATGCATTGCCTCTTTTGTTGGCAGCGTGTGCGGCGCAAAGGACGGGGTACTTGTATGGTGTTATCTGACGAATTCAGTCCGGTATTACACAAGGGATATTTTTGACCGCTTTCCACAGTATCTTGTCTGGGAGGCTATGCAGGAAAACACAGGCGTTTTTCTGGGGATGTGCGACAATGATAAATACGCCGTGTTTGTCGTGCAGAATGAAAAAAATGAAAAATTCATTGCCGAAATTAGGGATATGAAAACAGGTAAATACATAAATGAATTTACGCTGGATGATGAGTTTGGGATTGACGCAATGCTGTTTGACGAGGATGGGAATCTTTCATATTTATATGGGGAAAAGTGGTCAAGCCTAAAGATAGATGCCCCTTTGCCGGACCGAAGGACTGTCCGGCAGGTAATCAGCCTTTCGGGGCATACGCTGGATGAAAATCAGGTTGTTATATCCAATGATGCAATTGTGAAATTGGATGGTTTTGGAAACTGGTCAAATGTGTTTAAATAAAATAACCTAAAATACTGACAGGAAAAGGCAGTCAGGAAAAATCTTCAAAATATCTTTGTATGTCTGAAATTAGCTGATTTGTCCGTGCCTTTTTCCCCACGGTATTGAGATGGTATTCTGTATTTAAAAAATAATTTTCAGGGTAAAAATAATCTATAAAATCGGAAATTACCGGCGCATTAAGCTTCTCCTCTAATTCCTTCTGAAATTCCATATATAAACCAGCTTCCGGTGTAGAGTCAATTTGAGTAATCGGATATCCGGCAATAAGCAGTGTTGCACCTCTTTCTTTCAAATAGATGTTGAGTTCATTTAACCGGTCACAAACGTTATCGGAAATTTGCGGCACAAAGATATCCCCATCTTTAAATACATATTCCTGTCCATTATCTGCCCATTCGATGTCTCCATATTCGTTAAAAGCAGCTCTGCTGTATACACCCTCATCCATTTGGTTCCCGCTATCAGTAAGCCAGAGAGCAATACACTTTTTCAGATATACAGGATAAGATTTAAGCATGGGAAGATAATCTTCTTTCCGGAGTATTTTCCAGAGGGACGGATGGTTTTCCAAAGTAATCCAGGCCAGTTCTTTATTTTTAAGCTGACCGTCGTCGGAGTAGCTGCAATGGCAGATGATGTATATATCCCCTTCGGTTACGTTGAGTCTGGTCATTTCCTCATGAAATGCATTGCCTAATCCTCCGTGGAGCCCCATATTTACCACAGGCATGCCAAAAGCTTCCTCTATTTTTTCAGAGTCAATACCGAAAGCCAGATTAGAATCTCCGATTAAGACAATTTTGGGCTCATGAATGTTTTCCAGTCTTTGCACCTTATCGATTAAAGACGCCTGGTAATTTCCCAAATACTGAGGTGATAAATGTAAAAGAAATCCTGCAGTAATCCCCAAAAAGAGTAGTAATTTCAAAATAAATTTCCATATTTCCTTAAAATTGGAAGTAGATAAATTGTGTCTGCCCATTTCCCGTTCCAAACGCTCCAAATACAAGTATTGTGAATACAAGTGCTAAGTAGATAAACCAGCGGTAAACTATCTGCTGGCGCAGGATGGCTTTTTTCCAGTCCAGTCCTTTATATTGAAAATAATCTGTAATTAAAATCATAATCAGTGAAGCCAGTATGGTCAAAAGAACTGTATAGCTTCCAAATATCGACCAGCAAGATTCGCTGAGTATATAGGCTGGGTGAAAATCCCTGCATATTGCCTGCTGGATGCGGAATGCCTGTTTTAATCCTCCGGCCCGAAAATAAATCCAGGCATAATCGACCAGAAGAAAGGTTACAAATCTTGAAAGGATCTTCCAGCCAGGTGCTGATGTATCAATTTTTAATTTGCCAATAATCTTCTTACCGGTATTTTGAAATATATCATACAGAACCAGATACAGACCGTTTATTCCTCCCCACAAAACAAACGCCCAGGAAGCGCCGTGCCAAAGTCCTGATGCCAGGAAAACTATCAATGTGTTTACATATTTCCGAAACGTGCCCTTGCGGTTTCCACCAAGAGGTATATAGAGGTAGTCAGTAAAAAAAGAAGTCAGGGATATGTGCCAGTTTCTCCAAAATTCTTTTATATTTCCTGCAAGATAGGGCGCCCTGAAATTTTCCTGCAGATGAAAGCCTAATATTTTGGCGCTGCCTATTGCAATTTGTGTATACCCATGAAAATCACAATAGATTTGGAAGGCGAACAATATCATACACATCACAATGATCATTCCATGATATTTTTCATAATCCAGGAAAATGGGGTCGATAATATGGGCAATGTTGTCTGCAACAACCATTTTCAAAAATAAGCCATAAGCCATTGTAAAAAGCCCTTGTCTGGCATTTTCCACATTGAAATGTGTCGGCTTATTTATTTGCCGGAGAAGGTTGGTGGAGCGTTCTATGGGCCCGGCAACCAACTGTGGGAAAAAAGAGACAAACAAAGCATATTTACCAAAATTCTTTTCTGCTTTTATGTGGCCCCGGTACACATCAATGATATATCCCAATGACTGGAAGGTATAAAAAGAAATACCCACCGGAAGTAACATATCGAATTCAGGGTTATTTAACTGTATCCCTATTTTCCCAAAGAAAAACTGCAGACTGCTGAATGCAAAATCAAAATATTTAAAGAAAAATAAAATCCCCAGATTAACAATGACACAAAGGGACAGATATAATTTATCAATCCGACGCTTTTGAACCGCGTCCCACGAACTGCCGCTGTATTGGAGAAGCAGGCCGCACAGATAGGTGGCAGTTGTTGAAAACAAAATAAGCAGTGCATATCTGGCATTCCAGCACATGTAAAAATAATAGCTTGAAATAAGCAGCCAGATATAACGGATCTTTTGCGGAATTAAAAAGTATATGAGTACAACAATTGGAAAGAATATCAAAAAGTCCAGTGAATTAAATGCCATATACCATTGCTCCTTTCACAGAAAAGACGGTGGGAATTTCTGCCCAGGTCATACTTCTGTTCATCATAATTATATCCTTTTAGAGAAATTTGTCCAGACGCAAATAATTAAAAAAAATGTCCTGTCAAAGGACATATATTTGCCAGTAATATAATAGAATATTCGTGTCAGAAAGTGTGGAGAATGGTCATGGCACGGATAGTTGATTACGATGTACAGAATATTGTTGGTGATAAAATAAAAAAATACCGCATAGAACAAAAGCTGAGCCAGAAGGAACTGTCTGAAAGGCTGGAAACATATGCAGTTTATATTTGTCGGGGCTCAATCTCAAGAATAGAAAGCCATGAGCGCACAGTAACGGATTTTGAACTGCGGGCAATGGCTAAGATATTGAAAGTGTCAATAGAAGAACTGTTTGACGAGTGACTTCGGAATGAGATAAAAGAATGAAGATTGAGGATGAGATAAAAAGAGCCCTGCTGGCATACAAGGGCAGGATTCCCTCAGCGCCGGTCCGGATCGTGATTCCCGAAGGAAGAAAGTTTCATTTTTTTAATGCTGCGGATATTTTGTACCTGCAGGGGGATTATGATAATGTAAAGCTGTTTATGCGCCGGGGGAAAGAGCAGGTAATCCGTGGCAGGCTGGACAGGATTGCAAAGCTTTTTGAAGAACATGGGTTTTTAAGGGTTCAGGTTAGTTTCCTGGTGAACGGGCGGTATATATTAGGACTGGATAATAAGCAGGTGATTCTGAAAGGTGGTATTACATTTAAGATAAGCCCTAAATATCAGAAAAAGATATTTGAGCAGTTGAAGATATTGCCGGAGAAGAAAGAACATTGAAAAGGTAAAAAGGAAGGATTAAAGGATAGATAGCGGCTGAGCAGGATACAGCCGCTATTCCTTTGTAAAAAAATAGTTTTTTAGGATGAAAATTATATATTTATGAAAGTTCAGAAGTAACAGATTGAAAAAAGCAATAAATTGGGATATAGTATATGGTGAAAAATGGCTTACAATTGAGAGTTGAATATTCAAAATGAGGGTGAAATATGAGAGAAAAGATAAAGAAATGCAGTAGAGATGACTGTTGGATAAAAAAGTACATATTTGTTTTCTTGTTTGTATGTCTGGTCGTGTATTCACTTCAGATATATTGTGGAAAATTATTTATATATACAGGAAAAGGCTTAGAAGTATACTAAAAAATATTTTTAAAAACCATTCTTTTTCCATTCCTGAATTTGATTTAAGCATTGGTTTAGGGGGCGATATAGAATCAATCCTAAACTATTATACAATTGGCGATCCGTTAAATCTCCTGGCTGTTTTTGTCCCAGCCTGCCATACGGAAATTTTATTTAATGTACTTATAGTTGCCAGACTCTATCTTGCAGGAATTGCATTCTTTTTATACTGCAGGTATCATTCTTATGAAAGCAGCCGGATTTTGCCGGGAGCAGTCATGATTGCGTCCCCTGTTTTCCTTCCTTCTGTAACCGCTGTTTTGGGAAGTAGCAGAGTTGGGGGAACATTCAGCATCCCCCGGTTGTATGAACTGATTTATTATATAAAACTCCCCATTGCATTTATGAACGCAAGTTGATTCCATTCTTAGGGCATATGTTTAATGGATTCGGATATGGGGTAAACCGCTGGATATGGGGATACTGCTTTGTAATTTCCTTTATTGTTGTTGAAATGTTTCCAGATATCTTAAAGCTTCCAGAAAAGGTGAAATGGATAGTGAGGGGAGTACGGTCCTTTCAGCAGTTCCCACTTTCTACTTCAGAGCAGGAAGCGAAAGGGGTAAAATAGTTGTCGCAGCAATAATTCTGTTAATTTTCTCACTTATTTTGACAGCTATAATTTTGGCCTGCAGGCGTTTAAGGAATGCATCACAGATGACCTACCTTTTAATAATAGTTGCCAATGCTTTTTTTGTCAATGTTTGGTTTTTATTCTCCAGTTTCAGGAAACGACATTGAACGGCATGGAGATTTAGGAATGGCATGGCAGAATATTATGGATGGGCCATTTCGTGTGTTGGAAGGGTTAGATGAAGTCGAGTTTGAAAAGGTGAGAATCGATACTTCGAATCTTTATTTTACTGGAGTAAGGACTAATTCGGCGATGATCTATGATGTCAACAGCGTTTCGTTTTATTAAATGCAAATACTACTGATTTCATGCATGAATGTTGGATTCCCATGCCTTATGAAAACAGATTTATTGATTTGGACTCAAGAGCGATATTGTCTTCTTTTATGGGTGTAAAATACAATATTATTAAGTCGGAAGATGAAAATTATCTGCCATATGGCTATAATCATTATCTGGGAGTGCATACGCCGCAGGATGTGCTGGCGGCTCTGGCATTGGGTATTGTGATTATCTGCGTATCCGGCCGGGTGCTGTGCTGGACGGAAGGGGGAGCAAACCGGGATATTATTGTAGCGGGAATTGGCTGCCTGCTGTGTTTTCTTCCCATGCTGAAGGCCGGGTGCCTTTCCAATGCAGGCGCAGGGATGGGGCTTTTGATTGGCTGGGTAGTAGAACGGCGTTTGATTGGTTTTGAGACGAAAGGCGACTGGTCCAAAAAGTGCATGCGGTTTGCTGTTGGCGGTGCCGGGGTTTTGTTTATTCTGACAGTGCTCCAGCCGGTATTAAATATGGTTATGGAGTCAAAGTATTCGGGATTTTTTACTTCTTTTTCACTGGCGGTTTTTATTATGGCGGTATATCCATTTTTCTTTGCGGAAAGGGAACGTTTCAAAAAAGGTTTTTTTCTGCTTATAGTATTACTGACTGGGATTTTAGGATTTTCTGTGTGGAGGACACAGGTACAAAGGGCGGAAGAAAATGTGGTGGAAGCAGAAAGTGAAAGCCAGAACATGGACACGACACAGGAAGCAGAGATGAAGGAAACATCCGGGTCAGATGAGCCAGATGTAGAAACCGTGGCAGAGCAGGACGCTGGAACTGTGACAGGAGCAGAGACAGAAAATAATGGAACAGCAGCGGAAGGCAGACTTCCTGCAATAATTGCCCATCAGGGATATTCTTCTGAATTTCCTGAAAATACGCTGGCCGCTTTTGAAGGAGCTTTGGATATAGGTGTAGATTATATTGAACTGGATGTGCAATTAACAAAAGATGGACAGGCCGTTATTTTTCATGATGATGATTTAAAAAGGATAACAGGAGTGGAGGGCAGGGTTTCCGAATATACTTATGATGAACTGCGCGGGTTAGATGCTGGAAGCTGGTTTTCTTCTTCTTTTGCGGGAGAGAGGATTCCTTCGCTCCGGGAAGCCTTAGAGTTAATCAGCAGTTCTGAGTGCAGCGTTTATCTGGAACTGAAATATATCGGCGAAGGAGATGGAGGGTTTGAGGAGACAGTTCTTGATATGGTAAAAGAGTGCGGTATGTTGGAGAAATGTGTGTTTGCTTCTTTCAAATATGAGTATCTTTTGCATTTGAAGGAACTGGATTCCGGCGTTGCAATCCTTTATAATACTGTATCAGGAAAAGCAACATTGCCGGATGAGTTTCCGGCAGATTATTATGGGATTTCCGTGGAATCTGTTACAGAGGATACCATAAGTGCAGTTCACAAGGCAGGAAAACAGGCTTTTGTCTGGACAGCTAATACACCAGCCCAGATGCAGAATGTACAGGATATGGGGGCGGATGGCATTGTGACAAACTGTCCGGGGATTTTGAAGGTGGTACGGCAGCCGGAATATGAATATCTGGTTGAAAGTTACGAAGATTCCATTACGATGCCTGGTCTTTATGAACCCGATTTGCCCGAGTGGTGTCAGGATATGATTGTACAGGGATTTACCAAGGCAGGGAGCCTGCTGGCGGTTTCGGCATACAGCCGTTCAGGCGCAGAGCAGATTCAGATGACGGCAAGGGGAATGTACCTATTGTTTGAATCGGCAGTCAGGCCGTACCGGGCGACAGCCAGAATTCCCAATGACCAGATATATCTTATAAGAGAATAATCAATAGAAAAGAGGTTAAAAAGAAATGAAAGTATTAGTGACAGGAGTGGCAGGCCAGCTTGGCCATGATGTAATGAATGAACTGGCAGACAGAAACTATGAAGGAATCGGCTCGGATATTGCGCCCCAATACAGCGGTATTATGGATGGGACGGCTGTGACGAATATGCCTTATATACAGATGGACATTACGGATAAGGAATGTGTAAGGAATGTTATTACACAGGAAAAGCCGGACGTAGTGGTTCATTGTGCGGCATGGACAGCGGTAGATCTGGCGGAGGACAGTGATAAAGTGGATAAGGTGCGTATGGTAAATGCAGTGGGAACCGCCAATATTGCCCTTGCCTGCAAGGAAACCGACTGTAAAATGGTGTATCTTTCGACGGACTATGTATTTGACGGGCAGGGAACCGAAGCCTGGGATCCAGACTGCAAAGAGTATAATCCGCTGAGTGTTTATGGGGAAACGAAGCTGGAAGGGGAACTGGCGGTAGCCGGAAGTCTGGAAAAGTATTTTATTATCCGTATTGCATGGGTGTTTGGCGTAAATGGGAAAAATTTTATCAAGACCATGCTGAATCTGGGTAAAACCCATGAACAGATTAAGGTAGTTAACGATCAGATTGGGACGCCTACTTATACTTACGACCTTGCAAGACTGCTGGTGGATATGATTGAAACGGATAAATACGGCTATTATCATGCAACCAATGAAGGGGGATATATTAGCTGGTATGACTTTACCGTAGAAATTTTCAGGCAGGCTGTGGAAATGGGGCATACGGAATACAGCCCGGACAGGCTGAAGGTAGTTCCTGTTACAACGGCAGAATATGGTGCGTCCAAGGCGAAACGGCCCTTTAACTCCAGACTGGATAAGAGCAAGCTGGCGGCAAACGGGTTTGAACCGCTTCCTGTATGGCAGGATGCGTTGCAGAGATATCTGCATGCGATAGAATTTTAACAGGTAATTACAAAAGAGAAAGGGGAATTTTACAATGAGGTCTGTTCTGATAGTGGAAGATAATGTCGTGCATATGGAGATGCTGGCGAAAATTTTAAAAGAAATCGATATGGAAATTACGGTGTACAAGGCATCTAATCAGGATGAGGCATACGCTTATACGATGAAAAACAGGATAAGTCTTTTCCTGATAGATGTGGTTTTGGATTCAAAGATGCCGGGGGATGTTTCAGGCATGCGGTTTGCGGACCGGGTGCGAAGGATGGAGGAATATAAATACACGCCCATGATTTTCATTACAGGGCTGGAAGATGTCAGGCTGTTTGCCTACAGTGACCTGCACTGCTATTATTACCTTGAGAAGCCGTACAATGCGGACAAGGCTTTTAAAGTCATAAGGGAGGCATTGCGGGTTCCCCAGCTTAAAGACAGGCCCCATGATGTTTACTTCCGGAAGGATGGGATTATTTATAAAAGGAATGTCAATGATGTAGTTTATATTGAAAATGTGAGAAGCGGGCAGACAGTTTATCTGAATAATGACAGGCTGAAACTACAGTATAAACCCTGTAAGAATATTCTTGAGGAACTGAGTTCTGACCGTTTTATTCAATGCAGCAGGCATTTGATTGTCAATAAAGATTACATAGACATGATTGATACTGTAAACCGTTATATACGGCTGAAAGATGATTATGGACAGATTGAAATCGGGATTACTTTTAAGAAAAAATTTCTGGAAGCATTAAAAGAATCATAAAGTGAATAGTTGAAGCATGAAAATATGCTAATTTTTACATGCAGACCTCCTTTTTGTTACATGTATGGTTATTGGCGCCTGGTTTGTCAGATAATATAACTGCATCGGGCCTGATGAATACAAAAACTTATTTTTACAAAAGGAGGTCTTTTTTATGACTATGAAAATTTTTAACAGGAAGATGGCAGGAGCGGTCCTGAAGGGATGTGCGGTGCTGGGAGTTGTTTTGGGAGGTTTTTTAAGTCCTGCAGGAACAGAGGAGGTTTTGGCAGCAGGGGAGCCATCCATTGTGGATTTAAGGGTTACGGCATCCGGGAACGGCGTCAGTGCAGAATGTGAGTTTACAGGTTATGACAGTGACAGCGGTTACTCCATGGAATTATATCTGAATGTGGTGAATCCGGATCAGTCGGTAGGAACAGTGTCTGGAAAGGATATGCCTGCGGCAGCGGCCGATGGCGGCGCAGGAACCATAAGCACTGAAGGATGCCATGTGGAATCAGGGATTTACAAGGTGACACTTGCCCTGCAAAAAGATGACGGTGTCAATCCGCCGGAGATCCAGTTCAGAAATTCCGCCCTGTATGATGTTGTCCGTCAGGGGGATGGATATGTGGTTTCCCTGCATCAAGACATAGTACAGGCAACGGAGGATGAAGGCCAGGATGAAAGGCTGGGAAGCCATGATTATGGATGCCGCCACGACGGTATAACCTATGATGTGGTCAAAGAAGCGGATGCAGAACATGATGCGCTGCTGGCAGGAAAGTGCGGAATATGCGGTGGGATTTTATCCTATTCCGATGTGCCTAATACTGCATATGCCGTCTTCCTGCGGGAAACGGCAGCAGCCATTCAAAATGCACAGCCTGGAGAAGTGGCCATTGCTACCAGCCGGTGGGTCAGCTTTGACCGTAAGGTGCTGGAGGCCATTGCCCTGCGGCCGGATGTTTCGGTGACGGTAAATTACAGATATGGCGGAAAGGACTATACGGTTACGGTGCCGGCCGGTGCGGATGTAAGTGGACTTGCAGATGAAAATGGATTTTGCGGGCTCCGGTATCTGGATGGGATATTCGGTGGAAGCGCATTGGATAAATAATGCCCATGTTAAAATTAAAAATATGAGAGGATAGTTATGCCGGGGAAAAGGGAAATATTCCTTTTCCCCGGTATTACGTTTCCGTATTTGATATAAAAAATTTATTTGCAGGGAAGGTAATATAGGGTATAATAAGAAATAATTTTAGAGAAAGTGGGGAATATGGAGGAAATTATGTCCAAATTTGAAAAAGATTTGCTAAATTATATAGAAAAGCATTTAAAGGTGATTGTGTTACTCGGGGTAACGCTGGCTGGCTTTTTAATCCGGGTTTCTCTGCGCAGATTTGTAAGTGGGGATGCGGCCTGCGATTTACTGCCTTGGTATGAACAGATTAAAGCAGCGGGAGGATTTCGGGGAATCAGCCAACAGGTGGGGACATATAATATGCTGTACCAGTTTCTGATTGCTGTCATGACGTATCTGCCAATAAAACCCCTGTATGCATATAAGATATTAAGCTGTGTGTTTGATTATCTGCTGGCGCTGGCCGCGGCATGGCTTGTTTTTGATTTTTCTAAGGAGGAATCCGCGGAGCAAATTTCCCGGGAAGGCGTTTTAGAGGGGAATTTTTCTTTGGAAAAAAGAAAATGGAGGGCTGTTATCGTGTACAGCCTGATTGTTTTGTCTCCAATTGTATTTATTAACTCAGCGTTGTGGGCTCAGTGTGACGCCATCTATGCATTTTTTGTGCTTATGGCATTTCTTATGTTCAGCAGGGAAAAATACATAAAGTCTTTTATTTTGTATGGTATTGCAATTGCATTTAAGTTGCAGGCGGTGTTTTTAATGCCTTTTTTTCTGTTTGTCTATTTTGTGAAAAAGAATTTCTCTATTATATATTTTCTTATTATTCCGACAGCTATGTGTGTTATTAATATTCCCTGCTTTATCATGGGGCGCGGAATTGTCGAAGTCTTTTCTTTATATATGGACCAGACAAGTGAATATGGATCTATGAGCATGAATTATCCCAGCTTTTGGTACATATTAAATAATGAAGTCATAGAGGAAGGGTATGAATTTTATAAAAATGCGGCAATTATGTTTACGGTATGTATACTGGCAGGCTGGATGATTAGCTGGATTGTAAGCCGGATGAACCTAAAAAAAAGAAATATGCTTTATATGGCTTTTATTCTGGTATATACGTGTGTATTGTTTCTACCGTCCATGCATGAAAGATACGGATATGTTTATGAAATCTTGGGCATTTTAATCTTATTTTATAATAAGAGGACACTTCCGCTGCTGATTCTTCTACATATAATTTCCCTCATGACATATGGTTTTTATCTGCACGGAAGTTCCATAAACATGAGTGTCCTGGCAGTGGTAAACTTTATCGTATATGTATCTTATGCATTTGTTCTGATGAAGCAGCTTATGGAAGAGAAAGAGGATAAGCTTATGGTGGAAGCCTGATGGAAAAGAAAGAAAGATTTTTAAAAATTGGTTTAACGGCGGCAGTGCTGATTTTTATTTTGTTGATATTTTACATCAATCTTTTTCATTATAATTATAAAATGAATGCGGATATCGGCGCGGAGGCCGTACTGGGGGAACTGATATGGCAGAGTAAAGAGATATTGCCGGATAGCTGGTATCCGTCCACAGAAGCAAGAATTATCAGTACGCCCAATATTGCGGCGTTCTTTTATGGGGTAACAGAGAGTATGACTCTGGCCATGGGGGTTGGGTGCTGTTTCATGACGGTGCTGATTGTTCTGGGGATATTCTTCTTTTGTAAAAAAGCGGAATTGAAAGGAGCGGACTGCCTGTTGATGGTGTTTCTGAGCCTGGCAGTACCCGTTGATTTTACGTTTCTGGAGCTGGTGTATGTGTTTGCTGGTTATTATGCAATTCAGACTGCGGTTTTGTTTTTTACATTGGGAATTTATACGGAAACGATCCATACGGAAAGGGTGAATTATTTTTTGCTCATGGCCGGGCTTCTGGCGGCACTGTTGCTGGGCTTTCAGGGAATGAGAGGAATTCTTGTTTTGTACGGGCCGTTATTTGGAATAGAAGCTATAAGGAGAATTTGTCTGCTTTACAATAGGCAGAAAGCAAACCGGGCAGACCAGACAGCCAGTTTATGGGTTTTGTTGCTGCTTGCGGTATCTTTTATGGGAAGCTGTTTTCCCTTTTCTGCATCTCAGGAGATTTCCAGAAATATCAGGAAAGGTTTTATAAAACTTTTTGCAGTAGTGATACCGGATATGGGGAGGATTCTTGGTTTTGGAAGTTCCCACATTTTGAGTCAGATATGTATGCTTGCGCTTGGCATTCTGACTGTCTATACAGCCATGGATATTTTATGGCGTCTGTTTTTAAAAAGAAAAGTAAGCCCTGTGGAATGGGCATATCTGACAGTCTTTGCATCGCCCATTGTGACAGCTTTCATGGTTGCGTTCACCACCGTAGAAAGCACTCCAAGATATTATTTTATGCTGGTTTATGCCATGGCGTTTGCGGCAGCGCTGATGTGGAGGAAATCCCGTTTATTTTACGGATTGGTGGGCATTGTGGCGCTGGTGCTTGCTTTTGCCAATCTATATCAGGTATATCTGCCCGTCTTCAAGAGTGAGGATCCGCCCCGGACAGATGCTTATGAGGTGATTTGCTATTTGGAAGAAAATAATATTTATACTGCCTATGCAGGCTTTGAAAACGCCAATGCCATGACGGTTTTATCTGACGGGCGGGTCAGAGTGGCAGCAGTTGCATCTGTGTCCCAAATGGATATCTGTAAGTGGCTGAGCAGTACAAAATGGTATCCGCCCAGCCAGCCTTATGAGTGCGTTACCGCCTACATCATTACGTCTGCTGAGGAAGAAGAATTTAAGCAGTTTATGGAAGGGAAAGAAGGAACCATTCAGGAAGCGGGAGAGTTTGGGAAATTTAAAATATACGTATCAGATTATAACTATGCCAATATGGGTGAAGAATAAAGATTATATTTATCAGTTGTCTTTTGGAAGCTAATCCAATATAATTTTATTATTATGTAAATTTCTAAAGATAGGAGCAGTATTACATGAAAATCAGACTGGCGGACTATATTGTAAATTTTCTGACGGAACATGGGGTAAAAGACTGTTTTACCGTGGTAGGCGGAGGCGCAATGCATTTAAACGATGCATTTGGACATGCCCAGGGGATACACTGTACTTATAATCACCATGAACAGGCATGTGCCATTGCTGCGGAGGCTTATGCGCGTCTGGAGAATAAAATAGCGGCAGTGTGTGTCACTACCGGACCGGGGGGAACCAATGCTATTACTGGCGTAGTAGGAGGATGGCTGGACTCTATCCCTATGTTTATCGTAAGCGGCCAGGTGCGTTATGATACGACTGCCCGTTTTGCCCAGCAGTTTACGGAGGGACGTTCCCTGCGGGCTGTAGGAGATCAGGAGTTTGACATTGTGCAATCCGTTGCCTGCATGTGCAAGTATGCCGCCATGCTGGAGAATCCCATGGATATCAGATATATGCTTGAAAAGGCATGGCATCTTGCGGTTACGGGCAGGCCGGGGCCGGTATGGCTGGATATTCCTGTCAATTTTCAGGGGATGGAAATTGAAACCCAGGATTTGCAGGGATATAGTCCGAATGAGGATGATGCGCTGCTTCCCCCGCCTGTAAAGGATGAGATAATAGATGTTGTATTAAGGAAGATTACAGAGGCGGAAAGACCGGTGATATATGCAGGAGGCGGCATCCGGCTTTCGGGGGGATATGCGGAATTCAGGAAAGCAGCAGAACTGCTTGGCGTGCCTGTGGTGACATATTGGAACAGCGTAGATTTGATAGAGGACGCGCATCCTCTTTATTGCGGCCGGGGAGGAAATATGGGCGATCGTGCCGGAAATTTTGCCGTACAGAATTCTGACCTTTTGCTTGCCATTGGAACCCGTATCAGCATCCGGCAGGTAGGATATAATTGGAAGACCTGGGCCAGGGAAGCAGAAGTGATTATGGTGGACATTGACCAGGCGGAATTTAAGAAACCTACAATCCATGTAGATATGGAAATATGGGCGGATGCAAAGGATTTCCTTGGTGCGGTATGCAGAAGACTGGAAGGAAAGAAAACACCTGTTTTTCCCGGGGGATGGTGGCGGGAACAGTGTCTTTTATGGAAAAAGAAATATCCGGTTACACTGGCACGTCATTGGGAGGAAAACGGAGAGACTGCCAATGTGTTTGCTTTTATCAGGCATCTTTCAGAAAGCCTTCCTGAAAACAGTCTGACTGCTGTCAGCAACGGCGCCTGCTGTGTGGTAGGGCATCAGAACTGGCACATGAAAAAAGGAACAAGGTTCATTATTAACAGCGCCATAGCCAGCATGGGGTATGGGCTTCCGGCAGCCATAGGTTTATGCCTTGCGGGAGGGCGGAAAGATACCATATGCCTTGAAGGGGATGGCAGTATCATGATGAACTTACAGGAACTTCAGACAGTAGTCACAAACCGGTTGCCGGTTAAGCTATTTTTGATAAACAATGCGGGGTATCACAGCATCCGCCAGACCCAGAATAATCTTTTTCAAGAGCATTCCAAGGTAGGGATAGGGCCGGAAAGCGGAGATTTGTCTTTTCCGGATTATAAAAAAATTGCAGATGCCTTTGGGTTTCCTTATTATAGCGCCCACAGTAATGAGGAGATGCAAAGGGCAGTTGCCAGTACGCTGGCAGAACCGGGATTTGTTTTTTGTGAGATATTTACGGACACTGTGCAGGCATGGGAGCCTAAGAGCGCCACGAAACGTCTGCCAGATGGCAGGCTGGTCAGTCCTCCGCTGGAGGATTTGGCGCCTTTCCTTGACAGGGAAGAATTAGAAGAAAATCTGTTCATTACACCGATAGAAGATTAATCAGAGAAAGGCTGTCTATGAATGGCAGTGTCTAAGGCAGGGGAATACGATGCAGTGGTTTGATTTTTATAAAGGAAAAAGAGTTCTCATTACCGGGCATACAGGGTTTAAAGGCGCCTGGATGTGCAGCATGCTTCTTAAAGCCGGCGCCCAGGTGACAGGGTATGCCCTTAAGCCGCCCACTTCCCCCAGCCTGTTTGATTTATGCAGTTTAGGGGACAGGGTCTGTTCCGTGGAAGGAGATATAAGGGATTTATCCCGTCTACAGAAAGTATTTGAGGAGACAGGGCCGGAAATTGTGATTCATATGGCAGCCCAGCCTCTGGTCAGGGAATCTTACCAAAATCCGGTTTATACTTATGAAGTGAACGTTATGGGAACTGTCAATGTGCTGGAATGCGTCCGCCAGAGCAGCTATGTGCGTTCTGTAATTAATGTCACCACTGATAAGGTATATAAAAATAAAGAATGGTGCTGGGGATACAGGGAAGATGATGAATTAAATGGATATGACCCGTATTCCAATTCCAAATCCTGCTCCGAACTGGTAACAGACAGTTATAAATCTTCCTTTTTCAGCAGGAACACAGAAAAATCTACAGGGAGTTCCACAGAATTTTCCATAGGAGTATCCACTGTGAGGGCCGGAAATGTGATTGGCGGCGGGGATTTTGCAAAGGACAGAATTATTCCCGACTGTGTCCGCGCCGTATCCCGGGGGGAGAATATCATTGTCAGGAATCCCTGTTCTATAAGACCCTATCAGCATGTGCTGGAGCCGCTGGCGGTATATCTGATGCTGGCAAAAGCGCAGTATACAGATACAGGAATTGGGGGCCGCTACAATGTGGGGCCGGATGAAGGGGACTGTCTTGCTACCGGGAAACTGGTGGATTTATTCTGCCATAAATGGATGCAGCAGACGGGGAATAAGCCTGTATGGATTGACCAGTCAGACCATGGACCTCATGAAGCCGGATTTTTAAAGCTGGACTGTTCAAGGCTGAAAAATGTTCTGGGATGGAAAAGCGTATGGAATATTGAAAAAACTATGGAAAAACTTGTGGAATGGTATCATGTTTATTTATCTTGTGGTAGGATAGAAGAATGTATGGAAAAACAGATAGATGAGTTCTTAGCGGCTGGAAGCACGAAGTAAAGCAGATTTTCCGGAGCGTGTTGCAAACACGTTCTGGGGTACAGGGAAAGGACATGGCTGGGCAGATGAAGGTTTTGATTTTGGCGGGAGGTTCCAAAAGCACCATTAGCGAGGACAGGGAAGGAATCCCTAAACCAATGGTGGAGATTGGAGAGAAACCTCTTTTGTGGCATATTATGAAGCAGTATGGCCATTTTGGGTTTGATGATTTCCTGATATGCGGCGGCTATAAGGTTAATGTAATCAAGAATTACTTCCGGGATTATTATATTTACCAGTCAGATATTACAGTAGACCTTGCCACCAATCAGGTGGAAATCCATAAAAAAGTAACTGAGAACTGGAAGGTGACGGTGGCGGATACGGGATTGTTTGCCACTACAGGCCAGCGGGTGAGTCAGGCGGAAAAATATATCAGGGATGACAGATTCCTGGTGACGTACGGGGACTGTCTTTCAGATATCAATATAAAGGAACTGGTGGAATTTTCCATGGAAAATGATAAACTGGTAACAATGGCTGTGGCAAAGCCGACGGGAAGAAATGTGGTACTGCCCATTGACGAGAACGATATTCTGGGTAATTTGTGCGCGGCGGAGCCGGAGGGCCAGTCATGGACCAATGCCTGTACCTTTGTGTTTAAGAAGGGAGTATTCCCTTATTTGAACGGGAACTATGAACTGGACAAGCAGCTTTTACCCACCCTTTCTGAGAAAGGGCAGATTGCAGTTTATAAGCATCGTGGTTTCTGGTGCCCGGTGGAGACAAGACGTGACAAAGTGGATTTGGAAACCCGGTGGAATGCAGCCATGGCGCCCTGGAAAGTGTGGTAAATATGAAAGTAGTGATTTTGGCAGGGGGAAGGGGAACAAGAATCAGCGAGGAATCCGGTTTCAGGCCAAAGCCTATGATTGAAATTGGGGATAAACCGATTTTGTGGCATATCATGAAGTGGTATGCTTCTTTTGGATTTTTGGATTTTGTAGTCTGCTGTGGGTATAAGGGCCATTTGATAAAGGATTATTTTATAAATTATTATGCCTATCAGGGGGACGGCTATTTTAATTTAAACGCCGATACCAGCCGTTTCCACGAAAACAGGAAAGAACCCTGGAGAGTTACGCTGGCAAATACAGGGCTGAGAACTCTGACGGCGGGGCGATTGCTGCGGATTAGAGAATATGTAGGTGATGATACGTTTATGCTGACCTATGGGGACGGGGTGGCGGATGTGGATATCGCCAGACTGCTTGCGTGTCACCGTAAGAATGGAAGACTGGTGACGATTACCACTACCCAGCCGGAGGGCCGTTTTGGAGCCATCCAGATAGATGAGGACGGAAGGGTG
The DNA here is from genome assembly GCA_947177425.1 of uncultured bacterium. Taxonomy (GTDB): domain Bacteria; phylum Bacillota; class Clostridia; order Lachnospirales; family Lachnospiraceae; genus Suilimivivens. The sequence goes on from CAMWUN010000016.1 coordinate 23,332, forward strand.
CGCGGATTTAAGGAAAAGGCCAGGAAAGACCAGTCCTGGGTTAACACAGGATTTATGGTAATGGAGCCGGCGGTGTTTGACTATCTGGGGGATGGAAGTGAAATGCTGGAAAACGGCCCTTTTGAGAGAATTGCCCGGGAAGGGCAGATGAATGCGTACCGCCATGAAGGCTTCTGGTCCCCCATGGATACCATGCACGATAAGGCATACCTTGAAGAACTTTGGAAGAAAAATGAAGCGCCCTGGAAAGTGCATGAATGAGAAAAGGAAACACGCTTTAGGGAAAATATACAGAGTAAGGAACATGATCCGGCAGGATGGTAAATGAGGTGTGAAATGTTTGATGGAATGAATGAAGAACAGGCAAGAGGACAGATTCTGGATATGGTAAAGGAATATTGCGACAAATACCACAATGTCCAAAAACCCTTTAAAGAAGGACAGTATATCCCTTATGCCAGCCGTGTGTATGACAGGGAAGAGATGACAAACCTTGTGGACAGTGCGTTGGAGTTCTGGCTGACATCGGGAAAGTATACGGAAGAGTTTGAAAAAAATTTTGCGGGATATCTTGGCGTAAAATACTGTGCGCTGGTAAATTCAGGATCTTCTGCAAATCTGCTGGCTTTTATGGCCCTTACGTCCCCGCTGTTGGGAGAGCGGGCCATCCGGCGGGGGGACGAGGTAATCACGGTGGCGGCAGGTTTTCCCACTACCGTGTCGCCTATGGTACAGTTTGGTGCAGTGCCGGTTTTCATCGATGTGACGATTCCCCAGTACAATATGGATGTTTCCATGCTGGAGAGGGCGTTGTCCCCCAGGACAAAAGCGGTTATGGCGGCGCATACGCTGGGAAACCCCTTTGACCTGAAAGCAGTAAAGGAATTCTGCGACAGGCATAATCTATGGCTTATTGAGGATAACTGTGATGCCCTGGGGTCTGTCTATACATGGAATGGAAAAGAGTATCTGACAGGAACTCTGGGGGATATCGGAACCTCCAGTTTTTATCCGCCCCATCATATGACCATGGGAGAAGGGGGAGCCGTTTACACCAATAACCCGCTGCTTAATAAGTGTGTGCGTTCGTTCAGGGACTGGGGAAGGGACTGTGTCTGCGTCTCCGGTCAGGACAATATGTGCGGGCACCGGTTTGACAGGAAATATGAACAGCTTCCCGATGGGTATGACCATAAATATGTTTATTCCCATTTCGGATACAACTTGAAAGCTACAGATTTGCAGGCCGCAATCGGGTGCGCCCAGCTTAAAAAGCTGCCAGAGTTTGCCATGCGCAGAAGAGAGCATTTTGATTTCCTGAAAGAAAACCTGCGGGACATGGAAGAGTATTTTATCCTCCCTGAAGCCTGCGAGAATGCCAGGCCAAGCTGGTTTGGGTTCATGCTTACCTGCCGGGAAGGGACAAAAAGAACAGAAGTGGTGCCTTATTTAGAGAGCAGGGGCATCCAGACCCGTATGTTATTTGCAGGAAATCTGACAAAGCATCCATGCTTTGATGAGATGCGGAAAAAGCAGGAAGGCTACCGGATCGTGGGGGAACTGGAGAACACGGACCGTATCATGCGTGACACATTCTGGATTGGGGTTTACCCGGGTATGACGCATGAGATGCTGGAAGTAATGGTGAAGGAAATCAAACGCTGTTATGCTTCGTGAGAGGGGATAGACTTAAAATTTGGAGAAATCATGAAAGAACAACGATTTGTCAAAATATTAACCTGTTTTTATCTGGTGCCTTTTGCCCTAATGATAGGGTTTAATATTGTTAACAGCCTGCTTCGAACCACTTATTTTGAACTGTATCAGGTAATGGAGACTGCGAAATATAAATGGGATAATCCTGTTTTGGTACTCCTTGTGTCTGTCGGAATTCTTTTTCTTTTTTACTGGATTATGAAATCTGAATGGATGGGTAAGAGAGATGTCAGAAAGCTGATGCTGGTGCATGGCGGGAGCATCTGCCTTTTTATTGTGCTTTTGTTCCGGTGTGTGGTGACATGTGACAGCGGACTGATAAGCGACATTGCAGTTAAATTTCTTGAAGGAAATTATGAGGCTTTTGTGCAGGGGCAGTATCTTTATATGTATCCCTTCCAGATAGGGCTGGCGGCTGTGCTTGAATTTATTTATCTGGTATTCGGCATAGAAAATTTTATTGTGTTTGAACTGCTTAATATTATCAGTATTTTGGTGATTCTGGACATGCTGGGTAGAATTACCAGAGAGTTGTTTGAAGATGAAAGAATCTGTCGGATAGAAGCGCTTTTATCCATGGGTATGTTTCCCCTGTTCCTTTTTTCGACCTTCGTGTATGGGGATATCATTGGATGGGCTTTTGGCATAGGCGGGATTTACCTCATTATACGGTATCTTAAGACAGGCAGATGGCAGGAGATATTAAAGACCTCCCTGCTTTTGTCAGTAGGTATTATCATAAAATCAAATATCAACATACTGGTAGTGGCGGCCGTGATTGCGGTGACTTTACGTTCCATAGGGGAAAAGAAGTATAAGATGCTGTTGTGGACAGTGGGAATTGCCCTTATATCCCAGGCGGGTATATGGGCGGTAAGCGAAGTGTATGCACTGCGGGCAGGTCTGGAAGAGTATCCCCAGGGCATCCCCAAAATAGCCTGGATTGCAATGAGCATGCAGCAGGGGGACGAGGGGGGTTACGCCTGCGGATGGTATAATTCCTATAATTGGAATGTTTACAGCGAAAATAATTACGATCAGGCACTGGCAACGCAGGCATGTGTGGAGAATTTAAAACAGTCCCTGGGGAAATTCCTGCATGAACAGCGTTACGCCCTGGATTACTTTTACAAAAAATTTACTTCCCAGTGGAATGCTCCTACATTTCAGGCAATGATTACCAATGAATGGAACAGCAGACATGTGGAGAATTTATCTCCGCTGGCGAACTTTTTTATTTATGGGGCAGGCAGGAATATTCTGTATGGAATCATGAATATCTACCACTTCCTGATGTTTTTGTGTACAGGGGTATATTGCTGGTTTTCGCGTAAGAGCTGGTCTTTGGAAAAAGCATATTTTACTTTGAATATTTTCGGGGGATTTCTGTTTCATATGATATGGGAAGCCCAGTCACGGTATATTTTAGGATATTTTGTCCTGATGCTTCCGTTGGCGGCATTTGGATTACATGAGATATTAAAGCTAATAGACAGAATGTTAAACAGAAAGGATGGAGAATTGTAACAATTTAGACAGGTCTGTACAGCCGCTACACAAACTACGCGGATGGGCGGAGAAAATGATTGAGGAAAAACAATGATATGGAGGAAAAGAACATGAAAATATCAGTTGCAGGAACAGGTTACGTAGGGCTGGTTGCAGGGGTATGCTTTGCGGAAAAGGGTTATAATGTGACCTGTGTGGATATTGATGAAAAGAAAGTGGAAATGATGCGTCAGGGGATTTCACCAATTTATGAAGAGGGGCTGGAGGAACTGATGCAGAAAAACAATGCAAAAGGGACTCTGCACTTTACCACCGACCACGTGGAAGCGTACAGGGATGCAGATGCCATTTTTATTGGCGTGGGGACTCCGGAAATGCCGGACGGAAGCGCCAACTTAAGTTATATAGCAGATGTTTCCAGGCAGATTGCGGAAACGGTGGAGAAGGATTGTCTGGTGGTGGTGAAATCCACGGTGCCGGTGGGAACCAACGATAAGGTAGAACAGTTTATCAGGGATTTTCTTGTTCATGACGTGAAAGTGGAGGTTGCTTCCAATCCGGAGTTTCTTGCCCAGGGAACGGCAGTCCATGACACCCTCCATGCAGCCAGAATCATTATTGGCACCGAGAGCAAAGAGGCGGAGGCGCTCCTTCAAAAGATATATGAACCCTTCGGGCTTCCCATTGTGTCGGTAAAGCGCCGCTCAGCGGAGATGATCAAGTATGCCTGCAATGATTTTCTGGCGCTGAAAATTTCTTATATGAATGATATTGCCAATCTGTGTGAACTGGTAGGGGCGGACATTACCGATGTGGCGAAAGGAATGAGTTTTGACGAGCGCATTGGGGCAAGATTTTTAAATGCAGGAATTGGATTTGGGGGAAGCTGCTTTCCGAAAGACACTAAGGCGTTGAAGTTTCTTGCAAGGGAGCACGGCTACAGGCTGAAAACAGTGGAAGCCTGCGTAGACGTGAACAGCGCCCAGAAAACCAGGCTTTTTGAGAAGGCAAAGGAGAGGATGATTTCCTTCAGCGGTTTAAAAGCGGCTGTGCTTGGGCTTACCTTTAAATCTGGTACAGACGATTTGCGGGAGGCTCCTTCTATCGACAATTTAAAGCTTCTTCTGGCGGCAGGCGCGCAGGTTTACGCTTATGACCCCAAGGGAGAAGAGCGGGCGAAGCAGCTTTTCCCGGAGGGAAGGGTGGAAAAAGGCTCCATGAATTACGTGTCTTCTGCAGAGGAAGCTATCGAAGGGGCAAATATCTGCTTTATATTTACAGAATGGGCGGAAATCAGGGCGGTTACGCCGGAGGATTTTAAAAAGAAAATGCATACGCCGCTGGTCTATGACGGAAGGAATTTATATAATCCAGTGGACATGAAGCTGGCAGGCGTGGAATATTACAGTATCGGGCGTTAAAATATATAGCGGTTAGAAGGAGTTTGTATCCCTCTAACCGCATCTTTTACTTATAATATATCGTGGGCGGGCTTTTATTTCGTCATAAATTCTTGATATATAGTGGCCGATAATCCCCAGGCTTATCATCAGGACACTGCCGATAATGAGCTGCAGTAAGATTACGGTGGTAAAGCCTTCCAGGGCGGTGCCTGTAAAATAACGGTACAGGGACTGGATGCCCAGTATGACAGAGACGAAAAACATTACAAAGCCCAGCAGGGAGACTAACTGCATGGGGGCGCCGGAAAAGGAAGTGATGTTTTGGACAGCGTATTTGGTCAAGCTCCATACGGACCACTTGGAGACGCCGATTTCCCGCTCCTGTACCTCGAAAGGAAGAACCGTGGTCTTAAAACCCACCCATGAGGAAAGGGCGCGGAAAAAGGGAGCGCGCTCCGGCATGATCAAAAGAGCGTCCATGGCCTTGCGGTCTAACAGTTTAAAATCTGAGGCGTGGGACATGTCAATCCCGGTTGCTTTGCTGATGATGTTGTAAAAAGTATTTGCGCTGAAGGTATGAAGAGGGCTTTCTTTTCCACGGGAAGCCTTGACGCCTTCCACCACCTCATAGCCGTCCTGCCAGAGACGGTACATTTCAGGAATAAGCCGGGGAGGATGCTGGAGGTCGCAGTCCATAATCAGGCAGCAGGCACCCTGGGCATTTTCAAGCCCTGCGAAAATAGCGGATTCTTTTCCAAAATTCCTTGAAAACGAAATCCCTTTTACCTGCCCAAACTGTAAAGATAATTCCTGGATGCGTGTAAAGGTCAGATCCTTTGAACCGTCATCCACGAAAATAATTTCATAGGGAATATGGCTTTGCTTTAATGTTTCATCGATTGTCTGAAAAGTGCGCTGGATATTATCCTGCTCATTGTACGAGGGAATAATGATGGAAAGCTGTCGGTCTGTAGACATATGGAAACTCCTTGTATATACCTGCAGTATTGGGCCGGCGTAAAGACAAGGAAGCTGGCGGCTGCAAGGATTAATTGCCACGCATGGCAGTTGATATTATAAGCCTAGTATATATGAGAAAGGAACGTTTGGCAATGATTGAGTTACAGTTGGCTTTATGCTATTTTGCGTGTTATGATTGAAAATTGATTTCTAAAGCGTGTTTGACGAAAACGGAATATAAGTATAAAATAAGAACACTAAGGAATAATTTCTAAAAAGTGGAAACGGGGATTTAAAATGAAACCATTAGATACAACAAAAAAATATTTTATAACGGGAAGCGCCGGGTTTATCGGTTTTTATCTGGCGAAAGCGCTATTGGATAAGGGTGCGGAAGTGACAGGTCTTGACAATCTGAACGATTACTATGAGGTATCCTTAAAGGAAGCCCGGCTGGCTGTTCTGGGCCGGTATGATAAATTTACATTTATTAAGGGCGACCTTGCCGATAAAGAAATGGTATTAAATATATTTAGAGAGCGGGAACCCCAGATAGTGATAAATCTGGCGGCCCAGGCCGGTGTAAGGTACAGTATCGACAATCCGGATTCCTATATACAGTCCAATATTCTGGGATTTTTTAATATTCTGGAGGGATGTCGGCATTATCCCGTGGAGCATCTGGTATATGCCTCTTCCAGTTCCGTTTACGGTGGGAATGACAAGGTGCCGTTTGCGGTGGAGGATCAGGTGGATCATCCCGAGAGCCTGTATGCGGCCACCAAGAAATCCAACGAGCTTATGGCCTATGCCTACAGCAGGCTGTATCAGATTCCCCTGACGGGACTTCGCTTTTTTACAGTATACGGCCCTATGGGAAGGCCGGATATGGCATATTACAAATTTGCCAAAAAAATTATGGCTGATGAACCAATTCAAGTTTACAATAATGGGGATATGCTGCGGGACTATACATATATTGATGATATTATCTCAGGGATTCTCAATATTTTGTGCAGTCCCCCGTCAAAGGATGAAAAGGGAGCTTTCTATAAATTGTACAATATTGGGAACCATAGCCCGGTAAAGCTTATGGATTTTATTGGCACACTGGAAAAGTGCCTTGGAAGGGAAGCAAAAAAGGAATTCCTGCCCATGCAGAAGGGAGATGTTTACCAGACTTATGCGGATGTCAGCGGACTGATGGATGATTTTGGGTTTAAGCCTGATACCACCATTGAAGAGGGGCTTGGCAGGTTTACAGAGTGGTTTCTGGATTATTATAGTTTCAAATGATGTGAAAAAGCAGTTTTCCCGAATAAGGATGACTGCTTTTGGTATATATATTTCATAACTGAATAAAATATAAACAGGTATAATTTGGAAAAAATAGTTATTAAGATTTTTTTAAGGATAATATAATAATTCTTAAAATACAAACGAGAATATGTTTTTTGGAAAAAGTTATGCTATTCTGTAGTAAACGCAGTGAATATGATGCTGAATATGCTTTGAGAGGAGTTAATATATGAAAAAAAGGAATAAAAAAGGGACGGCTGGCCTCCTGCTGACAGCTATTCTGGCTATTGTAGTAGTGATGGGATGCGGACGCAGAGATGCAAAAACAGAACCGGACGAAAATACATCCGCCGATAACATAGTGATAACGGAAACGGGAGAGGTTCTGGAAAAAGAGGATGTCAGCAGAGTAGAAAACATGGAAACGGAAAATCAGCAGGCAAAGGCGAAAGAGGAAGCGGCCCGGGAGACGCCGGCGCCGGAACCAACTCCGGAAATGACGCCGGAAGGGGAAGTTGACCTGTCTAAAATAAAACTGACAGAGCCGGAGCAGGAGCAGGTGATTACAGAGGAAGACCAGACTGAGCCCACAGGAAGGGAATTGCAGATAGTCTTTTTGGGGGACAGTATTTTTGATAACAGCAGGGACGGCACGGGGATTCCGTATCTTACATCTATACAGTGTGAGGCAGACGCATACAATCTGGCCATTGGCGGCACCAGCGCATCCATAGAAGCGGATGAGTCTGCCGAATCCGCCCAGTGGACATCCAGAAGTCTGGTTGGGATTGTAAATGCAATCATAGGTAAAATTCCTACAGACATTTTTGCAGGATCTAAAACAAAAGAAATACTGGATAACCCCAATATTGACTTTTCCCAGACGGACTATTTTGTGATTGAATACGGTATTAATGACTTTTTCAGGGGAGTGGCCCAGAGCGATCCGGACAGTATTTATAATGTGAAGACATATGCAGGGGCTTTGCGGTATGCAGTAGCCAATTTAACGGAGATTGCGCCGGACGCAACAATTATTCTGTGTTCTCCTACTTATGCCCAGTTTTACGATGGCACATGGATGATAGGGGACGGGAACTCTGTAAACACAGGAAACGGAACCCTGTTTGATTATAAGGGAACCTGTAACTACGTGGCAAAAGAGACGCAGTCGGTATTCTTTAATGCATATCAGGATCTTGGCATTGATGGCTATACTGCGGAGCAGTATCTGGAAGACGGGGTGCATCTAACAGAGGATGGAAGGCATTTGTATGCGGATGCGCTGGCGAAACTGATACTGAGCATTGAAGAAACTAAAAATAATTAACCAAATGAAAATAAAAGAGCGCATTTTCACTATTCATATCCAGGCCGAATAGGAAAATGCGCTTTTACCATGCTTGACCTGCGGCTTATATCATGCTACCATTTAAAATATGTATTTTTGGGTTAAAACCATCCAGTACAAATTATAATGTATTACAAATAATAAATAATACAAATTACAGGTAATTTGGGGAACAGAATGACAAATGACAGAAAAAACATTAACCGCATAATTCTAGCAGGGCTTTTGCTCGCATATGTGGTTTTTAACGGATTACTTCTCATGCGCCATGAACAGTGGCGCGACGAGGCAAACGTGTGGCTGATGGCAGGGGAACTTTCGCCCATACAGTTGTTTGCGGAAATTAAGTACCAGGGCCATCCCTGCCTGTGGTACTTACTTGTCATGCCCTTTGCAAAGCTGGGCCTTCCCTTTCAGACGATTGGGGTGATAAGTCTTTTGGTCATGACAGCGACTGCTGGGATATTTATCTGGAAGACGCCTTTTCACGCACTGGTTAAGGGAGTCTGCCTGTTTAGTCCGGTGTTTTCTTATTTCTATGCGGATATTGCCAGAAATTATTGTCTGATTGCCCTTCTTTTAATGCTGCTGGGATTGCTGTATCCTAAAAGGAATGAAAAATATATCCTGTATGGACTGCTGCTGGGACTGCTGGTGCAGGCCGACACCATTGCCATTGTCAGCGCCGGGATGATTTCCCTTATGTGGCTGTGTGAGAATATATACAGCGGTTTTTGTACAAAAAATCTGGCTCTGGTAAAGAATGTGGCAAAAGGCGTCTGGATTCCATTAGCCAGCCTGTTTTTATGGATTGCACAGTTTTACCAGGTGTCGGATTCTCCGGTATATGGGGTCAGAAGTCTGGGGATGGGCGAGTTCCTGGGAGAAGTGAAGAATTTTTCCTATAGCATTCTTATCAGACTGACGGGAAGGGGACAGGCTTTCTGTCTGGTGTTTTTTGTGTTGTTTCTGGTTATGGCGGTATTGCTTTCCCTGCGCTTTAAAAATCCATGGCCATTTCTGGTCATGGGGGCGGCTTTTCTTTTTCAGGCAGTTTTCAGCGCGGTGGTATACCAGCTTCATATCTGGCATTTTATTTCTCTTTGTTTTGTTTTTTTGTGGATGGTTTGGATATGGTATCAGCAGAAGAGTGAAAAGGGTATGGAGGATAAAGTTTCTGGGATTTTGCTTGGAGGATTCCAGTTTTTGCTGCTTTTATTGAGCGTGTGCATGTTTATGAACTGGAATTCGGACAGAGAGCCTTCCAGTCTGGCTAACGCGCTGGACGGTGTATACTCGGACGGGGTACATGCGGCGGACTATATTGAGAAAAACATTGCAGCGGATGAAGTTATTGTATCCGTAAATGTGCCTTATGCATCTACTGTGCTGGCCTATCTTAAAGGATATGAATTTTATTATGCAGGCAGCGGGGAGAGAACTTCCTATGCTGACTGGAGTGAAAAACAGAACCAGCCAGTTACTTTTAGGGAGTTAACTGCATGGGCGGAAGAAAACTTTCCGGAAAAGCAGTTTATTTATCTGCTTGACACAAGGGATTCCTGTCTTGATGACGGGGACGGGGAACTTGGGAAGTGTGAAATCCTTTATCAGACACAGGGGGAAACAGTCAGAGGGGAAGAATATGTTATTTATAAAATCCCGTTATAACAGCCAGATTTAGAGGGCTGGGCCGTGCGGATAAGAAGCGGCCTGCGCCCTTAGAGCGTGTTGGAAAATTCATTCCCCCAATCTGCACGCCCCACTTTGCGTGATATTTGCGCCAAATTTAATCAACGTAGCCCGCTACGCCTCTTAAATTTGGCACAAATCTTCCACAAACTGTGACGCACATCTTAGGGAAAGCAATTTTCCAACACACTCTAGAGCATGTTGGAAAAGTAACGGCAGGAGAAAGCAGGATTATGATGCAGTATGATAAAATAATAATTGGTGCAGGGCTGTATGGCTTATATGCGGCAAAGTTCTGTGTGGATAAGGGGCAGCATGTTCTGGTGCTGGAATATGATGACGGGCCTTTTGAGAGGGCTACCTATATCAATCAGGCAAGGGTCCATATGGGTTATCATTATCCCAGAAGCCTGACCACGGCGGTGAAGTCAGCGGGGTATTTCAGGCGGTTTGTGGAGGATTTCAGCTTTTGCATTCATGATAAATTTGAACAGGTTTATGCCACTTCGGATAAATTTTCATGGACAAGCGCCGGCCAGTTCCAGGAGTTCTGCAGGGCCGCGGGGATTAAGTGCGAGGAGGAAGCTGTGTCAAAGTATTTTAAGCCGGGGATGTGCGACGGAGCATTTCTCACGGAGGAATATACTTACGATGCCAAAATCCTGCAGAAGTACTACGAGGATGAACTGGACGGCAATTCCTGTGTGGATATGGTATTTGGGGCACGGATCCGGAAAATTGTAAAACAGGGAAAATCATTTCTGGCGGAGATGGAAAACGGAAACTCCTATGAAGCGCCTTATGTGCTGAACGCGACCTATGCTTCTGTGAATCAGATTATTGAAAAGGTGGAAGGAATCCAAAAAGAATTATTTGACATCAAGTATGAATTGTGTGAAATCATTCTGTGTGAACCTTCCGCTGCCCTTAAGGACATCGGGATCACAGTTATGGACGGCCCGTTTTTTTCCATCATGCCTTTCGGGAAAACAGGGCTGCATTCCCTGACAGCAGTGACATTTACCCCTCACGTGACCAGCTATGAGGCCAGCCCCGTATTTAGCTGTCAGAAGCATCTGGCGCCGGACATAGCCTGCAGCCCGGAGAATCTCGGGAACTGTAATAAATGTCCCCACAAGCCGGATTCGGCGTGGCCTTATATGTCCCACCTTGCAGATAAGTATATGAAGCCCGCCTATGCCTATTCTTATGCAAAGTCCCTGTACTCCATGAAACCGATTTTAAAAAGCTCGGAGGTGGATGATTCCAGACCCACGGCAATCAGGGTCTTAAGCAGGGAACCGGAGTTTGTCAGCGTGCTGTCCGGGAAAATTAATACGGTGTATGATTTGGATGAGTTTTTATTATAGGAAATATTACAGGGAAAAGAGCGGAGATGACAAATGGATAATAAGACATACGGGAAAAAAGAAAAGAAATTTATATCGCTGGTAATCTACCTTCACGATGCGGCGGCTTATCTGAAATATTTTCTGGATACAGTTATTCCGGTATGCACAGACAATTTTGAGCAGTTTGAGATTGTATGTGTGGACGATGCCAGCCAGGACGGTACTGTGGAACTGCTCAAGGAATACGCGGAAAAAAACCAGATTAAAGTGATGATTAATGTGGTTCACATGAGTTTCTTCCAGGGGCTTGAGAGTGCAATGAACGCCGGAAGGGACATTGCCATAGGGGATTTTGTTTATGAGTTTGACGATATTTTTGTGGATTATGACCCGGAAGTGATTATGCAGGTATATGAAACCCTGCTCCAGGGAAACGATATTGTTGCGGCAAGCAGCAAAGGGAAACTGCGTCTTACATCCAGAGTATTTTATTCCCTGTATAATACTACCAGCCGGGGGAATGTAAAGATTGGGCCGGAGACTTTCCGCATTGTTTCAAGAAGGGCTATCAACAGAATCAAATCCATGGGACAGTACATTCCATACCGGAAAGCCGTTTATATGAACTGTGGGCTTAAGGTGGCGACCATCAGCTATCACAGCAAGGATGTGAACGTGAGGGTCAAGAATAAGACGGTGGTTTCGGAGCGGACAGCGTTGGCGCTGGATTCCTTTATTTATTTTACCAATGTGCTTGAGCGTGTGTCGGCAGTTATCTGCGGCGTTTTTCTGCTGTTTACGGTAGGAATGGGGATTTATCTTATTTCCGATATATTTAATCATACAAAACCGGTTGAAGGGTGGCTTTCCACCATGGGTTTCCTTGCCCTTGGCTTCTTTGGCGTATTTGCCCTTCTGACCATTATCTTAAAATATTTGTCTGTAATGCTGAGTCTGATTTTTAAACATCAGAGATATCTGGTGTCAGATATAGAAAAGGTGGTAAAACGATGAGCAGGGAAGAATTATCAATTAACTTATTGTTTCCGGTGCTGAATGAGCGGCTGCGTCTCCAAAAGGGAATTGACAGGACAATGTCCTATCTGAAAAAGAATGTCTCTATCCCCTATAAATTAACGATTCTGGATAACGGTTCCGATGATGAAACCCCGGAGATTGGGAAAGCGCTGGCAGAAAAGTATCCTGAGGTGTCCTATGTCAGAGTAGGCGAAAGAGGTGTAGGCGTTGCTTTCAGGAAGGGAATTGAGTTAAATGAAAGTGCGCTGGTAGGTTATATGGATATTGATTTGTCCACGGATATTAAATATCTGGGACGGACTATTAAGCTTTTTGCCAGAAAACCGGAACTGGAATATGTGAATGGAAGCCGTTTCAGCAAAAAGTCGCATACCAGAGGGCGGAAATGGTACCGTAAGATAACGTCCATGGGGCTGGTGTTCCTTTTAAAGGCTATTTTCCATATGAAAGCTACGGATGCAGTCTGCGGTTTTACTTTCTTAAGGAAGGAGACGGCAGAACGCCTTGTGGCGGCCTGCGGCAATGACAATGGGTGGTTCTATACCATTGAATTTTTACTGCGGGCAGAACGGATGGGCGTGGTGATTTATGACATGCCGGTGGAGTGGCAGGAGGATTATAATACCACAGTAAAGATATGGAAAACCATTAAAAATTATCTGGTACAGATTTACAGGCTGCGCCGTGAATTTATGCTGGAAGATAAGAAACAACGGCGTCAGGCAGTACAAATGAAGCGGAGAAAATAATTTGGGAGAAAATGGGGAAAGAAGAAATGTTGAAAAGAATAGATTTGACCAGGGATTATCAGAAGCATAGAAAGGAATATCTGGAGGCCATAGAGGCGGTCTGTGAGGAGACGGCTTTTTCGGGCGGTAAGTTTGCGGATAAGTTTGACAGGGAGTTTGCCGCTTTCTGCGGGGTACCCTATGCGGCAGGAGTCAATAACGGAACTTCGGCGCTGCACTGCGCCATGCTTGCACTGGGAATTGGTGCAGGAGATGAAGTAATTGTTCCAGCTAACACATATATTGCAACTGCCTGGGGGGTTACGTACACAGGGGCTGTGCCTGTATTTGTGGACTGTACGGCAGATACCTGGGAAATTGATCCGGATAAAATCGAAGAGAAAATTACAGATAAGACAAAGGCCATATTGGGCGTACATTTATATGGACAGCCTTTTGAATTTAATAAAGTAAAGGAAATTGCTGACAGACACGGACTTTTTGTGGTGGAGGACTGTGCCCAGGCCCACGGGGCCCTTTATGAAGGGAAAATGACGGGGAGCCTTGGGGAGCTGGGGTGCTTCAGTTTTTACCCGGGCAAAAATCTGTATGCCTTTGGAGAGGGCGGCAGTGTCACCTGTTATAATAAGGAGTATTATGATGTAATTACCACATTAAAAAATCAGGGATGTCAGGTGCGGTATTATCATGATGTGGTGGGATATAACTACCGTCTGGAAGGTATGCAGGGGGCAGTTTTAAGTGTCAGTCTGAAATATCTACCGGAATGGACGGCAAGACGCAGGGAGATTGGAAAGCGGTATATCAGGGAAATAACGAATCCCCTTATCACCATGCAGGCGCATCCCGCTAATACGGAACCGGTATTCCATTTGTTTGTTATCACAGTGGCAGATCCTGACGATTTTATTGCCTATATGGGGGAAAAGGGGATGGAGTGTAATAAACATTATCCTGTTCCCTGTCATTTGCAGAAAGCATACCGGAATCTGGGGTACAAAGAAGGAGACTGCCCTAATGCGGAGCATCTGGCATCTCACTGCGTTACCCTGCCTCTGTTCCCGGAGATGACGGACGAGGAAGTGGCAATGGTGATTGAAGCCTGCAACGGATATGTGGGAAAATGATAATACAGGGGCGATAGACGGTGTGATGCTCCTGACGATTTATAGTTGAAGGAATAAAAAAAGGGAATGGAAGCAGAAATGAGAAAGCCTTTGGCGGATAAGTGGAAAAAAACAGAAAGCAGATTTACTCAGTGGATAGTAAAGATGATAACGCCGAAAAGTATTGCGGTATTTACAACGGCGGCTTATGCGCTTTCACTGGTACCGTTATTGTGGATTGCCTGGTATAATTACCCCAGCGCAGACGACTATTCCATTGGCAGTAACTGCCATCAGGTATGGGTGGCAACGGGAAACGTATTTTCAGTCCTCTGGCAGGGAATTGTGCGGGCTGTGGACGACTGGCTGCATTGGATGGGGTACTTTACCTCCAACTTTCTGATGGCGGTACCCCCAAATGCCTTTGGGGAAAGAATGTATGTGCTGACCACCTGGATTATGCTTGCAATGCTCAGTTTTTCAACCATGTATCTTTTCAGGGCTATTTTTGTAAAAATATTTAAAGGGGATAAATGGATAAGCCACAGCATTTCCATGCTGGTACTGTTTGCGTCGGTGCAGTGTATGTACCCGGCAGGCCGGGTGGAAGCTTTTTACTGGTACAGCGGTGCGGCGAATTATATTTTCGTCCACAGCATGTCCCTGTTTTTCTTCGGACTGCTGATTTCAGCGGTTTACGACCAGGGCAAAAAGAGGATTTGGGATTTGTCGGCAGCTTCCGTAATTGGTTTTTTTACCGCCGGAGGGAATCAGATGACAGCCTTAAATGGGGCAGTTGTGGTGCTGGCGGCTGTTATTTTGATTACTTTGAATAAAGGATGGAAATTCTGTAAGGGACTGGGTATCCCCATGGGACTGTTTTATCTGGGATTTATCCTGAATGTGGCGGCGCCGGGAAACTGGGTGCGGGCAGAAGGAACCAGCGGCATGAATCCGGTTAAGGCGGTGCTGGTTTCCTTTTATGAGTGCCTTGACAGGGCAATGGGGGACTGGACTACCTGGTCTGTACTGGTGATTATGATTGGTCTGGTTCCCTTATTCTGGCATATGGCCGGGAACACTTCCTGCAGGTTTTCCAATCCCCTGATTGTGATATTTTTTGGCTATTGCCTGGTGGCGGCAATGATGACTCCGCCTTTGTTTGCAGTGGGTAATATAGAAGCGGGAAGGCTTCAGGCGCTGACGTTTCTGATGTATGTGCTGGTGTTTTCTTTGTGTGTGGGTTATGTGACTGGATGGGTAAGACAGAAGTTCTATGGCAGGGAGAGGAAGCGGGCCGGAGCGACGGGCAGGAATGTCCATGACGGCAAAGGGCCGGAGGGACGGGGATTTTCGCCGGAGAGCTGCTGGTGTCTGGCCGGATGCCTGGTGTTTCTGGTTATGGGGTCGGCGTTAATGGTTGTGGCGGAACCCCACTATTATACTTTTTCTTCAGCTCTGGCAGATTTATCCAGTGGCAGTGCCCAGACTTATGGCAATGCGCGGAAAGGGCGTATGGAACTGTATCAAAAAGGGGCAGGGAAAGCCATAGAGGTGGAAGCCTTAAAGGAACAGCCGGTACTGCTGTATTTTTCAGATATAAAGGAGGATTCAAAGGATTGGGAAAATGAAGGAGTATCCCGGTTCTATGGGCTTAAAGAGGTAGTGGTTAGGAAGGATTAGCGGCAAAATTTGGTAAAAATTATGAAGTAATATTTAAGAGATTCTTAATTTTAAGAAAGAAGCCTTTTAAAAGGCTTCTTTTTTGTTATACTAATAACAGTTTATAACGAAATGGCTGATTATAAGAAATCAGTTTGTGTTACAGCCAAGCTTTTAAAGAAACGGTTTTTGCATGTTGTGGAAATGTGGAAATTCTGTTCCTGTGAGAAGACAGGCGGCAAAAAATGTACGTGGATAAAATTGAACAGCGAGGAGTGAGCGTAGTGTTTGTGTCAATGTTTTTCCTGCTTTTTCTGGGAATCGTGGTGACATTGTTTTTTGCATTGCCTGTAAAATGCCGTCCTTTCATACTTCTTTTTTCCAGTTATTTATTCTGCGGCTGGATAGATTTGCGGGCTCTGGCGGTGCTTATACTGATATCCCTCTGTATATGGAGAGTGGGAATCAGGATAGAAAGATATATGGACAAAGGTCTTGACAGGTCAGGAAAGATAAGTGTGGTTTTGGCGGTATGCCTGTATATTTTCCTGCTGTGTGTATATAAATATATGCCTGGTATTCTGAAATGGACCGGACTGGAGGGGCAGGTGTCCCAGAGATTTATCAGTAGCTTTGTGATGCCGGTGGGGCTGTCCTTTTACCTGTTCCAGGCTATTGGGTATCTGGCAGATGTCTATAAAAGGAAAGAGAGAGCGGAGAAAAGTTTTCTGCGCTTAAGCTGTTATTTTGCATTTTTTCCAAAACTGGTAAGCGGCCCCATTGAGCGGGAGCGGGGATTCCTTGAACAGTTTAAGGAAATCGGGAAGGTTAAATTCTGGGACAGGGGCAGGCTTTCCACAGCATTTACGTATATGCTCTGGGGATATTTCATGAAAATGGTGGTGGCGGACCGTCTGGCGGTTACGGTTAACCGGATTTTTGAAAATCCTTATGGGTTTGACAGTATATGGCTTGTTCTGGGCGCTCTTTTCTATACAATACAGATATATTGTGACTTTGCAGGATATTCTTATATTGCTATAGGCTGTGGGAAGATTTTCGGAATAAATCTTACACATAATTTCGAATCCCCTTATTGTGCCAGGACGATTTCCGGTTTCTGGCGCAGATGGCATATTTCATTAAGTACATGGCTGAGGGATTACCTGTATATACCCTTAGGAGGAAACCGTAAGGGGACTGTCAGAAAATGTTTCAATACCATGATTGTATTTTTGGTGTGCGGCATGTGGCATGGGGCAGGATTTAACTTTATTGTGTGGGGGTTTCTGCACGGGATATATTCAGTAATAGAAGTGATATGGCACAAAACAGGACGGAAGATGAAGGGAGGACAGATAATTACCTTTTCAGCAGTAGCCTTTGCGTGGATTTTTTTCCGGGCTGAAAATTTAAAATCTGCATCAGACTATGTGGCAGGGATGTTTACCATTGGCGTCAGGCCCGGAACGTGGCCTGGGATTATGCAGTTCTTAGAGTTGGACGCCGTGGAGGCTGTCGTTATTGTTCTTGGAATTGCGGTTGTATGGGCGATAGACGGACTTTGCAATAAGAGACGGATGCATCTGCCGGTGCTTATCCAGTACAAGGAAAATGCGGCAAGGTATTTTGTCTTTTATCTGCTGCTTATTGCAATATTTATTTTCGGCGTGTATGGGCCGGGGTATCATGCGGAACAATTTATTTATATGCAGTTTTAGAGGATAGGCTATGACGAAGAAAAAGGTAAAAAAGATATTTGAATATAAAAACTGGGTGAGGATGGGTTTTGTCCTGTTATTTCTGGTGACGATCTATTTGGCGGCAAGCATTTTGAGTATTAAGTCTTATCATGGAGTAAACCAGAAGGACGGTCTGTACTGGCAGCCGAAAGATTCCATAGATGTGGTGATGATGGGAACCAGCCATGTCCACTGTAATATAAATACGGCGCTTTTGTGGGAAGTGTACGGGATTGCCGCTTATGATTACAGTGGGGCGGAGCAGCCTTTATGGATGACTTATTATTACCTAAAGGAATTCTATAAGTATCAAAGTCCGAAAGCTGTCATACTGGATATGTACGCGCCTGCGCGGTTTAAGGAAGATTACCAGTATGACTGGATGGCGGAAAATGTTTACGGCATGAGATTCTCCATTAATAAACTGCAGATGCTTTCCGCCAGCGTGGAGCCTGCAAGGTTTTTTGAGTATTTCCCGTCCTTTGCAGTGTACCACAGCAGGTACGGGGATTTGGAAACGGAAGATTTTGAAAATTTTTTCTGGGATGAGAAAGAGAAAGAAGCTTTTAAAGGGTATACGCCTTATTGGGACCAAACGCCCCAGGAACGTCCCGGCGTTTCGGAGGATAAAAGCGGCGGCCTGACGGAAAAATCGGAAAAATACTTGAGAAAAATCATTGCACTAACGAAAGAAAAAGGAAGCGATCTGGTGCTGATCGTTGCTCCTTATGTGATAACGGCAGAAGATAAGCAGACCTACAACAGGATTGTGGAGATTGCTGTGGAAGAAGGGGTTACATTCATTAATTATAACGAATACTATAATGAAATCGGCCTGGATTTCAATGAAGACTTTCACGACGAATCCCATCTGAATTATTGGGGAAGCTGCAAATTTTCGGATTACCTTGGCAACTTTCTGACATATAATGACAGTATTCCAGACCGGAGGGGACAGAAAGGATACGAATCTTGGGATGAAAATGTGCGGATAATATATGAAGAGTTAAAGATGCATGGAGGATGAAGCCTAAGTTTTTTCAAACATGCTCTAAGCGTTACTGTTCACTCAAAAATCCATTGAAAATTGCCATCGGCAATGGGATTTTTGCACTCCCGAATCACTTTCTTACGACCAGCGCAGTAAATGCGCAGGTCTGTGTGAACAGTAACCTCTAAGGAGTCCGTGGCCTGAAAATAAGTCTGTCTTGTCTTTTCTCCAGCTATACATTATAATGTAGTGATGCGGAGAAAGGGAAATATTGCTTGACAGGAGTGCAGGAAAATGGGGATTCGGAAGAAAAAGATACTTTTTATATTATTTTCTGTAGTATTCTGGGCACTTTTTCTGAATCTTGAAAAACTGACAATGTTGTTTGGCAATAAAATCATGTCTGTGGATGTGGTAAGTGAAGGGGAATTGGCTGGTATTATCGCAAATAAAAAGGCGGTGGACTGGGAAGGGGCAGTTAAATATGATAAACACTCTGCTGCTTATGACATCCAGTCGCATACACTGTTCGTTCCCCAGACGCTGGCGGGGCATGGGTGGGAAGGAAAGCTGGAGACAGAATACGGAAAGCTTTATTTTCTTGATGACGCCTATCTGAAAGATAAGGAGTCTGCCATGAGCGAGGGACATGTTTTTAAGCTGTATCAGGTAAGAGATCAGGAATATGATGAGTATCAGGTGGTTTTTACCGGAATGCCGGTCATGACTCTTTTTGAAGAGAAGACAGAGGGGGAAGAAGGTTCGGAAATCATGTATGGCGTGGTGCAGGTATACGACCAGTATCATACCAGTATGCGGTTTCAAAGCGAAGCGTGCACCTTTCACATAAGAGGTGGTTCCTCCCGGGGATATGAGAAGAAGAGTTATAAATTAGAACTTGAAAACAGGGATTTATCCCTGCTTGGCATGAGGAAAGATGACGACTGGATACTGAATGCCCTTTATGATGATGCAGGGCTTATCCACAATAAGGTTTCTGCACAGGTATGGGAAGAAATTGCTTTAAACGGCAGCGTGAAGAACAGTACTGGAGCCAGTCTGGAATATGTGGAACTGTTTTTAAATAATGAGTATCAGGGAGTTTATGCGTTAACAGAAAGGATAGATAAGAAAGAACTGTCCCTCAAAGAAAATGACATTTTGTATAAATGCAGAGCCTACAGGATACCGGAGGAACATAATTATTCCAATGAAGAAACAGATGAAATGAGGCCGGTTTTTTTATTAAAATATCCAAAGGATTATGAAGAGGAAGACTGGAATCCGATAAAGACATGGGTGGACTACTATGTAAAGGGCGGTGCGACGAGTTTTCAGGAGGGAATGGCTTTCCTGAATATGGAAAATACTCTGGACTATAATTTGTTCTGTATGCTTATCAATGGAACAGATAATCTGAGGAAAAATATATTTTTCCTTGCGGAATATCAAAGCGACGGCACGTATCAATTTATCAAGATACCATGGGATTTGAATGCCACATGGGGGAATCCGTGGGTAGATCAAGAAGAATGTAATTATACTCTATATGACCCTGATAGTTATAATAATGTGAGTGCGTGGACATCGGATGCCAGCGCCCTTTATTACTTGGATAAAGAAACGGTTTCTTATCTGATGCGCGAGAGATGGAATCAACTGCGAAGCAAAGAGATAATCAGTAAAGAAAAGATATTTAAAATACTTGATGAACAGTTTGGATATCTGCATGCTTCCGGGGCATATGGACGGAATTACAGCCGATGGCAGAACGGGGCAGAATGCTGGCAGGACAGCTATATATATGAATATGTGGAGAAGAGAATTGATTTTCTTGACCAGTATTTTGACCAGTTATATGAGGATGTCATATCGCCTAAAATATTTGATGGCATAGACTATTCGGAGGAATTTGATACCAGATATTATTGGGAAGAAAACAGGGCTACGCTAAAAGAATTATATTCTTATGACCCTGGTAAGCTTTTGGAACATTATGTGCTGTATGGAAAGCCTTTTGAATTGAAAGGAATTTATGACGGAGGCAAGTTCCCGGAAGTATTTGAGGAGTCAGATAATGTGGGATAGATTTAAGGAGTGGATGCAGCTTGACTTTGGGTAATAAAATGCGTCTTTTTATGGCAGTGAGCGCAGGCTTGATGCTGGCAGCCGTTCTGGCGGTGTCCTATCTAAGGACAGACCATGAAAAGGAACTTGTGGAAAGGCTTGTCTTTGAGTGTATGGCAGACGGGCAGAAGATAGAATTAAAGCTATGGGAAGATGAGGAGGCGGGAAGATATTACCTTTTCCTGCCCTCATGTTTTGCAGGGAAAACAATGGATTTCACTCTCCGGTATGAGGAGGGAAAAGGGGCGGTAAGGATAGACGGGACTGTCTATAGGAGGGACAGTACATGGGCAGAAGCAGGAAAAGAAGAAATTCACGGGCTGGAACTTAAAAGCCCCTTGGGCGTTTTTAATGGGGAAAAGCCCCTGCAGGTGCTTGCATCAGCAAATCTGCCTGCCTTTATGATTTCGGCGGAAGCAGAGGAAGATATTCTTGATTTGGAGGAGTTTGATAACAAAAAGTATATTGAGACAGGTAATTTGCTGGTGGTAGACCAGTCAGGCAGTGTGGTCTGCCGGGAGAAGCTGGACAAGTTTAAGGTCAGAGGTAATCTGACAGCCTCCCTGGACAAAAAACCCTTTACTTTTACCTTTCAAAACCCCGTCTCTCTGTGCGGCATGAAGTCTGCTTATAAGTGGAATCTGCTGGCTAATGCCACAGACGGGTCTTATATAAGGAATAAACTGATACTTGATTTGGCGAACCAGAGCATAGACGCTTATGAACCTGACGGGGAATTCGTGGAGGTTTATCTGAACGGTGTCTATCAGGGGATGTATCTTCTGACGGAAGCTGTGCAGATTGGTGAAAACAGGCTGGAGATCCCGGAACAGAGCAGTTGGTTTCTGGAAATGGAACTGGATTTCCGTATGGAGGAGGATGTGCCCTATGTGATATCGGATGGGGGGCAGATATTTGCAGCCGGATTTGTAAGTGCAAAACCTTCCGAAGAACTCAGCCAGATCCAATATATGATAAATGATATTGAAAGTGCGCTGACGGCGGAGGATGGCAGAAGCGTGATAAGCGGGAAATATTTAAGAGAACTGATTGATATGGGGTCATGGGCGGAGGCTTTTCTGGTTCAGGAAATATCGGGGGACCATGATACGGGAATAGCCAGTCAGTTTTCTTATGTACTGGATAAGGAAAATCCTTTTTTATATGCAGGCCCGGTGTGGGATTTTGACGGCACTATGGGCAATGTGAATACACCCATGTTTGGCAATCCGTCAGCTCTTACGGCCTCTGTCTGCAATTCAAGGCCCGAAGGGAATCCCAATCAGAACAGATGGCTTTCGGCAATGTATAAAAATCCGGAATTCCAGGCGCTTACAGCGGAAAAATACAGCAAGGTGTTCAGATATAACCTTGGCTGGGCAATCGATACAGGGATTGACCAGCATGTAGAAGTAATAAGGCGCAGTGCCGTTTTGGATGCACTGAAATGGCATGAAAAAAGGCAGAACTGGATGTTTGTACATCCGGCTGAGAAGGAAGCTTCTGCAGGGGATGAATTTGTACCAGAAGATGATTATGCAAAGTTTTCTGATTTGGACCAGCATGTGGAAATGGTAAGGGAGTTTCTTTTGGAAAAGAAAGATTTTCTGGACAAGCTGTGGGTGGAAAAAAGGGATTACTGTGTGGTGGAGGTAAGGAACGATGCCCCCTTTTTAAATCAGGACTATAACCAGACCCTGTATTATTGGGTGGAGCGGGGAAAGCCTTTGGAAGAGCTGCCCCGATATGAGATGTACCACTTCGCGGGTTATGTTAACCGGGAAAATGGGGAACAGGTAGTAGAAGGCACAGTGATTTATGAGGATTGTGTCCTGGAAGGCATTTGGTAACAGACAGGAGAGCAGTAATTGGAACAGATACGTTACAGACATGAGTATAAATATCCCCTGACCAGGGGGCAGGCTCTGATAGAGGATGCGAAGATAAGCGCGCTTATGTCCAGGGACGTTCATGCTGTTGGGGAGGGATTTTATAACATCAGAAGCCTGTATTTTGACGATTATGAAAATAGCTGTTATATGGACAATGAAAACGGTGTGGATAACAGGGAAAAATACAGAATCAGGATATACAATCACAGCCTGGAGAGAATCAGTCTGGAAGTGAAGCGGAAAATCCGTGGGAAAACCAGCAAAAAATCCTGTCTGATTAGTCAGAAACAGTGCAGGCAGTTGATGGATGGACAAATACCGGATGAAATCAGTCCGGCACAGCAGACCCTTCACAAGCTGGCTTATCTGATGGCAGTCCGGCTCATGCGGCCTGCGGTGATTGTGGACTACGACAGAGTTCCATATGTGTACAGGCCGGGAGATGCCAATGTGAGAGTGACATTTGACAGTAATATTAAGTCCGTAGGAAACGTTCATTCGTTTTTGGATAAAGAAATTCAGGGGAGAGGTGTTCTGCCTGCCGGATATGTTTTGATGGAAGTGAAATTTGACAGTTTCCTGCCGGATGAGGTTCATGGACTTTTACAGCTTGACGGCCTGACCGCAAGTACTTTTTCAAAGTATTATCTTTGCAGAAAATTTGCATCGGGTTTGTAGGCTCCCTGGCAGTAGCAGTACAGGCATAAGTGTGCAGACCATCGGGTGCGGAACTGGTGTGGAACCAGCACTGGATGACACAGGCGGAAGAACGGAGGACGGAAAATGAATTTTTCAGATATTTTTAAAAAAGATTTTATTGCATCCTATACCAGTGAAAATATTAGTGTGCCCCATATTACGGCGATACTTCTCATTACAGCGGTTATTGCCTGTTACATTTTTATTGTTTACAGGCTGATTACCAAAAAGACCTTTTATTCAAAAAATTTTAATATATCCCTTGCGGCAATTGCAGTGATTACTTCAGCGATTATTCTGGCAGTCCAGTCCAGTATCGTCATTTCGCTGGGAATGGTGGGCGCCCTTTCCATTGTTCGCTTCCGTACGGCTATCAAAGAACCTATGGATTTGTGTTTCCTGTTCTGGTCTATTGCAGTGGGAATCTGCTGCGGCGCCCATATGACGGAAGTTGCCCTTGTACTGTCGGCGGTTCTTACAATGCTGGTAATCATACTTGACAGACTGCCTGTGGGACGGGCCCCTATGATTCTGGTGGCAAATCTTGGGAAATCACAAAATGAGCCGCTTTTTACGCAGAAAGTCGGGGAATACTGTAAATACTATAAAGTAAAATCCAGAAACATTGCCGGGGGACGCTGTAATCTTGTTTTGGAAGTCCGTGCCGCCAAAGAATATGAGATGATGCAGGAACTTGAAAAGATGGAGGATGTGGAAAGCGTTTCGCTGGTGTCCCATGACGGGGAAGTGACATTTTGAGAACTGGTTTTGCGGGGGCGCTGGCTTTATTTTTAGAGGGGAGTGTCAGTTGACGTAATTTTTAGATGATGCTATGATGTTACAGTTGGAACAAAAGATAAATAAATGTTGATATCAGGTAAAAAGGAGAATAAAATGTCAGTTAAGTTTCATAATTTTGGGGGGACTCTTGGATGGAATCTTCAGAAGAAGTTTCCTAAACTTTCGTCGGAAAGTTACTTAAAGCTTCAGTTTTTGACAAGGAATAAGCTTCAGAAAAAATATATTGATTATTTTTTGAAAAATAATGAAGTGCCCATGCCGCTGGTGGTAAATCTGGAGACGATTAACAGGTGCAATAGTACCTGTTCTTTCTGTACAGCCAACAGGAATGCGGAGAAGCGTCCCTATAAGCGGATGGAGGAGGATTTGTTCTACAGCATTATTGACCAGCTCCGGGACTGGGGGTATAAGGGGCATCTGACTTTATACGGGAACAATGAGCCTTTTCTGGACACCAGGATTGTGGAGTTTCACAAATATTGCAGAGAGCAGCTTCCGGACAGCTTTATTTTCCTTTCTACGAATGGCTTATTGCTGACGGTGGAGAAGGTGAAGGAAATTATCCCCTATGTGGATCAGCTTATAATCAACAATTATTGCCGGGATATGAAGCTTCATGACAATGTGCAGGAGATTTATGAATATGCAAAAGCCCATCCGGAAGAGTTTAAAGATGTGGAGCTTTTGATTCAGATGCGTTATATGGACGCGGTGCTGACTAACAGGGCGGGAAGCGCGCCCAATAAGCAGAATACACAGAAAATCATTAAGGAAACCTGCCTGATGCCATATACGGATATGTTTATCTTTCCGGACGGACGGATGGGGATTTGCTGTTGCGATAATTTTGAAGCAACCACGCTGGCGGATCTGAATGTGACGCCTTTGAAAGAAGCCTGGAACAGTAAAGCCTATCAGCAACTGCGTAAGGCTATTCAGACCAGCCGGGGGGACTATAATTTCTGTAAATACTGTGACTTCATTGATGCAGGCCTTAGGATGGATGCAGTGGACGATACTTTAAAGAACAGGGATGCCAATCACGGGGCAAGGCAGTCGTTGTTTAGAAGATAAAACAATAAATTAAGAGGTCTTCCGACACTGCAGCCGGAGGACCTCTTTTCCATCATAGCAGGGCAGCGTTTAGTGTTAATCCACTTCTGCCTGATTCTTTTCTGCTTCCTCATGGTATTCTTTTTCGGTATTGACATTCCAGATATTGGTCTTGTCCTTTCTGCCGCTCAGGATATTGCCTACGGCTTCAAAGGATGTCACCATAGAGTGGTCGATATTATTGTATCTGTGCTGTCCGTTGCGTCCCACGCAGTAAAGGTTGTCTATAGAACTTAAGTATGCTACCAGAGTGTCGATTTCATCATAGGTGTCAAAGTAAGCGGGGTAAGCTTTTTTGACCTTTTCCATATGGACATCCAGAACCACATCCGGACTGTCAATCAGTCCCAGCTTAATCATTTCAGCAATGCCGATTTTGGCAAATTCCTCTTCGGTCATATTCCAGAAATTGTCCCCCTCATTTACAAAGTATTCCAGGCCAATCCATACGGTATGCTCCAAATCCTTAATCATATAAGGGGACCAGTTGTTATAAATCTGGAAACGCCCCAGCTTTACATTCCTGTCCTGCACATATACCCAGCAGTCAGGGACAATATTGCTGACAGTCTTAAGGTTTGTCTTATTTTCCAGATTGATTCTGGGCACAAGGACGCCCAGGGTCATGTAGTCCCGGTAAGGAAGGCCGGCGGCAATTCTTGCGGGATCTTTGGGAACATCGTTCATTCCCCCCACTAAATCTTTTACGGGCATAGAGGAAATAAAGTAATCCCCTTCCATGGTATATTCCTGACCGTCCTTCTCATAAGTGAGGGAAGTGATCATGTTGTCGCTGTTTTTGTGTATTTTGGTGACTTTGGCGTGTTTGATAATGACGCCGCCCAGTTTTTCCACTTCACTGGCAGTAACATCCCATAACTGGCCGGGGCCAAGCTTGGGGTATTTAAACTCTTCAATCAGTGAAGTCTCTACCTTGCGGTTTTTCTTTTTCAGCTTCTTTTCAATAATATCCTTGAGAATTGCCATGATAGACATTCCCTTGGTACGCTGCGCCCCCCAGGAAGGGTCAATCTCGCTGGGATGGCGCCCCCACAAATTTTCTGTGTAGTATTCAAAAAACATGGAATATAGTTTCCGGCCGAAACGGTTGATATAAAAATTCTCCAGACTGGTTTCCGGCTTCTTGTGAATCAGGGAGGCAAGATAACTGAATCCCACCTGCATGGTAGTCAGAAAACCGAAATTTTTCAGGGTTTCCAGTTTTAAGGAAATAGGATAGTCATAAAAGTCATCATTAAAATAGATACGGGACACACGGTGTCTGGTCAGCATGACCCGGTCTTCCTTCTCCGGGTCGGGACCGCCTTTTTTAAGAGGCATGGGGCGGTTTAAAATGATATCATCGTAAGTGGGCGCACCCTGCATGGGAAGCATCTTGTCCCACCATTCGTTGACCTCGGGAATCTTGGAGAAAAAGCGGTGTCCGCCCATGTCCATGCGGTTGCCCTTATAATTGACAGTTTTGGATATGCCGCCGAAACAGTCGCTTTCTTCAAATACGGTGACTTCAATGTCCTTTGATTTTGTCAGAAGTTCATAAGCGGCTGTAAGGCCCGCAGGACCTGCGCCTATGACAAGTGCTTTCTTCATACTGATTATCCACCTTTCCTGTATGAAATCATTATAGAGGATGTCCATATATGATGATCATGTATACCTATTATTATATATATTGATATTATAATAATACTTTATATATTGATATATATGGTAAGCGGCATATTTATTTGCCGTCTGTTTAGGTTATTGTAGCATAGAATAAAAAAAGTGTCTACGTTTAACAATATGCTAACGCGGAAATCAATTTTTGCAAATTTAGTGTTCGTGTACCGGTGTTCTGGGTTAAAATAATTTGCTAAAATTGACAGCTACTATATTAATTGCTACAATGACTATGTTTGGTACAAAATGGGAAAGATGAGTTTAAGGCATGGCAGGGAGACATATCAAATGGCAAAAGAAGTTAAAAGTTTTTATATAGGGAGTATTGCATTTATCCTTTTTGCAATGATGCGGAGTATGTTCCCTCTGCATAATATGGAATTTTTCGTTGTGGCATGTATTGTTTTTGTAAGTATAACCATATTGGCGTATTTTATGATAGTTAAGAGAAAGGCTGATGTAAAGCCGGCGGGAGAGAAGATATGGAGTATTTCAGCTATATGTCTGCTGGCCGTCTGGATGATTTTATTTTATATAAATGAACCCAACGCAGAACATCCGCTGGATGGGCGAATCATCCGCAGATATTTCCCGTTTCCGTTATGGTTTGGGCTGATGGCAGCCGGTGTTGCAGTCTGTCTTTTTGTCCTGCGTAAAGAACCGGAGGAAAAACGCCTGAAATTAAGAAAGGGAATCCGTACAGTTATAGGAATATTGTTTACAATCGGAACTTCCATTCAGTTTTATGCGCCCAATATATTTCAGGATATCCAGGGCGGAACTTATCACAGCCATGCATACACGAATAGTATTATTAATGCCTGCTGGCTGATACCGTACAGTAAAAATATGCAGTCCCTTTATGGGCATTATGGGATTTTTTTCATGCCTGTCCTTAAATTTCTGCATAAATGCTTTCATGTGGATTATCTGACAGGGATATTTATTGTATCGGCGGTTCTTGCCGGGATTTCCATCCTTCTGTTCATTTATATATTAGATTATTTTGCAAAAAGTGATTTGATATTCTATCTTGCCATGTTTGCCATTGGAGAGGAATATTTTATGATTCTGCAGGGAGGGGTATACTTACAGGTGCATCCCCATCGCATGATTTTCCCTATGATACTGGCGGTAATTGCATTGCAGGAATATAAAACGGGAAAGAAATACAATGTGCTGGCAGTTATTGTGAATATGCTGTCTTTTGTGTGGTCAACGGAAGTGGGGATTGCCACTATGCTGTCCTTTGCCCTTTACAGGTGGATTGGGCATATTTTGGACGGAGAGACATTTTCTTTCAGAAAGGTATTTCCGCTGATACGGGAACTGGCAGTCCATGCGCTTTTGCCTTTTATATTAGCCTATATGGTGGTTAACGGATACAATCTGCTGGCAGGGGGCGCTGCTCTGGACTTTAGGGAATTCATGTTCCCGCTGGTTTCGGACAGAGACTATATTGATAAGATAGAACTGACGCTTCCTGATGTCACACACGCGTGGGTGGGGACGGCGATACTGTTTCTGGGGGCTGTGTGCCCGGCGGTGCTGCAGATATTTTTCCCGGCTAAAGATGAAGATGGAAAAGGCTTAAAGGTGTTTTACTTTTTCCTGGGAATGATGAGCCTTGTCCTGATGCTTTATTATATCAACCGTCCAGCGGAAGGCAGTATGTTCATTATTATGTTTCTGATGCTGATTCTGCAGGCATCTATCCTGCAGAAAAGTCAGGAGGTGTATCTGGAGTGGAGAAAGAAGAAGGAATCTGTGTTTGCCAGTCCCAACCGCTTTTTGTTTCTTTCTTTACGGGTGGTGACCACACTGATTTTGTTTATTATGGCTTTTGACGGTATATATTCTATGCCGAAAGCCTGGAAAACATCGGCGGAGACTGTCTGGAAGAGGGATGAACTGATGGAGTTTGCCCAATATGTGTATGTCCAGATTCCTCCTGATGCGGTCTCCTTCGGAGAGGGAGTACCGGAATTGATGTCAATGATAGACAGGGATACGCATTTACATTCAACGGAATGGTCGTATCTGAATATGCCGCTGGATACTATGGAAGAAATCCGGTATGCGCTGGAGAATGAGGAATGGTTTTTCTGTTCTTTGGACAGCCTTCATTATATGCAGACCAATTATCCGGGGCTGACAGATAACTTTTATCTGCATGAGGAAATGGAATATAACGGAGTGAAGTTTGGTTTTTTCAGGGCAGTGGCAGAGTAAAGGCAGGAAATAGCTGTGAAAGGCTTTGATTATGAAGAAAATATGGTTTATAATAGTATCCGTGATATTTCTGGGTATTTATGTAAATTTTGATAAGATAACGGAACGGTTTGACAGCGGTGTTATGGGAGCGGAAGTCCTTCCCATGGAGGAAATTGATTCTCTGTGCGAGGGGAAGGAGGATGCTTTCATGGAGCCGGAGATTACGTTAAACGGCGGGAGTATTGCCTATGACAGCGACCAGAATATGCTGCTGATACCCCAGAATCTTTTGGAAGAGGAGTTTGACGGAAGCCTTGATGTGCCGGAGGGAACGTTATACTTTATGGAGGATGAAGCGCTGGAGGACAAGCTGGGGGCTATGTGGGAAAATAAGGTGGCCAGGCTGTTCTGGATCAGGGATACGAGGTGCTGGATGTACAATGTATATTTTACAGGGATGCCAGTAGCATGTATTTCTTCGGAGGAGATTATTCCCGACACAGAAATCTCTTGTGGCACGATTCAGGTCTATGACCAGTATCACAGCAATGCCCAGTGCCAGACTGCCGATTGCCAGTGGCATTTGCGGGGAGCCACTTCCCGGAATTATGAAAAGTCCAGCTACAGGCTGACTCTCACAGATACCCGTCTGTCCTTTTTAGGGATGCGGAAGGATGATGACTGGATACTCCATAGCCTTTACGATGACGAAGGGCTGATTCACAATAAATTATCTTACAGCGTGTGGCGGGACATTGCTGCAGACAATCATGTGGATCATGACGAGGGAATCAGCATGGAGTATGTGGAACTGTTTATGGACGACCGCTATCTTGGCGTGTACGGGCTTTCGGAAAGGATAGACAAAAAGGCGCTGGATTTAGGAAAGAAAGATATTTTATATAAATGCTGCGAGCCGGAAAATCCTGGGGAAGACGATTTTTACAGTGAACTTACGGAAGAAATGTCGCCTTCCTTTGAGTGGAAGTATCCTGATGATTTTGGGATGGATGACTGGGAGCCGTTAAAGCGGTGGACTTCCATGTTCTGTTTTAATAACCCATGGAGTTATGAGGAGGGTATTGGCATTCTCAATATAGAAAATGCAGTGGATTATACCCTTTTTAACCTGTTGATCTGCGGTATGGACAATGCCATGAAAAACATTTATTACTGGGCGGATTACCAGGGGGATGGCAGTTATCAGTTTATCAAGATACCCTGGGATTTGAATATGACCTGGGGTAATTCATGGATTGACGATTATAACTGTAATTTTAACATGTTCCAGGAAAAGAATTTTGACGCGGAGGACGGATGGACGTCCGACCTTTACCTGCTTTATAAGTGCAATCCCAAAGAAATAGGTAAACTTTTGGCGGACCGGTGGCAGGAACTCAGAGAGAGCATTATCACGAAGGAAGCTTTATATGCAAAGGCGGATGTGGAATTTAACTATCTTTATGCTTCCGGCGCCTATGTGAGAAACCAGCGCAGGTGGCCGCCCAAGGGGGAATACTGGCAGGATAGCTATATTTATGAATATATTGATAAAAGAATTGACTTTTTAGATGAGTATATAGAGCAGTTGCGCAGATGAGGTAGAAGATGGATTACAGGCATGAATTGAAATTTCTGGTTTCCGACGGGGAACTGGAAATTATCAGATACCGGTTGAAGCCGCTGATGCGGCAGGACAGCCATCAGCAGGCAGAGAGTTATCGTGTGAGAAGTCTGTATTTTGATGATCTGGACGATTCCTGTATGCAGGAAAATGAGGACGGCATTGACAATAGAAGAAAATACCGGATAAGGATATATGACGGACGGAATGATGTCATCAAGCTGGAAAAAAAGATGAAGTACCGGGGGATGACCAGAAAGATAAGCAGGAGAATTTCCCGGGAAGACTGTCTTGTTTATATGTCCGGGAAAGCGGGCAGGTTACAACCCGGTGCAGGGGAGCTGGAAAAAGAATTGTACACCCAGATAAAAATATATGGCATGCATCCGGTATCCGTTGTAGAATATGAAAGGACAGCTTTTGTGGAATCAAGGGGAAATGTGAGGATTACCTTTGACAGGAATATCAGCGGAAGCGGGAATATTCAGGGATTTCTTGGGGAAAAGTTTCAGGGAGTGCCTTTGCTCCCCGCTGGGCGGCATGTATTGGAGGTAAAGTATGACGAAATGCTTCCCCAGTATATTTCCGGGGTGCTTGAGACTGGCTCCCTGCAAAGAACCTCTTTTTCCAAATATTACTATTCCAGAAATTACAGGAATATGTAGGCCCACAATTTCTTATATGAGGGGATGGCAGGCTGCATCAGTAAGTCTGCCCGATGCAGGAAAGAGGATAGGATAAAAGAAAGGATAAAATTATGAATTTTAGCGATGTAATTAAGAAATCGGTTATGGAGGGGTTTTCCTATGCAGATTTGTCAACCACAAAAATAATCATCACGCTGTCAATTACCTTTTTGATTGCAGTGTATATCTTTTTCGTATACAAAATGGTGACTAAAAGCGCGTTTTATTTCAAAAGTTTCAATATTTCCATGGCCATTATTTCAGTGGTGACAGCGGGGATTATTCTTGCCATGCAGTCCAGCATTGTGATTTCCCTTGGTATGGTGGGAGCCCTTTCCATTGTGCGGTTCCGTACGGCCATCAAAGACCCTATGGATTTGCTGTTCCTGTTCTGGTCTATCGGTACTGGAATCATCTGCGGGGCGGGACTTTATAAGGTTGCCATTATTCTGGCAGTTCTGGTGACAGTGGGAATTCTGATTCTGGATTTACTGCCTGTAAGAATCAGCCCGTACCTTTTGATTATCAACGCAGACACGAAGGAAGCGGAGGAGAAAATTATTCCGATTGTTAAAGAAACCGTGGGAGGCTATAAGCTGAAATCCAAAAATATTACCGCAGGCGGACTGGATATGATATTAGAAGTGAAAGCCAAAAATGAAAAAGCGCTTTTGGACAGGCTTTCGGAGCTGAAGGAAATCACGTCAGTATCTTTGCTGGCCCATGACGGTGAAGTAAAGGGATAAAGGGCTTAAGGAGGACGCAAATGACTGAAAAGATAAAGGAAAGCTTCAAAGATGGGAACATTCCGGCAGCGGCGTACCTGCTTGTGTCGGCATTTCTGCTTATCATGCTTGCGTCCCGTTCTTCCTTTTTGTACCCATGCAACAACTGGAATGATGCAAACAGTTATTTTTCTGTGGGAAAAGCGCTCTTTAATGGGAAAATGCCCTACAGGGATGTGTTTGACCAGAAAGGAATGTATCTGTATTTTTTTTACGGGCTGGCTTATCTGGTGTCCCACACTACTTTTGCAGGGGTATTTGTCCTTGAAGTTGTGCTTGCGGCCTTTGACTTGTTTGGAATCTGTGCCATCCTGCGCCTGTACGTCGGAAAGGGCACTGCTCTTTTATTAAGCCCGCCGGCCCTTGCAGTCATTATAAGTTCCTACAGCTTTTACTGGGGAGGAAGCGCGGAGGAGGTCAATCTGCCTTTTCTCATTTGGGGGCTGTACTTTGTGCTGGACTATTTTAAGAGCAGATACCCTGCAGAACAAATGTCATGGAAAACCATTTTTGCAGGCGGTATTCTGGCAGGGATGATTGCCAATATTAAATTCACTTCCCTCGGTTTTTTCTTTGCCTGGATGATGTGCGTGGCATTTTCGTTTCTGGCGCGAAAAGATTTCTGGGGTGCGGTAAAGGGTTGTGGGATATTCTTAGTGGGAATGGCAGTTCCCTTTATTCCCTGGCTGGTTTATTTTGGTTTAAATCATGGCCTGTATGAATGGTATTGGGGCTATGTGTATATTAACGTGTTTGTCTACAGTAATTTAAACGGTGAAGGGCCGTCTTTGTTTGAACGAATTTACGTGCTTGCCAAGCTTCTTTACTGGGTGGTGCGCAAAAATCTGGTTTATTTTGTCTTCGTCATACCGGGAGTTATCTGGTTCATCTCTGGCAAGGGGAAAAAGTGGCTGGAACGGTTTCTTATGGCGGCGCTGTGCTTCTTTTTGTTCCTGGGGATTTATGTGGGAGGTTCGGAGCTTCCCTATTATGCCCTGCCGCTGGGGATTTTTGCAATTCCGGGGTTTGCTCTTTTGGGGCAGGTTCTGGAGTGGGGACGGGAAAAGATTACGGCTCTTTATGCTGCCCGCCGGGACCGGGCGGATAAGCACAAGAGCGTATATGGCGGAAGAAAAAGTGTGATGGCCGGATGGCTGGGGGCTTTGTCTTCTCTGGCAGCCAGCCTGGGAATAATCTGGCTGGTTTCCATCAACATTCCCTATATGCGTGAAAAAAAGGAAGATATATTTTTATATAAATTTAAGGAAATCGTAGAGCAGACGGAAAATCCCACCCTGCTGAATATTGGGTGCCTGGACGCAGGGCTTTATACGGTATGTGACATTGTCCCTTCCTGCCGGTGGTTCCAGACCCAGACTCTTGCTATTGACGATGTACTGATGGAGCAGGAGCGTTATACCAGGGAGGGGCAGACGGATTACATTATTGCAAGGGACAGTTACCCGGATGTTATCTGGGAAAAGTACGAATTGGCGGCTCAGGAGCCCTGGTATCATGAGGGGATGGAGTTTACTTATTATTTGTTTAGGAGAAAAGCATGGGAACAATGATGACTGTATGGAAAATACTTGGTTTGATATTATGGCTTGCGGCGGTGCCTTTTTGCATGGGGCTTATCATTATGCCCTGTCTTAAGAAGAAGCTGCGGACGCCGGGGACTGCTCTTGTGTCAGGGTATATTCTTATGTTCACCATGCTGGAACTGGTGGGCATCCCTGTGGTGCTGCTGGCTGTGTATAATGGCTTCACAATATTCATCAAGTGCTTTACCCCTGTGATTATCCTGTCTGCGCTTCTTGGGGTTTGGGCCGTCAGGCGGATGGCTAAAAACGGATACGAACTGAATTTTTCAATGACATCAGCCATTTGGGATACTTCGCTGGAAGAGAAAATTATGTGGATTTTATTCGTTGGCCTGGTGGGATTTCAGCTATATATGGCCTTCACCAGGGCATCCTTTGACGGTGATGATGCTTATTACGGGGTTCACGGGGTGATTGCCCAACAGGTGGACACCCTGTACCGGGTCAATCCATATACAGGCCGCAGCGCGCCCTTAGATGTGCGTCATGCGCTGGCACTGTTTCCCATCTGGGAGGCTTATGCGGGCAGCATGAGCGGAGTTCACGCAACCATTGTCAGCCACAGCGTGGTTCCACTGATACTGATACCCATTACCTATATTCTGTATTTTCGGATAGGAAAGGAACTTTTTGAGAAAAGAAAGGGGCTTCTGCCTGTGTTCATGATACTGATTGCCTTATGGCAGATGTTCGGTTATGTTTCCCTGTTTACCACAGAAACATTTTTCCTTACGAGAACCTGGCAGGGAAAATCTTTTGCAGGAAATTTTGTGATACCGGCGGTTATCTGGATATTTTTAAGCATGTTTGATCCCACAAAGGAGGGAGACGGACTGGGCAGAATTAAGTACGGGGAAGTGCGCAGGGCCTCAGAAGTATACGGCAGACCGGAGGAAAAAAGCAAAAATACAGGGCTTTGGCTGATGCTGGCCTGCCTGAATTTCGCGGGAGGGGCAAGCAGTTCTCTGGCAATACTGCTTAGCTGTCTGATGACAGCCGGATTTGGTCTGCTGTTTGCTTTCAGGGAAAAGAGTTTTGCCGTCCTGGTTAAAGCGGTGCTGACCTGTGTGCCCGGCGGGATTTATGTTTTACTTTACGTGGCGCTGACCCATGGAATTCTGGTTCTGCCAGCTTAAGGAGAGTGACTATGTTTGGGATTTTTATGGAAAGTCTGGTGATTTTCAAATTATATACAGGGTTAAAATTTCTGTTTCTGCTAACCCTCTTTTCCTGGATTTTTCTTTTGGTAAAGGAAAAGGACAGCCGGGTGCGGATTCTGCTGGTCTATGCGCCGATTATCATTGTCATATTGTTCCTTTTTCCCATGAGCAGGAAGACCTTTGTGGCTATTGGGCTGGACGGGGAAACCTATTACCGTATCCTGTGGACAATTCCCATGGGAGTAATTGCCGTTTACGGGATTTGCCGTCTTTTTGAAAAGTATAAGAAAATCGGTCTGGTGGTGGGCGCCGCCCTGATTGTACTATGCGGAAGCTTTGTTTATCAGAGCGGTTATATTTCCAAAGCGGAAAATCTGTACCATATTCCTAATACGGTCATCAAAATCTGTGACCGCATCAGGCCGGACAATCCCGATGCAAGAGTATCTGCGGTGATGCCGCCGGAACTGATACATTTCGTAAGACAGTACGACGCTTCCATTAACATGCCATACGGAAGGGAAATGCTGGTGGAGCGCTGGGGATACTACAATGCAGTGTATGAGGCTATGGAGAAAACGGAAGTGGTGGACATGGAAAATCTGCTGGAAGCAACAAGGGCTGACTACTGTCAGTATATTGTCATGCACCAGAGTAAGCAGACAGACAAGGATCCTGCAGAGTGCGGCCTTACCCTGGTGGATGAAATTGACGGCTACCGGATTTACGAGGATCCAGTCACGGCCCAGACGGTGGAAGGGTGGCAGAAGTATTATGAGGATGGAGAATAATGCTGTTTAATTCTTACGGGTTCGTATTTCTATTTTTCCCGCTGGCGTTGGCCGGATACAGTCTCTGCCGGAGAATCGGGACAAATTTCCGGGACGGGATTTATGAGTCTGGGCTTAGGAAGCTGTACCTTCTTGGGGCATCTTTTATTTTTTATGGGTGCTTCCATCCGGAGTATCTCCCTGTGCTGATAGGCAGTATGGCAGTCAACTATGGGCTGTACCGCCAGATGGAAGGAGATGAAAGCAGGGCCGGAGATTCAATGCGCAGGCAGACAACTCAGTCCGGCCCGATATCCGGAAGGAATAAAAAGGCGGCTCTCTGGGCGGGGCTGGCCGTTAATCTGGGCGCCCTTGCCTGCTTTAAATACGTGGGCGCAGGAGGTTTTGTCCCGCTGGGAATCAGCTTCTACACATTCACACAGATTGCGTTTCTGATGGAAGCTTATAGGGGAAGCCTGAAACAGGTGAGCGCCCTTTCGTACGGGCTGTATGTGAGTTTTTTTCCAAAAATGATACAGGGGCCCATTGCCAGTCCTGGGGAAATGCTTCCACAGTTTCAGAGAAGATGGAAAAAGCCCGAGTGGGAGCAGATATACCGGAGCCTGTATTTGTTTGTGCTTGGACTGTTTAAAAAAGTATTGATTGCAGATACGCTGGGGAAAGCGGCGGATTTCGGTTATGCCAATCCCGGGGCTTTAAACTCCGGGGATGGGCTGATTGTGATGCTTGCCTACACACTCCAGCTTTATTTTGATTTCAGCGGATACTGCGATATGGCAATGGGAATTGCCGGTATGTTCGGGCTGTCCCTCCCCCTTAACTTCCATTCTCCTTATAAGGCATCTAATATTCTGGAATTCTGGAAAAGGTGGCATATGACTCTTACCGGATTTTTTACGAAATACTTATATATTCCGTTGGGAGGAAGCAGGAAAGGGAAAGTCAGGACTTATCTCAACTGCCTGATTGTATTTCTGGTAAGCGGAATCTGGCATGGCGCAGGCTGGCAGTTTCTTGTATGGGGGCTGATGCACGGTGCGCTTGATGTGCTTACAAGAATCTGGATGGAGTTTAAACCCAGGAAAAGGGGCCGGGACAGAACTTATCCGGGGGACGGGTATGTCGGGGATAAAGGCAAAGCAAAGGGCTGGGAGACAGGAAAATCGGCCGGATATGTGCCCGCCGGGGAACAGTCAAAGGACGGAAAGGCCGGATTTGCCGAAAAAGCGTGGCATGTGGCATGTGTATTGCTGACGTTTCTGTATGTGAATATTGCATGGATATTTTTCCGTGCGCCTTCTGTAAAAGAAGCGGTTGGGATGATTAAGACCATTCTGCGCTGTTCTTTTGGAAAAATCAATTGGGAACTGGCAGGGTGCTTTAATCTGGATGAGTTCTGGTATGTAATTAAAGTGCTTGGGCTGGACAGGTGGCAGTACGCCCACTATATTCTCATGGCGCTTATGCTGGCAGTTATACTTGGGATAGTGTTTCTCGGAAAAAGCGCGGCGGAGTATGTCAGGACGGTGAAGCCTAATGCGGTGAATACGGTGGTCATGGCGCTGCTGTTTGTGTGGAGCATACTTTCTTTTTCGGGAGTAAGTTCATTTCTGTATGT
This sequence comes from uncultured bacterium, assembly GCA_947177425.1. Lineage (GTDB taxonomy): Bacteria > Bacillota > Clostridia > Lachnospirales > Lachnospiraceae > Suilimivivens. Next base: position 60,699 of record CAMWUN010000016.1, read on the forward strand.
CAATTTTTGACAGGGGGATAATTAATGAAGGAAAAAAATGCGCGGGAGGGAAAACAAAATAAGAGGGGTAATCCCTATAAGCGTGCTGTAATGGGATTTCTTATTCTGACAGCAGCAGCGGCGGCTGGCGTCGCTGCCCTTGTGGTATATGTGGATCCCTTTTTTCATTATCACAGTCCCTTAAAGAACTTTCCCTATTTGGTGGACAATCAGCTATCCCAGAATCCGGGGATGGCGGCGCACATGGAATATGACAGTGCAATCTTAGGCTCCTCCATGACGGTAAACTTCCAGACAACATGGTTCAAAGAACTGATGGGGCTGAATACCATTAAATTAAGCTACAGCGGGGCTTTTCCCAAGGATCAGTCCAATATTATGGATATCATGTTTAAAAGCGCCGGCAATAAGGGCGGTAAGAGGATCAAAAAGGTATTTCTGGGCGTGGATGTGATTACCTATACAGGCGGTGTGGAGGAGACAAAGTATCCAATCCCCCAATACCTGTATGATGACAATATTTTTAATGATATCAAATATGTGCTCAACAAGGATGTGCTGCTCAACTACATTCTGCGTCCCATAGCGGATCCGGATCCCACCGATTTGTCCGATGTGTATGCAAGCTGGTGGACGGAGGAATATTACAGTGAGGAGTGGGTTCTGCACAACTATACCTCTCCTGCCCAGGCGGAGGAGGAGACAAATCCCCAGGCTTATATTGAAGCGGCGGAAAGAAACCTGGATGTGAATATCTGCCCTTATATAGAAGAAAATCCAGAAACGGAATTTGTGGTGTTCTTTCCTCCCTACAGCATTTTGTTTTGGAACGATGTTTTAAAAGAAAACCATCTTGACGCGACTATGGAGGTGTACAGGTATATTGCAAACCGCCTGAATGCCTATGAAAATGTGGAAGTCTACTTTTTTCCCGACCAGGAAGAAATTATCTGTAACCTGAATAATTACGCCGATTACAGCCACTATCATCCCAGATACAACCGCTACATGACGGAGTGTTTTGCTGCAAAAAAATTCCTAATCCCAAAAGAGGGACAGGGCGGGAAAGGGATTGATGAATATCTGGCGCATATGAGGGAAATCGTGGACAATTTTGACTTTGAAGAACTTCTGTCACGGAAATGACAGGGAAAATACTAGGTTTTGCTTAAGTTAAAGATAATTACGTTCCTCCTGCTATATCCAGAGGGAAGCAGTCAGAGCGATGAATTTTCCATTATCCATCTGGAGGGCGGAAATAATCCTTTAGTTCTTGTTGAAGGACGTGACTATACGAAGGATGAGGAAGGATTCCTGGTGACAACTGAAAGTTTCAGTCCGTTCCTGGTTAGCTGGAAGAGCGGCGGAGAAGAAGATATGACAGAGGAATCAGAGGATGCTGGAAAGAAGTCCCTGGAGGAAACTGCAGAAGGGCCGCCAGAGGCGCCGAAAGAAGCTGAACAGGAAAAAACAGGTATGTCAGCAGGCTTGGTAGTAGTAATACTATTATTGCTGGGTGCAGCCGGCGGAGCCGGGTATTATGTATACCTTAAAAAGAAAGACGGTGCACAACCGTAAAATAGAAATAATAATGCCAGCAGGCGTCAGCCTGCTGGCATTATTTTATATAATAGGAAATTGCGACAACACTTGATTCCCGCGAGCAAAGAGCCAGGCGGGCATGCCTGCATGAACATTTGGCGACTGCCGCTAGGTAGTGGAATTTACAACTCCCATCCGGTTGTTGATAATATCCGCAATCCGTTCTGCCAGTTTTTCCCGTCCTTTATCATTATATCTCATATGGTCAGTCATATATTCCTTATAGTTGTCCTCATTGATAGTTCCATAGTAATTATCTACGAAGGACACACCGCAGTCCATGGCAGCACCTGACTCCATTACCAGATAATGGTTGAGGGTGCCGTTCCCCAAATCGGTGGTGGTGCCGTTATGAATCTGGCCGTCTTCATCCTTATACTGTGCGTAGGAAGGAGACATCACGAAAATACGGATGTAAGGCCATGTGTTCTTAATATTGTTGAGGGTTGTCCGAAGTCCTCCCGTAAAAGCGGTGACATCGTAAGGGTTGTCGGGATTGTCAGAAGGAGTTCCCATATTATAATCGGTGCTGTCGTACATAATCAGAATGACGTCCACCTTGTCCATATCTACCGTTTTCATGACCTCAACGGATTCTGCATATCTGGGGTCGGCTTCGTCCGAAGCGATGGAAGAAATGGCGGTAAATTCATTGTTGCGGAAGCATTCCACAACATAATAAAGGTTAAAATGGTCTTTGGTGTATTCGGGATTATACATGGGATATTTACAGGCGGCGGATGAGTCTGGAAACGCGCAGTCGTATACTTTGGCCCCGGTTTTGGAGGCAATCTGGGAAGCCAGTCCGGTATCCCCCCGGTCATCCGAGAAAGGATTGTTCCCCAGGCATAAAATAGTAGTGACGCCGTCGTCATCCCGGCCCGCTAAAAGGGAGGAATCCATTGGCAGAATCATGTCGAGTGTTTCCACATCAAATTCTGATGGATCCACGTCGCTTGTGTCAGTATCGAGGGGAGTCCCTTTGTTCCAACGGTTAAGTCTGTAAACTGCCACCGCGGCAATCAGTACAATGGCGGCAATTAAAATAATATGCAGATTTACCCGAAAATTTTTCCTGTGTTTCATATAAATCTCCTTTTACGTAACAATTATTTGTTATTCTACTATTATTTGGATAAAAAATCCATATATTCATAAAAATTTAATATACACATTGCAGTACGTATGATAAAATAGTGATAAATTTTGCGTGCGGGAGAACAGAGTTATTATGAAAAAAAATATAAGATGGAAAGATATCCTTATGCTTCAGGCAGTGTTTCTCATATACAGCGCGTCCAGCGTGGTATCCAAATTCGCGTCGGGAAAGGAATTGTTTAGTCTTGAATTCATCTTTTTTTACGGTCTGGATGTTTTAATTCTGGGGATCTATGCGCTGATATGGCAGCAGGTGATAAAAAAGTTTGAGTTGTCTGTGGCCTATGCCAATAAAGCCGTTACGCTTCTTTGGGCCCTTGTATGGGGGATATTTATTTTCCATGAAAAGATTACCGTTTTTAAAGTGGCGGGAATTCTGCTGGTAATGGCGGGCATCTTTATATTGAACAGCGAGGAGGGAAAAGAATCGTGAACATATATCTGCTTATTTTAATACTTTCGGTGATAGTGGCCTCTTTTGCACAGATTCTTTTAAAAAAGAGTGCGGCCCAAACTTACAGTTCTCCCATAAGGGAATATTTAAATGTTTATGTAATCTGCGGTTATGGAATGATGTTCCTGTCCATGTTTATTACCGTTATGGCATACAGAGGGCTTGATTTTTCAAATGTACCTGTTGTAGAATCGCTCGGCTATGTAGTGGTAATGCTGCTGAGTTATTTATTTTTTAAGGAAAAGATAACCAGAAAGAAACTCCTGGGTATGGCGGTGATATTGTGTGGAATATTTGTGTATTACAGGTAAATCAAATGTCGTCACGGGCGGCAGAGAGGGCAGACATTCCGCTGCTGGCTGCATAAAACTGCCGCACAGTGGAAAACCACGTGTGCGGCGTTTGCTGTCTTTTTAATGAAGCTGAGGTATTTCACAGTCATCTGTGCCGCGCTGGGTCATGGAAGCCAGCAGGGTGGTAATGGGCAGATTGGCTGTATTTTGTGCCTGAAGTTCTTTGTACCATTTGCTGTACTTATACATACGGTATGTAGTCTTCAGTTTGCACAGTTTTGCTTCGTCTGCGCATGCGTTCTTGAAAGCTTCCCGTTCTGACATATCCAACTCTACGTAATCCAGATATGAAATCTGAAGCTCTGTCAGTGGTTCGCTGCACTTCGGACAAATCATCTTATGTCCGTTCAGCATAAAAATTCGGTGACATTGTTTACAGTAATGCATGTACATCATATCAAATTCCCCTTTTCTTAAACAAACATAATCGAAAACCTGTATTAATATTTACATTTTCTGCGAAAAAAGTCAATAACTTATATGGTAATATTTGCCGTACTTTAGTGACAGAAATCATCAAATATCTAAGATAAATGACAGTGTTTTAACAAATAAGGCTGTTTTGCCGGAAAAAAGGCGGAATGGATCTGAAAAATAAAAGGAATTTAAGGTGTTTTTATGACACTGGTTCTGGTTCACACAGACCTGCGCATCTACTGCGCTGGTCGTAAGAAAGTGATTCGAGAGTGCAAAAATCCCATTGCCGAAG
>CAMWUN010000017.1 GCA_947177425.1 uncultured bacterium
CGCTCCGCGAGTCAGCTTATCAACAAACGCTGCCGCGCTCCGCGAGTCAGCTTATTGTTAAAATAAGGCTGGGATGTGACCACCCCAACCTTTTTGCACAAAACTATTTGCTTTCCACACCATATTTTTTGTTGAACTTATCAATACGTCCGTCAGCTCTTGCAGTCTTCTGCTGTCCTGTGTAGAATGAATGGCACTTGGAACAAACTTCAACGTGAATGTCTTTCTTAGTTGAGCCTGTCACAAATGTGTTGCCGCAGTTACAAGTTACAGTTGCCTGATAGTATTCAGGATGGATTCCTTCTTTCATGTTCTCACCTCTCTATAAAAACTTTGTATATTGTTCTCATTTACTACTCAAAATCATCTGTATCAGTTATATATACTATATGCATATATAACCCGAAACAGCTTTTTAAGTATAGCACAGCTTATCCAAAGATGCAAGTATTTTTTAGAACCATTTTATTTTTTTGACCATATGAACAAATTCCTGATTACTCCTTGTCTTGGCAAACATATCAAGAATCTTATCCACCGCTTCTTCTGCCTTAAGACCGTTCAGGGCTTTACGCATAATATTGATGGCCTCAAGTTCATCCGGTGCAAGAAGCAGGTCTTCCCGCCTGGTTCCTGACTTTGGAATGTCAATTGCAGGAAATACCCTCTTTTCCGAAAGCTTGCGGTCAAGCACAAGTTCCATGTTGCCGGTACCCTTAAATTCCTCGTAAACAACATCGTCCATCTTGCTTCCCGTATCCACCAGCGCGGTTGCCAGAATCGTCAGGGATCCGCCCTCCCGCATGTTTCTGGCTGCACCAAAAAATCTCTTTGGCATATGTAATGCCGCCGGATCAAGACCACCGGAAAGCGTACGTCCGCTTGGGGGCACTGTCTGGTTATAAGCCCTGGTAAGCCGTGTGATACTGTCAATCAGGATCATTACATCCTTTTTATGCTCTACCAGTCTCTTCCCCCTCTCTATTACCATTTCCGAAACACGTTTATGATGCTCCGGCAGTTCGTCAAAAGTGGAATAGATGACCTCCACATTGGGGCCTTCAATGGCTTCCTTAATATCTGTCACTTCCTCCGGCCGCTCGTCAATCAGAAGGATAATCAGATGCACATTGGGTGCATTACGCTTTACGGATTTCGCCACATCTTTCAGCAGGGTCGTCTTTCCTGCCTTGGGAGGGGACACAATCATACCGCGCTGTCCCTTACCCACAGGGCTTATCAAATCCATAATCCGCATGGCAACACTGGCTCCCGGCATCTCTAAATGGAGTCTCTCATTGGGGAAAATAGGCGTCATGTCTTCAAAATTACATCTCTTTGCCGCCTCCTCCGGGGTATAGCCATTGATAGTCTTTACATAAAGAAGAGCCGCAAACTTTTCTCCCTGGGTTCTGACCCGGGTATTTCCTTCTAAAATATCGCCTGTCTTTAAGCCGAACCGTCTGATCTGGCTGGGCGCAACATAGACATCGTGGTCGCCGGGAAGATAGTTCTCGCACCGGATGAACCCATACCCGTCAGGCATAACTTCCAAAATACCGCTGGCTGCAATCCCGCTGTCCAGTTCTGCCGGAAACTTGTCCTCATCACCCTTTGGCTCTTCTGTCCTGCCTTCCTGATGATCCGCCTTATATGCATTCTTCTCCTGACGCTCTGCCCTGTAATCCGTTCTCTCCGCCCTGCTTTCCCGATCAGTTCTGCTCTCCCGGCTCTCACGTCTGCTTTCTGTCCTGTCAGCGGACTTGGCTGGGGCATTTCTTTGGGGCGTTTCATTCTTAGCCTTATCTTTCTCGTCTTCTGCAAGCATAAGCTCAATCAGCTCAGCTTTCTTCATCGTTGATGTGCCTTTCAGCCCCCTGGCTTTTGCAATTGCCTTCAAATCTGCAAGCGCCAAAGACTCATACTTTTCTCTCATAAAATCCTCCATTCATTTATAGTCATAACAAAACATATAAAATCATCTAAATCATCGGGTTTTCTTTCGGGAATTTATTGCGATTTGTTATCTGAAATGTCTATATCTACAGATTATACAACATAATTCTGAAAAGAGAAAGGATTTTTTTAAGAAGGGAAGAAGTATGGTAACAGTTCAGCCTGCGGCCTCACTGTTACGGAATCTGCCCATTCCAAGTCGCCTGCGGCGAGGGGCAGATTCTCTCTTGGCTAAATTTGCATGATTTCACGGACTTTGCAGTAAATGCAAAGTCCTGGGCTGAACTGTTACGAAATATGGGCTACTGTTATCACTGTTCACACAGGTCTGCGCATTTACTGCGCAGACCATAATCTTCTTTACATATAACGGAAGATATTATAAATATTTATGCAGATAATCACCCCCATCAATCCCATAAAAAGCTTATCCACCGTCTTATTGTCGATTTTTTTGTTAATCCTGCTTCCCGCAAAACCGCCCAGAACGCCGCAGGATATCATTAAAATCAGTATCTCCAGTTCAAAATGCGGCGTATTGCCTTTCAGAACCGTGGAAAGGAGGCTGGAAATCTGCGAAAACATAATTACGTAAATGGAATACATGGCGGCCTGCTTCGTCTCCATGGAAAAGAAATAAAACAGCACCACCAGGTTAATAGGCCCTCCCCCAATTCCCAGAAAGGAGGAAAGTATCCCCAATACAATACCGATGCCGAAAATAACAGCCCTGCTTTCAATGTTCCTGGTATGGATTTTTTCTTTGAAAACAGTATAGATCAGTGTTCCGGCCGTCACTACCATCAGCACAAAAGCCTGAATCGCCCCTACCCGACTGCTGTCCTCCAGACGGCTGATTATTCCCTGATACATTTCTTTTCCTGCAAGACCGCCTACCACGCCACCAAGGGCCAGCACTGTGGCAAACATTTTATCAAATGTAAAGTTATGCTTTGCCTTCAGATTCTTGTACAGGGACACTATCGACATGGAAAGTACCGTACAGCCCGACAAAAATGAAACTGTTGTAACCGCCATGACTCCTGTTGCATCCAGCACCGGCTTGATGATTACGCCGCCTCCAATACCGCAGATTGCGCCAACCACCGAAGAAAAAAAGCAAACTGCCACAATAATCAGATATTCCATTATAAGTTCCTCCTGCAAGTAAAGTTTTTGTTCTTATCATTGTAAAGCCTGCTTCATATTATCCAGCAGAACATAGCGGCTTACGGGCACAGGCCCGTTTACATCGCCGGACTGTATGAATTCCTTCTGCTGGATTTCATAGAATCTGGCAACATCACCTTTTTGCGCCCCCACACTGACAAACCCGGCGGTCAGCCACTGGGCGTCCCTGCGCTGCTCATAAGCGCTTTCCCTGTCAATTGCAGTGATTTCCGAAATCCAGTCTGCCACCTGTTTCACATTCTTTGCCATTGCCCTGTAATTCATCCCCTTATAAATAGCCCTTGTAAACCGCTGTACCCTGTCCGCGTATTCACTGGCATACCGGGGCAGCGTAATCCATGAGGAAATCGATGCCGTTTTGCTTGAATAAGTCATATTGTTGGCAATCATAATTGCATCATTTCCAAGCCTTTTCTGCACTTCCAGGGTATAGGGCGACCAGATAACGGCTGCGTCCAGACTGCCGTTTCCCATTCCTTCCACAATTTCTTCCGGCTTCATATTAATAATTTCCGCATCATCGTAAGAAATACCCTCTGTATCCAGCGCAATGCGCAGAATCGTCTCACTGGACGCATGCTCCACATTGCCAATTTTTTTGCCCCGCAGATCCGCGGCCGTCCTTACTTCGCGGTGTTTATTTCCTATGATGGCTTCCGCATTGGACAAATGAGACATCACCGCAATAACGGCCCTGCCGTTTATACAGAATTTATGAGCGCCGTTTCCAATATATCCCATGTCGATTTTCCCGGCTTCCATTGCCTTGATGATTTCCAGTCCGTTGGCATATTCATGAAGACTGACTCTTAAGTTTTCCTTCTCAAAATAGCCCAGCTTCATTGCCGGAACTACTGCGCACAGACTGCCATAATTGGGCATATATGCCACATGAATGGTTTCCTGTTCCCTGGCTTTGGCCCCCTTTATGTTTTTGGCTGCCTCCTGGCACACCTCTTTCATCTTCTCATAAATATCCGACACTGCAAATGTTTTTTCTTCTATATTTGCCGAATTGTTTACAATTTTTTTAAAGTGGGAGACAATATTTTCCGTTGCCGAATAATTACTGTCACTTAGCTTTTCCAGGGACTCCATATTTTCTATCAGCAGATTCTTCTCTTTATCCATTTCTTTTGAATTTGTCTCAATCTGACTGACTTTCCCGGCCGCATCCCCAATTAAACAGTTGGTCTGCCCTATCAGGGAATCCGTTTTCTCCAGACTGTCCGTCTGCTTTTTAAAGGCATCCTGTACAGTCTTGATATTGTCAACCGACTTATTCGATTTTTCTTCCAGTTCATTGATGATACTGCCTATGGTATCAGCGCTTTTCCTGCTCTGTTCGGCCAGCGCGCGTATTTCCCCGGCCACCACCGCAAATCCCCTGCCTGCATCCCCCGCCCTTGCAGCCTCTATGGAAGCATTCAGGCTGAGCAGGTTAGTCTTTTCGGCAATGCTGTTAATCATGTCAATAGCCTGTCGGATTTCCTTCGTCGCGCGGTTTGTTTCCATGGTATTTGACGCAATTTCATCAATGCAGTTTTCTGTGTCAGCATTTTTCTCTGTCAACTCTCGAAAAATCCTCACAACTTCTCCATTTTTTTCCTGCATATCTGCCGTGACATCATTTAAATCTTCCACATAACGGCTGGTCTTGTCGATAGCCTCTCCCATTTTTATGGTTATCTGGCTGATTTCTTTTGTGCGTGAGACCAGTTCACCGTTCCCTTCATTTATAATTTCTATAGAATTGCCCACAGCATTGACCGACACATTGGTTCCGTCTACAATATAATTCATCTCAAGAATATTCTTATTCAGACCGTCCAGCCTTCCACTGAGCTGATTACTTATCCCATCCAGCTTTCTCTGGTTATTTTTTAATTCTGGATTTTCTGCCTGTTGTTTTCTGCCTGCCAACAATCTCATGCCGTTCCCCCGTCCATCTCATGTCCTTTTCTTTCGCAAACTCTTTTATAATAATAACACACCCAGCTTTTATTTCCTATGCTCTGATTGCAATATTTTTAAAATACCCCATATCAGAAATACCTGCCCACACAGATACAGGCCGCAGGAAATAGATTCAGAAACAACGGACAGCACGTTCCGCGAACTGTCCTTATGTTAAAGAAAAACAGGCAGGCAAAATGCCTGCCATGCTTTAGCTTCTTTGCTTACACAATCAGGAAATCATGTAAAACTCCATCTTTCCCCTCTGATTATCACATCAGAAATGTCGTTATTTTCGTCCAGCAGAACCAGATCTGCATCCTTGCCGTCTGCAATAGAACCTTTTTTATCAAATACGCCAATCAGCTTTGCCGGATTTTCCGTCAACACAGGGATAATTTTCTCTAATGGAAGTCCTGTGTAAGATAGCAGATTCTTCAATGCAACATTCTGTGTCAATGTGCTTCCTGCCCTGACGCCATTGGAAGCCAGTTTTGCGTCTCCATCCTCAACTACTACCTGATTCACTCCTAAGTGATAGTTTCCGTCCGGCAGACCGGCCGCCATGATAGAGTCGGTAATTGCAACAACCCTCTCCAACCCCTTCGTCTTAATAATCAGGCGGACTGTACCGGGGTGTAAATGCCTTCCGTCACAAATGATTTCACAGTAGGCATCCGATTCCAGACCTGCTCCCCAGATTGCCGGTTCATGCTGATGCAGCAGACGCATGGCATTGCCTGTATGAGTAACTGCCTCCACCCCCTGTTCAATTGCTTTCATGGACGTAATATAGTCAGCCCCCGAATGTCCCATGGCAACAGCAATTCCCATTTTTTTCAGTGCTGGAATCATATCCAGTACCCCTTCCACTTCAGGAGACACTGTTATATAACGTATTCCACCCTGGGCAAGGGACTGATATTTCTGTGCCAGCTCTGGATTTCCCTTTTGCAGAAGATGCTCCGGCATTGCACCCTTATATTCCGTCGTAAGGAAAGGCCCCTCCAGATGGATTCCCAGAAGTTCCGCTCCCTTGCGCCCGCTGTCTCTGTATTCCTTATACTGCTCAATGCACCAGTTTGTCTGTTCCTGGGTATCCGTCAGCACAGAAGCCAGCCACGCAGTGGTGCCATTCCCCGCAAAAAAACTGCCTATCTTCTCCAAATCATCTGCCGACGCCCCGTTAACATCAATCCCTACCGCTCCATGTGTATGAATATCAATAAATCCCGGCACAATCTTTTTTCCTGCAGCATCTATCACCTCTTCCGTCTCCGGGATTTTTTCATCCTCCCGGCAAAGGCGGATACATCCGTCCTGAATCCACAGTGTGCCCTTCTTAAACTGATGTTCAATATAAATTTCCCCATTTATGATATACATATCTTCACTTATCCTCCATATCTGAAAGCATTTCCTGTTTTACTTACATAAGGATGGCTGGCGAAGCCTGACATCCGTTGTTTCCGCAGGCAATGAGTCAAGGTCAGGCTTCTCTGCCCATGGTTGTCAGAGTTCCTCCGGCAGTTTCGCCACAAACTCTGTTATCCGAAGCAGCGCGTCCGGATGCTGCTGCATGAGGGTTGCCGGAAAATGGCCCGACACCTCGCCATATGCCGCATGACGTACCACACTGCGGTGCCAGTCTCTAAAACACCCCAGCCGGACCTTTCTTGCATTATAAATTTCGTTCATTCCGATGGTAATGCAGTATTTTGGCATATCATCTATGGCGCCGTTCAAATCCCCGATTGCATTTGCCGTTCTTGTCTCTTTGCTGATTTCCAATACCCTGGTATGCAGATTACGGAATTCCTCTGCGCTCAGGCTGTCATCTGCCTCATTGAAAGCCAGATGTCCGTTAATTCCAATCCCTCCAAAACAAATATCCACACCGCCCAGCTTTTCAATCAGTTCGCCCATATATCCGGGATTATGGGGATCTGGGAATACTCTCTGTTCTGGCGGCATTACCAGTTCCGGGCGGATTTTTGTATAAACAGTTCTGTCCATAAATCCCCGGAAGCTTAATGGTTCCTCCTTGGATATCCACTCTTTTTCATCTGTCAGATACTCGTCCATGTTCAGAAACCATACATCTTTAAGGCTGATATCTTCTTTGTTCACAATCTCTACAAAATAAGGATACTGCCCCACCGGGCCTACGGGACAAATAAAAACAGTCTTTTCCCCAAGGGCATTCTTTCTCTTTATTTCCTCTGCCATTTCCTTTGCAATTTCACGAAATACGGCTTCATTGTCTGCCAGCACTTCAACAGGCAGTTTCGGTTCTGCCAAAAACTGCTCTTTATTATAGTAATAATATTCGTGTTTCATATCCATTTCCTTTCTATTTCTGCGGTTTATAAAGTCCTGTATACTTCCGGGTCACTTCCAAAATTCGGTAAACATCAAAAAAAGGCTGGTATTTCTGCTCATTCAGGCAGATATATTCCCTCATTGCTTCCCATTTCTGCCCTGCCTGTTCCTCTTCTCCTTCCGCAAGCAGACGGAGTGCATCCGCAAACAGCAGTATGTAATTCCTATGATATGAAAGCAATTCCCAGAAAAATGTATCCCACATGCCGTCCTTCCCACAATGCCCGTCAATTTCCTTTTCAAATTCCTGACAGCATTGTATCACCTGTTCCATGCGGCCGGCTATCTCCTGACTGCCTCGCTCTCCCTTGCCATTCACATAATCACAGCAGTTTAAATCAGACAGCTTCGTCAGATAAGCCAGCGCTTTCTCCCAATCTTCCCCATAACATGCGGAAAAATATTCCTCTATAACTTCCTTCTCTCCCACGTCTTTTTGGAAAAGTGTGTAAGCCATCATATAATTGGGTAAAGCATTTGGAAAAGCGGCCCTTAATTCCTGACAGCTAATATATCCGTCCAGCTTCATCCGGTCAAGTTTCTGTATATCCGAGCAGATTACCTTTGCAATATGGACATAGCCAAAATCCCCATAATGGGCGCGGCCCAGAGGATAATCATATACAAAGCTCCCTCCCTCAAATATTTTCTGCCACTGCCTTAAAAAGGCCATGTTTTCTGCCAGATTTGTTGGAAGCGTAACATGATTCCGCACATATACAGGTATGGCGGTTTCCCCTCCGTCTAGTTCATAGCTTTTTTCAAAGGTCCGGCTGATGGGGGCAAACATAAGAACAAAACGTTCCTGATGGTTCAGCCTTTGCACCACAGGCGGCCACAGCAGCTCCTGATAAAGCAGAAATACGATGCGTGTGTCCAGATTTTCTTCTATCATCCTTGCGTCGATTTCATTCAAAAGTTCCACATACTGGTCTGAAAGAGTTGTCTGCACACATTCGGGGCATTCACAGATGTTGTTATACTCATCCGCAAGCCACACATGCAGGTAATTCATAGACGGATTCTTCTTCGCATAATCGACCACCAGTTCTACAAAGGCATCTATGGCATCCTCATTATGATAGCAAAGATTGGTATTTGCAGGGACACCGCCAAAAAGCTCTCGCTTTCCATTAATCATTGCCATTCTGTGTGTGAACTGTTCATCATCATTCTCCGTTTCCCTGTTCCAGGACACAGTATGATAGCCAAGTACCTCACCCGTCCAGCCATGCCCGGCTTTATGGAGCATCATTCCTCTTCTTTTTATCTCCGTCTCAAGACGCTCCATATCCCTGACAGCATCCATGGGCGTATAATCCTGTGCCGGAACATAAGGATTTTCCAAGTGTCTGTACCAGCGCTCCATAAATGCATAAGGCGACTTGAATTGTAAAAAGAAACTGTTAAATCCCACTTTGGGAAGCCATTCAATGTAACCTAAAATATTCTCAAAGGAGTCTGCTCCTTCAATACATACGCCCCTGTGAAAAAAAGATGCCTGCTTTTCATAGGACACTTCCAGATTTTCTTTTTCAATACAGGGAACAATCTCATATTCTTTTTGGGGCATAAGGAAACGACAGCCAAGATAATGCAGGTAATCGTAAACCGCTAAAAGAACGCTTCTGTCATTACTTCCTGTAATGCATCCCCCACATGCTCCAATACGAATTCTGAAACTGTCGTTACAGTCCGCCTGAAAACTGCTCTCGTCACTTACCAGTTGAATCTCCCATTCCGTCTCAGGCAGTTCTTTTATCATTCTTTTCAAATAAACAGACAACTCTTCCGCCGCCAGGACAATCGTCTCCGAGGCGCCACTTTCATAAGATACCTTCATAAAATTACCTATGTCCTTTTCACAAACTGCGGCGCTTAAACCGCAGGCAAAAATCTGTGTTGAAAAATTTATACTTTGAAATGTCTCCTTCCTGCAATTATTCCGGAAAAATCATACTTTGAAAGAAACCCCTGTGAAGCAGCCTTTAAGCCGCTCCACAGGGGTCACTCCTCATTAGTCGGCTAATGCCTCTCTCATCACATCAATCAAAACGTAATTCTCTAAAGGTACTTCGCTTTCTACATCGCCGCTGTCAATGAACATCTGCTGCTGTTTTGTGTAATAATCCTGCATTGTGTTGTCTTCAATACCAGTCTTTACATCATCTGCGCTAAACCATGTTGCGTCGCCGGTTTCAACCAGACATGATTCCTTATCTTTTGCACACTGCTTTGCATAAAGACCCACTGCATAATCCCAGTTCTCTTCCTGTGATGCAAACTGCATTCCTTTGTAAAGAGCGCGGCTGAACCGTACTAAAACGTCATGGTTTGCTTCTGCATAACTGGGCAGGCAGATCCAGCTTGATAAGTTTACTGCATTTGTTGAGAATTCAAGTTCTACTGCATCCTCATTATTATTCAGAATCTGTACACTGTATGGATTCCATGCTGTACATGCGTCTACGGAACCGGAATTCATTGCTGCAACCATGTTTGTAGCATCCATTTCGTATGCTTCAATATCGTCCATTGTCAGGCCTGCTGCTGCCAGTGCGCCGTTCAATGCTGTCTCAGAAGATGATCCTCCATTGTAAGCAACTTTCTTCCCTGCCAAATCGTCCAGTGTCTCTAATCCATGAGAGGTCAGCAGGATAATCCTGTCTGTGCTATGTACGGAACTGGGGGCAAAAATAGTTGCCTGACCATTGATACACAATCTGTGGGCGCCATGTCCGATATAAGCAAGATCAATGCTTCCGCCTTCCATAGCTGCTATCTCGGAAGGGCCGTCTGCAAACTCCCAGAGAGTGATTTCCAGACCTTCTTCCTCAAAATAACCTTTGTCCATTGCTGTAAGCACAGACCAGAGAGACGCATAGTTGGGCATATAAGCAACATTCAGTTTTACCGTTTCCACGGGCGCTGCTTCCTCAGCCGGCGCTTCTTCTTCCACAGGCGCCGCTTCTTCAGCCGGTGCTGCTTCCTCTGTGCTGCTCTCCTTTGTTTCTGTTGCCGCGCTGCTGTTTGCAGCAGTGTCATCTTTTGAGCTGCCGCATGCTGCAAGTGAAATTGTCATAGCCGCGGTCAGCAGTAACGCAAAAAACTTTTTCATTTAGGTTTCCTCCTTAAATTTATTTTAACTGCCATGCAGTTAAATTCGTTCTGCTTAAGTTGCAAAATATTTTATTTCTTCACCTCAAGGAATTCCTGATATACCTCATTCCATATCTCGGCCTTTAATTCCAGGAACCGTGCGTCCGACTTGGTTTCCTGTGTTCTGGGATAAGGGATGTCTATATTTACAATCCGCTTAATCCGCCCGGGACGCGCACTCATAATAATGACACGCTGTGCAAGAATAATTGCCTCATCCACATCATGGGTGATGAAAAAGCAGGTTTTCTTTTCCTGTTCCCAGGTATTCAGCAGTTCTGTCTGAAGCTGTACACGGGTCTGCGCATCCAAAGCCCCAAAAGGCTCATCCAACAGCAGCACTTCCGGGTTGGCCGCATAAGCGCGGGCAATCGCCACACGCTGTTTCATTCCTCCTGACAGTTCTTTGGGATATGCGTTCTCAAAGCCTTTTAAGCCTACTGCCTCGATATATTTGCGGGCAATCTTTTCAGCCTCTTCCTTTGGAGTCTTTTTCATTTCAAGACCGAACATAACGTTCTTAATTACCGTCCTCCAGGGAAACAGCGCATACTGCTGGAATACAACGCCCCGCTCCACACCTGTGCCTTCAATCTGCTTTCCATCCAGATATGCCGCCCCGCTGGTAGGCTCCAAAAGTCCTGCAATAATATTGAGCAGTGTAGACTTTCCGCATCCGGACGGGCCGACCACGCAGATAAATTCATTTTCCATGATATCCAGATTAACACCGTTGAGGGCTACAGTTTTTCCGTTGCGTCCTTGGTATTCTTTGTAGACATTGTCAATTTTCAGTTTTACTAACTTATCTTCTCCTGCCATCCCGTTAATTTCCTTTCAATAATATCAATAACCTTTACCAGAATTAAACCTATGATACCAAGCAAAATGATGTACATCAGCATCGGCGCGGACTCAAAGGAGTTGGACAGGGAACGGATTCTCATACCAATACCTGCCTGTGCGCCGGTAGACTCTGCTGCAAGGAGCGTTGTAAGCGCTGCGCTGAGTCCCAGTCTGATCGCTGTAATAATGAAAGGTACTGTAGCCGGACAGATAATTTTCATGAAAATGTCAAAATCATTAGCTCCCAGCACTCTTGCCGCTTTAATCAGAGTAACGTCAATATTTTTAATTCCCTGATAAATCGTAATACTCATTGTCATGAAGGTGCAGATCCAAATCAGGATAATTGCAGGCTTCTGGCCGACTCCGAAGGTAATTACCAGCAAAGGCGCATATGCCAGTGCAGGAATATTACGGATAAAGTTAATCCAGGGTTCGATAATCTTCTGTACCGGTGTATACCATGCCATCAGGAATGCAATCGGCAGTGCCGTGATAAAGCCAAGCCCAAACCCCGCCGCAACACAGAGCATACTGCTCTGGATATCTTTCCAGAATACGCCTCTTTCATTCATCGTCCCCACGGCCGGCAGCACCTTATGGACAAATGGGAAACTTCTTCCTGTAGCCTTTCCCAGGGAAAGCAGATACCACACAATCAGGGCTGCGCATAAGGAAATCAACAGCCAGACTTTGTCATTAATCGCCGCTTTTTTCTTCTTTTTTGTTGTTTCGTCGCTCATTTTACACCTTCCTTTTTATTGTTCTGCTTACCGGCCCTTCCCGGCCGTGCAGATTTTCTTTTTCAGTCAGCCGCCGCATGGATGACCTGCCCCGTCCCTTGTATGGCTGTTCTGTGCCGGATCCTTCATGCACAGATGAACCGCCGCCGTTGTAAAAGTCTTAGGTAAAGCCAGAATATTAGGGTTAGGCCCTACATATTTCTTCATGGCATCCTGAAGTGCCTCTTCTACCGTTGCCCGGGTCTTTAATCCCATACCCCTTGCAATTCCAGGCTCTCTTGCGCCCACAATATAAATTGCGCTGGTATGCTCTTCTGCAAGATGCCCGCAGCTCATCATGGAAAATCCATGGAACGGATGGAATGCATTTGCAAACCGGTATTTCCGTATATATTCTTCTTTTGTGGCAAAATATTCCCCATAACGGTTCATATCCGGCAGGATATTCATGGAATCATGCTGGAACATCTCATACAGTTCCCGTAAATAAGGCCATCTTTCTTCATGGAACCATCCGTCACATATACTTGACACAATAAAGACACAATGATCGCTCAGCACTCTCTTATGACGGATTACCTGTGCGGAAAGAGCCTGCATCATCTGTATCGGGTTTGTACCCATGCCATCACCGTAATGGAAATTTGTAGGCATTCCAAATACCACCACATCATATTTTTTCTCCGCCCAGTGGACATAAGTGCGTTTGTCCGCCGTCTTCCAGCTAACCGGCTGCATTTCCAGCGCATACCCGGAATTGATTTCAATCTGACGGGATTTTGTATCAAGCACTGCGTCGCAGCAGAAAAATTTCTTTCCCATCTTTTCTTCCATGAACATTCCCTGACGGTCAAACTTTTCACGCATTACGCTGCTGGTAGATACGGGTACAAAATCAGGACGGTGCATGACATCCGGTACATGGTGGGCCGAAATGCTTTTCCAGTGGCTGATTCCCGTAGCGCAATGCTTATAACCGCCCGAATAGCCGCCGTAAGGATTGCCCTGTGTATGTCCTACCAGAATCGCCACATCCGCATCATAAACATATTTATTCATGATGACATGATCCCCGGCTTCCGTATAACCCAAATCTACCAAATGCTCATAATCCTCGCTGTCATGGCTTGTAATCCGGCCAATAGGATAAAATTCATTAAACAGTTCTTCTCCCAGTATCGTGCGCATTTCCTTTACAGTTGCACGGGGATGAAGCCCGTTTGAAAACAGCAGGAGCACATCCTTCCGCTCCACTCCCACGCTGTATAATTCATCCAGACAGGCACGGATTGCAACCTTCCTGTGTGAAGTCGGCTGGTTGCCGCCCTTGACAATATCGGGAATTACGATTACTACCTTATCCCCTGCTTTTGCAAGTTCTGTCAGCGCAGGCATGCCAATCGGATTACGGATGCTTTGCAATGTAGCTTCATACAGACTGTCCCAGTTCTGGGGAAGACATTCCGGATCCGGAACAGTCTCTCCGGGAATAAAGACGTCTGTTGTGTCTGGCAGTTCTGCACCTAACAGTCCATGCCCATATTCAAATTCCAGTTTCATACTATTTCCTCCTTATTCCCCTAAATACAAGCGGATAATTTCCAGATATTCCTCCGGATAAAATCCAATTTCTCCCTGAAAACGCGTCAGTGCAATCAATCCGCCGTCAATTTCTCCGATGGAAGCAAGCATCTGCGCATTATCCGCCTTCAGACCGCCTCCATACACAATATCCATGCCTTCTGTCTTTTCCTTTACAAAACGGGCTATTTTAGTAATATAATCTTTGTCTGCAGGCGTTTTGCCCGGCCCGATACTCCATACAGGCTCATATGCAATAACCACCCTGCTTTTATCCACATCTGCAAGCCCTGTTTCCAACTGTTCTCCCAAAACTTCCTGCCACTGGGGCTGCTCCTGGGCAGTTTCCCCAATACAGTAAACCACTTTCAGTCCTGCATCAATGGCGCATTTAATTTCTTTATTCAGGAGACGGTTCACCGCGGAGGCATCCGTAACGCCTGCTTCCGCCAGAATCCCCTTTTTGTCATTCCGCTCTTCACAATGGCCAATCAGAGTTGCCTCACAGCCCAGCGCCTTTACGATGGATGCCGGCCTGTTCGTGGTAAATGCCCCAAAGTTTCCTCCCACTGCGGTATTCTCACGGAAAACCCCCTGGCTTCCCAACTGCACCGGGCTGTCCGGCGTCCTGGCCGCTGCTGCTCCCAGCAGATGCGCTTCCGGCAAAAACTGCACGAATTCCACATTGGCGGAATCGTATTTCTGCAGCCCTCCCTGGGTCTGTGATACGATAAACGCACCCCAGTCCTGTACTTGTGCCAGACGGTTCACTCCTCCAAATTCTACAGGCACATCAAACCGTTTCAGATTCAGATAGATATGCTTCATTCCTTCTCTCCTTTATGCTCCGACATTCTGCCAAAGCCTTTCCTGCACTATTCTGCCGCCGTATTGTCCCATGCGTTTATAAAAGTCCCGATTCCCTGTGTGGTATAGGCATGCTTCATGGCATCCTTATATATGTCAAGCCCTGTTGTCACAATATCCGCTCCTGCAACTGCACAGTCCACAATCTGTTTCGGGGTACGTACTGCCGCACATATAATCTCTGTTTTTCCATAGAAACCATAGTTTTTATAAATCTGGACAATATTTTTTATGTATTCCCTGCAGTCCTCGCCATTTGCCTCCTTCCAGCCAATAAAGGGCGATACAAATTTTGATCCGTTCTTTGCAGGAAGAATTGCCTGTGCCGGGGAAAAAATCAGCGTTACATTCGTCCTGATTCCCATTTTTTCCAATTTCCTTGCTGCGGTCACGCCTGCCTCTGTTGCAGGAATCTTAATAATAAAGTTCGGGCTGATTGCCGAAATCTTTTTGGCTTCCGCAATCATTTCATCCGCATCGTCAATATGCGGGTTGATTTCTACAGAAACAGGAAACTTCTCATATCCCGAAATTCCTTCCTCTTCAATCCAGTTTGCAATATCCGTAATCGCTGTCAAAAATGGCTTGCCGCTTAACATAATATGCCTGGGATTGGTCGTAACGCCATCAATTCCAAAGGTTTCATAAGCATACTTGATTTCATCCATTTTTGCACTGTCTAAAAAATATTTCATTTCTTCTCACCCTCCCAACAGTATTTGTTGATTTTTTCCTTCTTTTCACTCCTGACGTCCTGATTGATTATAGATTAACACAATAATATCCCATCTGCAAGATATTTTTTTATGCAATTTTTACAAACTACAAATTCTATATCTCTTTACAGCAAAATTATATTGTATATTTTTTTATCCGGTTCCGGCTGGTGTAACGCATCAATCATCGTATTAATAGTAGCACACCAAAAATTTCTTTCCTATGCGTTTGCGCGCAATATTTACCCAAACGTTTGCGTAAACTTTTTCCCCATGTTAATATAAAACGTATAAAATAGTAGAGGGAAGGGAGGATATCTATGACAATAAAAGAAATTGCCGCTCTGGCCGGTGTATCGGCTTCCACCGTTTCCCGTGTAATTAATCACCCAGGTTCCAAAGCTGCCAGCAAAGAAGTGGAAAACAGAATATGGCAGCTTATACGTGAAAACAGTTATGTTCCCAACTCTTTAGCAAGAAATCTGAAGATGCATGGTTCTGATGCCGGCGGCGCTGCCACTCCCCCTGCTATTGGATGTATTTTTGCCCGCACCCATACCTCTGACCTTTTTTTTTCAAAAATAACAAGAGGAATTGAAAAGGAAGCCCTGCGCAGCGGGTATACCGTTAAATATATTTATTCCTACCAGGATATACAGAATCCAGATATACAAAAGACTATCCGGCAGACAAAAGTGGACGGAACAGCAATTCTGGGCCGCCCCAATTCCGTGACACGTAATTTCTTAAAGGAAAACTGCAGCAGGATTGTATATACGGGCCTTAATACAATCGAATCGGAATTTGACCAGATTACATGCAACGCTTATCTGGCTTCCAAAACCGCCGTAAGCTATCTGGCCGAACTGGGACATGTACATATTGCTTATCTTGGGGAGCGCAAAAACGAAATCCGCTACCGGGGTTACTGGGACGCTATTTCCCAGCTCTCCCTGCCAATTAACAGAGAACTGATTATCGACACACCCCTTTCCACTGAAGGAGGCTACCTGGCCACCAGAAAGCTTTTATCCTTAAAAAGCCCGGTCACGGCTCTGTTCTGTGCCAACGACCTGACTGCCATAGGGGCAATTAAAGCCGCCATGGAAGCTGGTCAGAGGGTTCCTGAAAAACTGTCTGTCATAGGCATTGACGACATTGAGACCAGCCAGTATACTACTCCTATGCTTACCACCATACACATTCCCACGGAAGAACTGGGAATCATGACTGCTAAAATACTGATTGACCGGATAGAAAACGGAAAGCGATTACCCATGAAGGTGGAACTTCCCTTCCGGCTGATTAAACGCGAAAGCTGTGCTCCTCCTCCAAGGACGCAAATTTAATTATAAAGAAAAGAAAGGATGATTATTTTATGATGCTTACTTTGAAAAACCAGGGCTACACTGTTTCCTTAGAAACAGCAGGCGGCGAACTGAAATCCTACAAAAACGAGACCGGCAGGGAATATATCTGGAATGCCGATCCGGATTTCTGGCCCCGCTCTTCGCCCCTCCTGTTCCCCTCCATCGGCAATGTCAGAAACGGCAGAACCATGATAGACGGGAAAGAGTATGAAATGCCCAAACACGGCTTTGTACGGGACATGGAAATGAAATACGAGTTGGACGGGGACAACAGAGTTTCTTTTTTCTGTGAATCTGATGAGGAAACTTTAAAATCCTACCCTTTCCGTTTCCGCTTAAGTCTGTCCTATGAACTGGATGGGCCGGTACTCCATATGACGTATGTGGTCACGAACACAGACCAGAAGGATATGTACTACCACCTCGGCGCCCATCCCGGATTTATGTGCCCTTTGGAAGAGGGAGAGAAATTTTCAGATTATATCTTAAAGTTTCCTTATGCAGAAGTCTGCGACAGCCCTGTATATGACCTTGAAAACCTGCAGTTCGATCCGGTAAATACCAAGCGGTATCTGGATAACAGCGATACCATAAAGCTGGATTATTCCCTGTTTGACACGGATGCTCTGGTATTTCCTTACCTGAAATCAAAGAGTGTCCAGCTTATCAACCCGGCTACCGGCAAAGGTGTTGAAATGGATTACACGGATTTTTCCACCATCGCCTTCTGGACGCCCGCTAAAGTACAGGCTCCTTTCCTGTGTCTGGAACCCTGGAACGGCGCGGCGATTTTTGCTGACGAGGATAACGAATTTATCCATAAACGGGATATCCAGGCTATTTCGCCCGGTGAAAGCAGAACTTATAAACTGACAATCCGTCTTCTGGTATAGGGACAGCAAAGGACGCATGGTTTACTATTCCATGCGTCCTTTTAACAATTATTTAAAATCACTCCCTGCCGTCCCAGCAGTACGTACAAAGTTTGTCTTTCTCAATTCCCACTGAATCCATCATATCATCCAGTCTGTGATATCTTAATGATGTGAAGTTGAGCTGTATGCCAATACGCTTTACCATCTCCTGATATTCCGGCGTTTCCGGGTTGGAGTAGGCGCTTAAGTTCACGTTCTTGCCATCCCCTTCCATCTCTTTGATGATTCTTCTTGTTATCAGATCCATCTCAGAAGTGGAACGGGAAAAGTTCAGATATTTGCATCCGTACAGGAGCGGCGGGCAGGCAGGTCTTATATGAACCTCCCTGGCGCCGCTCTGGTACAGGAACTCCGTGGTTTCCCTTAGCTGGGTGCCGCGTACTATGGAATCGTCAATTAAAAGAAGGCTCTTATCCTGTATCAGATCATGAACCGGTATCAGCTTCATCTTGGCAATCAGATTCCTCTTGCTCTGGATAGTGGGCATAAAGGAACGGGGCCAGGTAGGGGTATATTTGATAAAGGGCCTTGAAAAAGGGATGCCGGACTCATTAGAGTATCCGATGGCGTGGGCTATGCCGGAATCCGGTACGCCTGCCACATTATCCGGCGCCGCGTCATCCCGCTTGGCCAGAAGGGCGCCGCAGTTATAACGCATCTTTTCCACACTGACTCCCTCATAGGAAGACGAAGGATATCCGTAATATACCCACAAAAAGGTACATATCTTCATCTCATTGCCGGGTTTTACAAGAGTCTGCACCCCTTCCGGCGTCACAACCGCAACTTCCCCGGGGCCTAGTTCCCTGTACTCGGCATATCCGAGATTTAAATAGGCAAAACTCTCAAAAGAGATACAGTACCCTTCCTCCTTCTTTCCAATAGCCACAGGAGTCCTCCCCAACTTATCCCTTGCCACGTAAATACCCTTAGGCATAAGGATAGCCATAGTCATGGAGCCGTCAATCAGTTCCTGGGCATAGGTAATCCCCTCTATCAGATTGTCTTTCTGGTTGATGATGGCCGCCACAAGTTCCGTGGGGTTGATATCGCCGCCGCTCATTTCCAGAAAGTGGGAATGTCCCATGGTAAATATTTTATCAACAATCTCATCCAGATTATTGATTCTTCCCACCGTCATAATGGCAAAGGTGCCATGGTGGGAACGCACCAGAAGCGGCTGGGGCTCATAATCGGAAATGCATCCGATTCCAAGATTCCCCTCCATTTTATTAATATCCTTGTCGAATTTGGTGCGGAAAGGGGCGTTTTCAATATTATGAATGGCACGGTCAAAACCTTTTTCACTGCCATATACCGCCATTCCCGCCCGCCTTGTGCCCAGATGGGAGTGATAGTCCGTGCCGAAAAACAAGTCAAATACACAGTCCTTCTTTAATGCTGCTCCAAAAAATCCACCCACGTCTTCTCTCCTTAAACATTAATCTCCGCTTTCATTCCCAACAGTTCTTTATTCTCCTCCAGCACAGGCGTTACCACCTTTTCCAGGAAATTCTCCACCTGCTCTTTCGACCGTCCCACATATCTGGAAGGCTCCATAGTCTTTTGCAGTTCCTCCAAAGACATAGGGAAAGCTGCATCCGCTGCAATCAGTTCCAGAAGATTATTTTCTTTCCCTTCCACCTTCACATTCTTTCCGGCTTCCATGGAAAGTTCCCTGATTCTCTCGTGAAGTTCCTGCCTGTTCCCCCCTGCCTTTACGGCATCCATCATAATATTCTCTGTAGCCATGAAGGGGAGTTCGCTCATCATATGCTTCTCGATCACTTTAGGATAAACCACCAGTCCATCCACCACATTTAAGCATAAATCCAGGATTCCATCAACGGCAAGAAATCCTTCCGGTATGGAAAGGCGCTTATTGGCGGAATCATCCAATGTCCTTTCAAACCATTGTGTGGCGGAAGTAATGGCAGGATTTAAGGCATCAATCATTACATATCTGGAAAGAGAGGCAATCCGCTCGCTTCTCATGGGGTTTCTCTTATAAGCCATGGCCGAGGAACCAATCTGGCTCTTTTCAAAAGGCTCCTCCACTTCCTTCAAATGCTGCAAAAGCCGGATATCATTGGACATCTTGTGGGCGCTTGCGGCAATGCCGGAAAGCACATTGGCAACTCTGGTATCCACCTTCCGGGAGTAGGTCTGCCCGGATACGGGATAGCACTCCCGAAAGCCCATCTTTTGTGCAATCATAGGGTCGATTTTGTCAATGGTTTCCTGATCCCCGTTAAACAGTTCCAGAAAGGAAGCCTGGGTTCCGGTGGTGCCTTTGGAGCCTAAAAGTTTCATCCCTGAAAGCACATGATCCAGATCCTCCAAATCCAGAAGAAATTCCTGCATCCACAAAGTTGCCCTCTTTCCCACCGTGGTAGGCTGGGCCGGCTGGAAATGAGTAAATGCAAGGGTAGGCTGGGCCTTATATTTATCCGCAAAATTTTTAAGTTCCAGCAGAACATTGATAAGCTTGCGCCTTACCAGCCCAAGGGCTTTGGTCATGACGATAATGTCCGTATTGTCGCCCACATAACAGCTTGTGGCTCCCAGATGGATAATGCCCGCCGCCTTAGGGCACTGCTGGCCGTAAGCATATACATGGCTCATTACATCGTGGCGGACTTCTTTTTCCCTTGCCTTTGCCACATCATAATTGATATCCTCCGCATGGGCTTTCAGTTCGTCAATCTGCTCCTGGGTAATCACCGGTTTCCCGTCCTGTGAAAGCCCCAGTTCCATTTCTGTCTCAGCCAGCGCAATCCAGAGTTTCCTCCACGTCCTGAACTTCATATCCTGGGAAAAAATATATTGCATTTCCTTACTGGCGTAACGCTCAGACAATGGGCTTACATACCTGTCCGTACTCATTCCTCTGCTCCTTTCTCACTCATCAAACTCACCTCTGATATCTTCGCCGGGCGGTTCAAGGGGATACTTCCCTGTAAAACACCCTTTGCATATCCCGCGGTTTCCCACAATATCATGAAGCCTCTCCTGCCTTAAGTATCCAAGGGAATCCGCTCCGATTATTTTACAGATTTCTTCCACCGGACGGCGATAAGCAATCAACTGCTCCCTTGCAGGCACATCCGTCCCAAAATAGCAGGGCCATAAAAAGGGCGGCGAACTGACCCTCATATGTACCTCCTTCGCCCCGGCTTCCCGAAGCATATGTACAATACTGTCGGAAGTGGTTCCACGGACGATGGAATCGTCAATCATGATGATCCTTTTGCCCTCCACCGCTTCCCGGAGCACATTAAGCTTTACCTTCACACTGCTTTCCCTGCTCTTTTGTCTGGGCTTTATGAAGGTACGCCCTACATAGCCGTTCTTTACAAAAGCCTGCCCGTAAGGAATTCCCGACTTAAGGGAATAACCAAGGGCCGCACAGTTTCCCGATTCCGGCACACCCACCACCAGATCCGCATCCACCGGCGAATCCACGGCCAGATATTTTCCTGCAAGGATACGGGAATTATATACGCTCATCCCGTCAATATAGCTGTCAGGCCGGGCAAAATAAATATATTCAAATACGCATCTGGCATGCTGGTTTTCCGGGATGCACATACTCTTATCCGACTGGATGCCTTTTTCCGGGGAA
Organism: uncultured bacterium; assembly: GCA_947177425.1. GTDB lineage: Bacteria > Bacillota > Clostridia > Lachnospirales > Lachnospiraceae > Suilimivivens. The sequence continues at coordinate 21,328 of CAMWUN010000017.1, forward strand.
ATGGTGACAATCTCTCCCGGCTCCACATCCCGTACGAATTCCGCTCCCACTGTGTCAAGGGCACAGGTTTCCGAAGCCAGAATGTAGGAATTGTCACGTTTTCCTATACAGAGAGGGCGGAAACCAAAAGGATCCCGGGCGCCAATCAGCTTCCGGGGAGACATGACAATCAGGGAATAGGCCCCTTTAATCTTTTTCATGGCCCTTCCCACAGCTTCCTCTACTGAACTGGAATTCAGCCGCTCCCTTGCAATGTGGTAAGCGATCACTTCCGAATCTATGGTGGTCTGGAAGATAGCCCCGGTGTATTCCAGTTCCCGGCGCAGTTCCGGCGTGTTGATCAGGTTGCCATTATGAGCAAGCCCCAGGGTCCCTTTCACATAATTCAGCACCAGCGGCTGGGCATTTTCTCTGGTGGAACTTCCGGCCGTAGAGTAACGCACATGCCCCACCCCGATATCTCCCTTTAACTTCTCTAAGGTCTTTGGGGTAAAGGCTTCATTCAAAAGTCCCATGTTCTTGAAACTCAAAACTTTTCCCTTTGGCCCTGCAGTATCGCTGACCGCAATGCCGCAGCTTTCCTGTCCTCTGTGCTGGAGGGCAAACAGACCGTAATATATGGTGGATGCCACATCTCCGCCGTCAAAGTCATACATGCCGAAGACGCCGCACTCTTCTCCCGGCTTATCTGTCCTCCAAAGGCTTTCTGCCATTTCTTCCTTTTCCATAATACTATTCCTCTAATGCCGTTTTCAGGCAGTCCGTCTGTGGCCTTTACAGCCCCAGTCTTTTGAATACTTCGTTGTAAGCTTCTTCCACATTTCCCAGATCCCTGCGGAAACGGTCTTTGTCCAGCTTTTCATTGGTATTCACATCCCACAGGCGGCAGGTATCGGGCGACGTTTCATCTGCCAGAATGATTTCTCCGTGGAAACGTCCAAATTCAATTTTAAAATCAATTAATTTGATATCCGCCTGCAGGAAATAAGCTTTCAGCACATCGTTCACCTTAAAAGCATATTCCTTGATCTTCTCGATTTCCTCCCATGTAGCAAGTTCCAGGGCAACTGCAAAGTAGCTGTTGATAAGGGGATCGCCCAGTTCATCGTTTTTGTAGCTGAATTCAATGGTAGGCTCTTTAAAGGGTGTCCCTTCCGGTACCCCAAGACGCTTGGAAAAGCTTCCCGCAGCCACATTGCGGATGATAACTTCAAGAGGTACGATTTCTACTTTCTTAACAGCAGTTTCCCGGTCGGAAAGTTCTTCTATAAAATGGGTAGGCACACCTTCCTTTTCCAGAAGTTTAAACACGTGATTGGTCATGCGGTTATTGATAACGCCCTTCCCCACGATGGTACCCTTCTTCTCCCCGTTAAAAGCTGTGGCATCGTCCTTGTAATCCACAATAACCACATCCGGGTCTTCTGTTGCAAATACCTTCTTTGCCTTTCCTTCATAAAGCTGTTCTAATTTTTCCATGGTTTCCTCCATTTCCGCGCCGCTCTGCTGCGGGCTGCCGCTTCTTAAACTTAATGATATTGGTTTCTACCTTATCTATGATTGGAATTTTCCAATAAAACCTCTGACTCTCTCCTGGTCTGACGCAAAAATCTCTTCCGGCGTACCTTGTGCCTGGATCACTCCCTGCTCCATAAAAATAATCCTGTCAGAAAGTTCCCTGGCAAACTGCATTTCATGGGTCACGATAATCATGGTCATATGCTCCTTTGCAAGCTGACGGATTACCTTGAGCACTTCCCCCGTAAGTTCCGGGTCAAGGGCAGAGGTCGGTTCATCAAAAAACAGGATTTTCGGCTGAAGGGCTAAAGCCCTTGCAATGGAAACCCTCTGCTGCTGCCCGCCGGAAAGCTGGCAGGGGTAAGCATCCGCCTTGTCCGAAAGGCCAAGCTGGGCAAGAAGCTTCTTTGCCCGCTCTTTTGCTTCCTTCTTAGGCACCTTGTCCACACTGATTGGCGCATCTATGATATTTTTCATGACACTGTAATGGGGAAACAAATTAAAATTCTGAAATACAAGACCAAAATGCTTATGGATTTCCTTCAGCCTTCCTTTGCCCGCATAGACGCATTTCCCGTTTTCTTCCCATGCCGCCTTTTCCCCCAGATAGATAAGTTCTCCGCCGTCCATCTTTTCAAGAAGGGTTGCGCACCGGAGCAGGGTGGATTTTCCCGAGCCGGAAGGCCCTATGATAGAAACCACTTCCCCTTCCTTTACGGAAAGGGAAATGTCTTTGATTACGCCAAGCCCGTCAAAGCTTTTGCGCATATGATTGATTGTAAGTAAAATTTTTTTTTCCATTGGACGCCTCCTACCTGTAATAGTTCAAAGCCTTTTCAATCCGTTCCATTACAAATGCCACCACAAGGTTAAAGATATAATAGAAAAGACCGGCCGCCATAAGAGGCACCATACTTGTATCCTTGGCCGCAATCTGCTTTGCCATGGTGAACATCTCCGCCTGGGCCAGTACAAAGGCCAGGGAGGTGTCCTTTACAAGGGTGATTGTTTCATTGGTAACAGACGGCAGAATCCTTTTGATTACCTGGGGCAGAATAATCTTGAAAAAGGTCTGGACTTTATTGTATCCAAGAACCTCCGCCGCCTCGTACTGCCCTATGGCAATGGATTCAATGCCGCCTCTGTAGATTTCTGCAAAATAAGCCGCATAATTGATTGCAAAGGCCAGAATGATTGCCGGGAACCGGTATCCCCGCAGATTCAGCCCGAACAGATAATAAGGCGCAAAGTAAACCACCAGAAGCTGCAGCATCAGAGGTGTCCCTCGCATAATAGAAATATAAAATTTGGAAATCCCCCTTACCAGCCCGTTTCCAGACATCCTTCCCAGGGATACCAGAAGTCCCAGCGGCAGGGAAAAAAGCAGCGTCAGAAAGAATATTTCCGCCGTGGATATCATGCCTTTTCCAAGCTGCATCAACATGGTTGCTGTACTCATTTGTTCTCCTTACCTTACACTTATGCGACTCCCAAAAGGGATATTATTTTCCAAGGCACACACTGCCTTCCAGTCCGTATTTTTCAGCAATCTCCATAAATTTGCCGTCCTCAGCCATCTCAAGTAAGGTGGACTCCACCTGGTCTTTTAATTCGCTGTTTCCAAGAAAGAATCCGATACCGTACTGCTCTGTTGCCAGCTTTTCATCCAGAATCACATAACCGTCGCCTCTGGATGCAATCTGGTAATCGGCAACGCCTATATCAATTGCAATTGCATCAATTGCTCCCGCTTCCAAATCCATAAAACCTGTATTATAATCTGCATACTGCTTTAATTCACTGAAAGACGACGCCAGTTCCTGGGCATCTCCCTCTAAAGCTGCCAGCGCGGAAGAATCCTTCTGGACTCCCACGATCTTGCCTGCCAAATCGTCGAAAGAAGCTATGCCTGCATCAGACTTCACTACAAATACCTGGCTGTTGTCAATGTAAGGCACAGACCATGTATAAGCGTCTTCCCGACCGTTCATGGTAAATCCGTTCCAGATACAGTCAATGGAACCGGAAGAAAGTTCCATGTCTTTGGAGTCCCAGTCAACAGGCTGTTTAACCAGTTCCCACCCTCTGCGGGCGCATACCTCCGCCGCAAGGTCAAGGTCAAACCCTGTATATTCACCGTTCTCATCCATATATCCATAAGGGGGGAATTCTGCGTCAAATCCAACCGTAAGAGTGGTTCTCTCATCTGCCGGAGCCTCCTCCTGTGACCCGTTTTCCGTTTCAGTCTGCCCTGCGCTCTCCTCTTCCTGCACAGCCGCAGCCGCTTCATTGGTATCTTTGGCTGCCCCGCAGCCTGAAAGAATCCCGGCGGTCATCGCCGTCATTGCCAGTAATGCCATAAATCTTTTCATAATTTCTCCTCCATTCTTCTGCCGGAACATGGTGTATATCAACCGCTGCCACCCTTCGCAGGAAACTTATTAAATCTTTCTGCGTCTAAAAGATGCGGACCGCGGCATGATGCTGGTACCTGTCCGGCACTTCGCTTTGTTAGCATGGTAAAGTGTCCTTCCATACGAGTATCATGCTACCATGCCCATAAATAGAAGTCAAGAGAAATCCTTTTCGTATTCGCCCACAATATTCATAATTTCACCGGCATATTTGGGATAACTTTCCACTAAATCCTTAATCTCCGCCTGGGCTTTTCCGGCAATCACTTCTTTATTATAATCCATGCGCCGTCTTAAGGACTGTCTTCTGATAATCAGATTGTGACGGATTTCCACCATCTCTTTCCGGTCCAGAAGGGCCTGTGTCTGTTGAAGCCAGATCATGGGATCTTTTATCTGATATCTGCGCAGCACGTGGAGAAGTTCCTGCTGGTATTCGTCAAGCTGTAACTCCGCCTGCAGGTATTTATGCCGCTCCTCCTTCTCCTGCTGATACAGTTCCCAGCTTTTTCCAAGTTCCCCTGCACTTTTTACTTTATATTTCATATAAAGATAATCAAGCAGGTGGGTGTTGTTCACATACCGGATTTTGACCATATTCTGTAATCTTATAATGCGGCTGATACTGCTCTCCACACGGGCAAGCTCCTTTACAGAATCATTGTGTTTGATGAAAATAAGGGTAATGGCAACAGCGCCCACTGCTGCCACCGCCAGATATCCCAGCTTCGTATTGATATGGAAACCATATTGCAGGACAAACAAAACCACGATCCCTAGAATAACCGCAACGGTGCACACAATGGTCATGGACCTGGTATCGGCAATAATCCTTCTGAGTTCGCTTCTCCTGAAATGATAGGCCTGTCTCTCCCCGTCCAGCTTGCGCAGGTCGCGCTTGACAAAATCCTGGTATTCCTCAGCCTTTTTCAGCTTCCCGTATCCCTCCTGGATCTCCTCCTCCATGCGCTCAATCCTATGGTACTCCATGTCGCTTAAGCGGTTCTTTCTCTTCTTATAACCGGACTGCTTCTGTTCCAGGGCTTCGATTTTTTCGGCGCACTCCGCCAGCGCCGCTTTTTCTTCCTCAGGCAGCGCTTCTATCTCCTCCATATCCTTCAGATAGGCTGTCACCATATTGTACTCGTACTGAAGAGTTTCCAGTTCCTTGGAAGCCTCCGCAATCTGCTCAAGACATCCCTTTACATATTCCTGTCTCTGCTCCTTATTGCTGATTTTAAGGTCATCCCTGTCATAGACAACTTCATTCCAGTCCTCAATCTCATATTCAGGTTCTTCTATTTTCCTTTTCCAGCTAAACAGTTTCTTAAATAAACCCATCCTGCTCCTTTTCCTTTTTCCATTCTGCTAACGCGCTACCAGTTCCCGGTATTCCTCCTTCTTTTTGGAGATAATCCTGTCGATTTCTTCAAAGTAAGAAAGTTCGTTTCCTTCATCCTTATAAATCTTAAGGGCCGTAAGCATCCTGCTGGCCTGTGACGCCTCAAATTTCCCCTTTGCCTCTTCAAAAAGCTTTTCCAGCTCCAGGGATAATTCATGATACTCCCCATGCCCTGCGATAAAGGCCACATAATCGCCCTCCGCCAGAGCCAGTCTCTGTGCTGCCAGATATTGTAATCCTGAAACTTTACTGCCCGTCATCTCAAAGGCCCGCATAAAATATTTTGCCGCCATGCCAAACTGGAACAGTTCTGCGTACGCTGCCCCCATATTATGGAAAATAGACGGTTTCAAGGCGCTTTCTGTTTCCGGGAGCTGTCTGCACAACTGGTCATACTCATCCAAAGCCATCTGGCACCTGTGGTTTTTCAAAAGAAAATCAGCCTGCTTTTTCAGCCGTTCATAGTCTGTCAGCCCTGCATTGCTCTGGACCACATCCTCTATCTTTTTCTTTTCTTCCGGCGTACAGTAGTTGACATAGTCTAAAATTGTACCCACAAATATCCCCGGCTGAATTCCCCGGTTGAAAAGGTTCAGAAGCTGGTGTCCCAGTTCCGAAAGCCCACACTCTGTATCCAGCCACTGTGCCAGCTTCTTATCCATAATATCCCGGGTAATCATAAAGGGGTTGCTTGCAAAAAGCCAGCACAGTTCTTCCACACAATATACATTCACGCACAGGCTTTCAAAATGATAGGGATTCTTTGCATACTTCCCCATACATAATAACATCCTGCCCATACAATGCACTCCTTTCCCATTTCCTGTTCAGACCATAACCGTCTGGGTCCATGCCTTTCCGCTGGACCTGAACATTTCCCCGAATCCCATATCTTCTATTGTAACGGCAGCCTGGTTCACAGCCGTCATTTCCATATGGATATTCAGCCTGGTGGTGCGCGGCGGACGCTGGGGAAGCCCTTCCAGAGACAGGGATCTGTACGTCACCTTTCCCCCTGTCAGAGGTGTAATAACAAACTCCACCGTGTTTCCACTCTCTAAAATAATATCAAAGTCCGATGACGCCTCGTACCAGTTGACGCCCGCATCCAGAATGGCATAATAGGAATCTTCTCCCCGGCGCAAAGCCCTGATGCCTATATTGGATTTCAGCTTATCGTCTCCTAAATAGACATGCTCTTTCCATTCTCCGCTGGGGCGCAGCCTCTCCATCATGCCATAGCAGGCGCCTTTGCTGTAAAGATTATTCCCCTGGAAAACCCGCCGGTTCCTGCATAGAAGCCTTAGGGATTCTTTTGCCCAGTTTTCCTTGAATCCGTCCCCCAGAAGAAAAATGGTGGAAACGGCTCTGTCCTTTAATTCTCTGCCTGCTATGTCCAGAAACAGCATGTCCAGTTCTTCCATCTGCTTTCTGCGCGTCTCCGGCTCTTCTTTCCAGACCCTTCTGTCCATTTCAGGATAATGCCGCTGCTCTATCACCACTACCTTGGGGGAAGTTCTGGCATTACATTCCAGGCACAGGGTCTTTAACGTGGTATGGTATTCAAATATCATCACACCGCTTTTCCTAAGTTCCCGGCTCTGGTGCAGGGTATATGCATAAAAGCTTTCCAGATGGTTCTGGAAACAGATATATTCTGCTTTCAGGGAAAGCCCCGCCGCCACCTTTCCCAGCACATCCACAATCCGCGGAGTCAGCTCTTCCACGGTAAACATAAAAGCTTCTATCTGGCTTAACTGGATACGGATGTTTAAAAGGGACAGGCTTCTTTTGACGAAAAGGGTAAGAAGGGCTGCCGGGTCAAAGGCTTCCCCCTCCACCAGCACATCCTCCCCCCGCTCTGCCAGCGTAAGTAAGTCTTCCACCAGTATGCCGTTTTCTTCCTTTGCAAATTTAATGGCTTCCTTTCCGTAATACCACTGCCCCACGCCGCTCCTTTTACACAGAACCACGGGAATGTTGTATTGTTCCGTGCCTGCCACTGCTGAGACGGTTTCCGGTTCTGTCTCCTCCATCCCGCAATAACTGATCTGGGCAAAAGTCCGTCCAAGATCATATCCCACAGCCACTTTCCTGCTGTTCTTTTTTCCAGTAATATCCTTCTGGCCCTGAAACATTTTCTTACTCCCCAAATCTAAATCATATGAAATAATTCATTTACAAGATAATCCTTTTCGAAGTACTCGTAAAGCTGGCTTTCCATGGTCTCGTAATCCTGTAAGTTCCTTCCCACGGCAATGTCATTGAGCATATCGTACCGGCTTTCCTTCTGCTCCCTTCCGGTATCGTTGCGGCTTAAAGTGCCGCTTGCCATCAGGTGCTCCTTCCCTTCCTGGTTTTCTGTAATATAATACTGCAAATGCTCCCCAAAGAAAAGGATAAACTGCTTAACGCACACGCCTCCGAACATATCCTGCATTTCTTCCTTTATATATTCCTCTTCAATGGTGTCTTCCTTTTCAATCAGATAGTGGATAACGGCCGCCTCGCCTTCCCTGACGCGGTATTCCACCATAGTCTTATCCAGAAACTGGCGCATGAATACAATATTGTCCGCATACTCTTTAAAGTAAGGAAAGTACTTGTTCTGGGCAAGTATCTCCCGCAAAAATACCAGCAGGCACCGGGAAATACGCTCGTCCACCAGCTTTTTATTTTCTGCATAGTATCTGGTATAGGCCAGCCTGCACACAAGCGGAAAGTCCTCTTCCTGACGTTCAATAACCCTCTGCATATCCTCCAGGACAAATTCGTCTATGGGCTTATCCAGCACAAAGTAATCGTAAGAACACTGGGCAAGGACAGCCAGTTCCACCTCTGTCCCCGCGCCCCCCGACACATAGCCCTTAAAAATCTGTGCCCGCTCCGCCACATGGGCTCCGGTATAAAGGGACTGGACTAAAATTTTCTCGCTTAAATGATAAGCGTCTACACCGAAAGAATCGGCGGCTTTCCAGATATCCCGCATTTCTATGCATGTTCCCATGAAAAACCTGCATAAGTATTCCAGAAGGTTCTCGTCATATTTTCCCGCCTTAAATGCCCGGAATGCCAGAAGGGTCATTGCCTCGTCTTCCACCATGCCTTCGATGGCAAGGAGCCTGCTGCAGAGCCTTACGATAATCTTTGCGTCAATACCCTCCACGCCCCGAAGCTTCATCCATTCATAAGCCTTCTCATACATGCCGCGAAGCACCAGAAAACGGAGAACTTTGGCAAAACAGCGGTTTTCTATCTGTTCCGGGGACAGCGCTTCCAGATAATCATCCAGTTCCCGCATCCTGTCGTTATCAAAAAAGAAATCTATCAGCCGCATCCTGATTTCCCGTCTGACCTCATCTATTATCTCTTCCGAATCGGCAAGCCGTTTCATATATTCAACATTTTCTGCTGTGATTCCCGACAGATAACCGCCCCGCTCGCACAGCCACATGTCAAAATGTACACATCCTGTAACATACGGCCCGATAACGGAAGCCAACTGCTCCGGCGCCATCAGTCTCTCCAGCACATATTCCTCCTCCCGGCAGAACCGGTTTCCTTTTTTGTCCTCTAAAAGCAGCCGGCACTCACCGCTGTAGATGGGAATATAGGCTTCTTTACCTGTAAACGGGCAGACCGTCTCTTTCTTTTCCTTTTCGTAGATCAATACCGCTTTTCTGATATCCTTTCGTTCCACTGCCAGCCGGTGCATAAACAAAGCGCCGGAAAGTCCCTGGGCAGTTTCCTCCGTAATCATAAAGGGGGTAAGCAGATTTTTGTACAAATAGGCAAGGTACTGGTTGTTCCTGCCTTTCAAAGCCTGAAACACCACAAAGCGTTCAATCTGTTCCCGGTAGTTCTCATAAAGTTCGGGATACTGCCCTTTCACCTTATGGACATAGGAATAAAGAAAGGCGTTGTGCAGGCTGTCAAGGCTGCTGTCAAAGGCAAAGTACATGAGCACCATTCTGGGGATTTCCCTGCCCTCGGCCAGGCTGTCCTCCCCAAGGGGAAAGGACATCATGTAATGCTCGTAAAGCCGGGTGATCCGCAGTTCCTTTTCAATTCCCTTTTCATACCAGGGAAAGCTGAACGGCGCCGTTATGCTGCCTTTAATCAGCAGGGTGCAGATAGCCTGCAGAATCTCATCCGTAGGCATTACTCTGTAGCAGGCCTTTAAAATATAAAACAGCCTGCTGGAATAGTTTTTCTGTTTCTGGGCCAGATAAACGCACTGGTGGATAATGTCCACAGTCAGCAGTTCTTTCTTGGCCGCATAGGACAAAACCTGCATCTCAAAACTTCCCAGCCGCATCAGAAGGGTTGGGTTAGCCATTAAAAGATTCCACCCTTCAATATAAAGGACTGGACTGGTACACCCCTGCCTGAACTGCTCTTCCAGCACAATCCATCTCTTGGAAGGACTTCTTGTATAGTCTTCCGAAAGGTACAGCAGCAGCCAGGCAATCCGCCAGTTATCGGAGTTCTGGGTAAAAATCCTTTCCACCTGCCCGGCCGTCTCGTCAATATATACATCCTTACGGTTCATCAGTGTGGTCAGATAAAGATAATAGCAATAAAGGGTAGGATCAAAATGTTCTTCCAGCGCTTTGTCCGCCTGGCTTAAAATCCACTCCGCCTCATTATAACGCTCACTGGTAATCAGAAACTGAGTCTTAAACAGCTTCACCGCCAAATCCCTGTCGTCCATATGAATCAGTTCCTCAATCAGCTCCCCTGTCTCCTTCATCCAGGAAGCGGCGCTGATTTTCTTCGTACGGAAAGCTTCATAATACTGCATCAGCTCCATAATCTTATGCTTTTTCTGTCTGCGTACCCCCGGCACCCGGGCGGTCACTGTCTTATTTACCACAGTAATCCGGGCGGTCAGGGAAACATACGGGTTGGACAGACGGATTTCCCCATAATTTCTGCCTGCATGAAGCTTCCCGGCCGACACATAAAAGGGCAGCCTGCAGCAGTTGCCCAGAAAATCCTCGTCCCGTATAGTCTCCTTCTCAAGGGCTATAAAGTCCCCGTCTTTTTCTATAAAAAGTTCTGAATACCCCCATCCGTTACGGTTGATGACCAGCTTTCCCTCTGTCATATCCCTGGGGTTATCTATGCGTATTTCTGTCTCTTCAAGAAGGAATTCCACCTTTTGCTTTTTTTTGATTTCCAGCAGAAATTCTTCCACATTCTGCTCTCTGACGGCCCCCTGCAAAAGTCCCCGGTAAACGGCATAATACTGTCTGTCCGCACCATGAAAGACGCGTGCAAAGTCCCGGGAGTAGAACAGATTCACCGCTTCCCCCCAGTTGGTTCTGGCCAGATTTGCAAAGTGGAACAGATTTCGGATATCCCCAAGGTCCGATTCCAGGGTTCCCTGGGTAATTGTCACGTGATAGGGCACAAAGTATTCACCCTGATTGGATATAATCCTGAATTCACCCTTTAAGCTGTCCCCTTCCTCCATGCCGGAGGCGTCGAAGTGATAGGGAATCTCCTCCTTTTGTCCTGAAAAACGGCTCACAAGGCACTTCATCCTAAGCCGCGTGGATGATACACTTCCCTCCGACATCGCATTTTCAGGGCCGGTAATGGTAAAACTTCCCTCATAACTTTCGCCTTCTCTTAAACGAAGCTCTATGGCAGGCTCAGAAAAATCCAGACTATGGACATCCTTATTAAAATTTCCTTCCAAAATTTTCTTTACTATCCCCTGCACTGCGCGGTTCCTCCAGTTACCTGTTTTTCTTTAGTGTGGATATATCCGTAATTATTATTTATTATATTTTATAATTATGGGAAACGGCAAGTCTATTTCCTGCCTGCTATAGTATACCATTATTGCGGGGGCTTCCGCAACAAAGTGCTGAAAAAATATCGGCCGGCATACGCAGAGTATGGCGGGGCAGGTGTTTTCCGGCTCCGCTGTACTCTGCCATATTGTGCTGTTTCATCATCCAGGTTCAGCAATGCGGCTGACCCCTACATATATGTTGGAAATGCTGTACCATGTGGGATAGTCAACAATACCGGACTGGGGCAGGTTGAATATTTTCTGGAATGTTTTTACAGCCTGTGCGGTGGCGGGGCCGTAAATACCGTCAACAGCAATTGTTGGAATCGCCGGGTAATTTTGGGCAATGCGGTTAAGCTGCTGCTGCATCTGACGCACTTTATCCCCAGTAGAGCCGATGGACAGGTTGTAACCCGGCCATGAGGAAGGAACGCCTGCAATGCTCTCCGCTGTGTTGATGTACATGTCGCTTCCATAATAATAGTGGATAATATCAACGGCAGAGTATCCTTCTTCCCCTAAATACTTCGACCCCCACTGGCTTAAGCCATTGCAGGTGACTCTCCTGCCATCGCAATAAGATGTAAAAATAGGCTGGCGGACACCAGGACGTGACAAATAGTTGGCAAACACGCTGTCAACTACCCGGTCAATGTTTTCGTAAAAATTCCTGCCCCTTATCCATTTCTGGTCGTAGGCTGTAGAAGATGTAATGGTAAAATTGTAGCCTTTATTCCGGTACGGGGAAACCAGTAGTTTCAGGCAAAATTTTATCTTTTGCAGACAAAGCCCTATCTGGGGGCGGCCCAAAGTTTTCTCTCCCTATCCTGTATTTTATATGGATATCTGCATCTTTTACCTGAATTTGCCCAATCATGGAAAATAGCAGCATTTTCTTTGTCTTTATGTCTGCGCCCTTAAATATCTCCTTCCAGTCCGGGAACATGGCAGTCAATCTTTCTCTGCATCCGCCCATATCGACTAATTTAGTCAATTCATCCTTTAACTGCTGCGCATTTTCCTCCAGTTCCATGCGCAATCGTTCCTTATCCTTTATCAGGGAGGAAAGCTTCTCTGGGTTGAAATAATAGTCTCCCCTGATGGCCTCCGGTATCTTTTCCTCCAGTGTCTGAATATCATACTCCAAGGCTTTCTGTCTTTTCTGTACACCTTCCAGCTCCTTCTTTATTCTCTGTCTGCGCTGGTTTTGTTTCTTTTGTAATTCTGCTGCCATGTCTATGGGTTTTAAACTCTCCAGACAGGCTTCCACTGCTTCAAATACAAGCCCTTCCAGATAACTTTGCGAATAGCAGGAACGTTCCGGACATTTGGACGGGCACAGGTACCGGCCTGTAAATGCAGTCTTTCTTTCCCCTGATTTTGTTGTCCAGTGACTGCAGTAGCTTCCGTTTTTTAATCTTCCTCCACAGTATCCGCAGACTGCCAGTCCGGTCAGCGCAAGCTGCCCTTTCGTGCTGAAGGGCGTATGGTTCTGCGCTTCGTATTCTTCCGACAATTTGTTGTGGGACGCATTGATTTTTGCCTTTCGTGCTTCCCGGATTTCCTGTGCCCTCTCCCATACCTGCTGTGACACCACTATCAGTTCCGGTATCTGCTCGTCAGAGTATATCCAGTCGCGTCTGTCTAATCTGACATACGTGTCATGATGCACCCGCCGGTCAATTGCCAGGTATCCCATGTAGACCGGATTGGTCAATATGCTGCGTATGGTTCCGGCTTTCCACTTCTGTGTTGTCACCGCCGGAACCCCCTGGCTGTTTAATTCCTCCGCGATTTTGTAATACCCCATTCCCTGATAAATGGATAAATCGTATATTTTCCTGACTATCCGCGCTTTTTCCTCCACAATCTCAAGCTTTTTCAACAGCCTTCCATGACTGCTGACCATGCCGGAAGGCACCAGCCGATAGCCGTATGGGGCCCTGCCTCCGGTAAATTTTCCCGACCTGACCAGTTCCTTCTGCGTATCCCGCACACGCATACTGGTCTTTTTGCTTTCCCCCTCGTTCTGCCAGAACCGGATATAGTTGAGCAGTTTGTCAATATGATCCTGGGTCTTTAACTGGCCGTCCTTAATCGTCCACACCTCAATGCCAAGCCGGTTCAGCGCCGCCACATAAAAGCTGTATTCCTCCTGCCTGCCTATCCTGTCCGACATATAAGCAAGAAGCACATCAAACTGCCCCTCCCTGGCGTCGGAGAGAATCTCCTGCAGAACTTCCCTCTCTTCCACACTGTTTTTGTATGCTGACACCGCCTTTTCCATATACTCCTTGTCAAACACCCAGTCGGGACGCCCGGCTATGTACTGTTTTGCCTGCGCCCGCTGCATTGGAATGTCATCGTCATGTAACTGTTGCTTCGAGGATACCCGGAGCAGAGTCCTTACCTTTTTATCCAACGCTGCATCCCTCCTTATCCTTCATGGACAAAAATGAGGAGGGCGTTTCCTCTGCCCGCCCGGCTCCGGCTTCCATCTTTTCCAGACAGATTGCTTTCAATCTGCCTGTGAACTCTTCTTCCGCCCTCCGGCAGGGCTGTTCCGGGAATTCCAGCGTGACTGTTACTGTCGTACCTTTATACGCCAAAATTAAGTCCTTCCTGGTTCCTGTGTTGAAAATCATGTAGATACATCCTTCTGCAAAATCCTCTTTACATGATTATGTGAATGTTTTCCCTTGTATTCAAAGGCAATTTTGGGACAACATGGATAAAAATGCGCTCAGACAAAGGCTCATTGCCTTCATCTGAACGCATCTTTTTCATTTCCATCCAGTCAGCCTGCCTGCCAAAGATAGCAGTAATGGCACCTGGTTTATTGTACAACGCCTGTACCTTCTCTTGTCCAGACAATGTTCTGCCCTATCATCTGGTCAATATCCATGCCGATGATTTCAGAAGCCCTTGCCTTGGCCGCCGCCTCGTTGGCAGTCCCCAGATTTTTATAAATCTCAAAAGCAGGCTTTCTGTTTCCATTCAAATCAATCAGCCCAAGATCCAGACGGCTTTCCATTTCGTGGGCGTCATCGGTCTGCCTGAACAGCATAAACGCGTCCACTTCCGGGATGGAGGCCGCTTTCAGATAGCCATAGGCAATGGATGCCTCCTGCATATCCGTCCCAAAATCAGAAGTATAGCCAATTTCCGCAAGAGAAATGCTCCGCACCTGCCCGGAGGGATTTAAAAACTGGGACTGGTGCATATAGTTAATTAATATGTCAATATTCTGCATGGTAATATAGGGTGTGGAAAGATTGTCCTTCACCCATACCGCCGGGCCGTTCCACGCATAAGGGTCATACAAGGGCGAATTATAAGGATGATAGGAAAGCCCCCAGTCTATATTCCCCTCCCGGTTGATATAATAATTAAACTGATCCAGATACTCCCTCGCCAGAAAACTTCCCGGATTGGATTTCCGGTTCCATTCCTGGTCTATGGAATTATAAATGCGCGCATTGCCATTCATGCTCTTTATTTCATTGTATAAAATACGGAATGCTTTCACATAGGTATTCACATTCAAGTCAAGGGACGTGGAACTGGTATACCACCAGGATGTGCGGGCGTTGACCTCGTTGCCCACAATCCAGTTATCCACCTGCCCACAGCCGGATTTCCCCGAATAACGCTGTCCCAAAAAGGCGCCTATGGCTTTCAGGTGGCTGGTGCCTGCATCGTCCGTCACATTAAGGGCATATCCCGGACACACCCCTCCCCTTGCCAGAGGATGGGTCAGATCCTGCCCATATGCACCTGTCCCGCCGTTCAGGATAACCAGTGTGACCTGCATCCCGTAGCCATTCAGGGCTTTAACCAGTGAGTCATAATTGCCGAGAATCCCTGAGTCAAAATAGTAAGTCTGTCCATTGTAACTGAAAGGAACTGCGCCGGGAACTCCTTCCCCGGAACAGATATCATCAATGTGTATATTGTAAATAACCTGTTTTATGCCAAGTTCCTGAAGTTCATTGTAGGAAATCCTGCTGATATCCGGCAGAATGCCTTTAATTCCCGTATCCATTCTCTGGGATGTATATGGGGCAATGGCTTCCGGATTGGTGATATAATGCTCGTCACTGACCTGATACATCTGGCCGCCCCGTTTCATGGCAATCAGGAACTTCCGGCTTAAATTGGACTCCGGCGTATTATGGTTCAGGGGAAAGCTTACAGAAACCGACTGCCCTGCCTCCACGGATGCAACCACCTTTCCCGCCGTGCCGTCCAGATACACTTCATCTGCATACACATAAAATTTGCCGTCATCGCTGGAAGGCACACTGTCTGTACGAATCTGACACAGCACCTCATCCCCTGTAATCACACAGGAACTTATGGCAACAGGCCGCCCCGCTGCCTCTGCACACATCAGGTTTCTTCCCAGATTTCCTGTTCCTCCCAAAGCAACCGCCACAGCCGCCGCTGTCAGCGCAAATAATCTCACTATTTTCCTGATTCCGCTCATATTCCAGCCTCCATCTGTATTTTATAATTTCTCTTCCATATCCCATAAATTTCCTGCACAAACCAATTATACCTGTAAACATTTCAAAATACAATCCTGAAAACTATTGATTCCGGTACCACTCTGTATATACCCTGTTAAGAGTAAAGGACATGATAACAAGGGTATTGGCATAAATGGCGCTTTCGGGCCAGGTCGCATAGATTTCTGAGGATACTACGTTTTTTATATAGTCCCGGTACCGCACGTAATAATTGGCTGCAGATGAATCATTGGGATCGCCGTCATGTACAACCACATATTCCGGTATCACCACCCGGCTTAAGACAATCTCTCCGCTCTCATCCATGGGTTTAATCTCATCCTCAGGTATCTTGGGCGGATACTCCCCGAACAGTGTATGATCCGGTATGACAATCACTTCCTCCTGCCGGGTGGCCTCTTCCAAAGGTGTAAGACGGATTGGCTGTACTGCTGTCACATCCGCCAGGATTTCTGTTCCCGATACCAGCAAAGGCTCATATCCGGGCGCTTCCACCTGTATGTTATATTCTGAATAGGGCTGTTGTTCCACTGGCTCCAGACTGTATTCAACAGGGGGTGCAGGCAGGTCGATCTCCTGCGTCTGACCGGATGAGTCAGTGCTCAGTTTTTCCACTGTAACATCCGGCACGCCGGTGTAGGAAATCGTCACCGTGGCATCCGGTATGGGAATAAGTCCCAGTGTGGAAGTCACATTAATTTGTAATTTACCGGAATGTCCCGTATCTGCCTGGGCACTGTGAAAAATATTTTTGGGCATAAAATACCTCTGTAAATATATTTATCATATAGTATGCCAAAGTGCCGGAACCGTTCATTTACACCTTCCGCCGGACACATATTCCGCAACAAATTTGGCCTTTTCCCCATCATAGTTTTTCAAATCCACAAAACCGCAGTCATGCACGCACCAGGGCTCTTTCATATTGGGAATTATCACCTTGTATCCACGCCTGATGAATTCCATACTCTGGGAACAGTCATAGAAGTCCCACTTCGTAAACAGATCTTCCCTCCATGGCACATCATACTGGGTAATCATAATAAAGCCGTCTATGGCTTCCGCTTCCATGTAGGGCAGCTTCGGACTAATGGGATTGGAAAGCAGTTCTGTCTCATAAACATGCTGTTCATACAGCATACCGTACCTGTCCACATCCCACATCACGCCTGTTGCAGGCATCCTGCCCACTCCCACATTTCCAATCATGCCAATCTGGGGGTTATTTTTAAAAATATCCACACAGTCTTTGATGAAATCCGGGTTGACAATAAATGTGTCATGGTGCAGATATACTTTGTATTTCGCCTGTGAATACTTCATGGCCTCATTATATCCCGCAGTCAGGGACTTTGCTTCCTCCACCGTCAGAATATCTGTCTGTATCCCTTCCGGCACATTTAAGTGATTAATATAGTGGATACACTCCTGTGCATAAACAGGGTTGTTCGTGCAGATGATAAAGCACATTTCCTCTGCACTCTCCGCCCCGGCGCAGGTTCCTACGCTTTCCGGTACCGTCGGCAGAGCCCTCTCTGCCTTCTCCGGCAGGCCGCCCTCTATGGCTTTTAACACCTTTTCTTTATGTACCACACAGTAATCAATATCCCGCAGCAGTTCGTAGGGAGACACCTGTGCCTCTATCAGAAACCGCTGGAATTCTTCCAGACCGTCCGCCACATCAAAATCAATTCTTCTTAAATAGAACTTCAGCACTGTATAGCGCTCCATCAGCTCTTCCACGCTGGAAATTTTTGAAAAAATCACGGGCTGTCCCGCTGCTTTCTCCTGTTTATATACCGCACACAAATAATAGGTAACGGCGAGATCATTGTCGCTTTTCGTCTTTTTTCTGTAGGAAAAAAGAAGCGGCTCGATTTCATCGTATTTCTGGTTCCCGATCAACTCATTTACCTGTTTTTTCAATTCTTGTGTATCCATATAATCTCCCTCCCCGTCTCCTGTTAAATATATCAGACAAAATTTGTATATGCAAGCACATCTGCGTCCCATTGCCAAAAAAGCCGGCGCAGACCGGAAGGTGTCTGAAACAAACCTCTCCCGGACTGCACCGGCTCTTATATGAATTTTTTCTTACATCCTCTGACGGATTTGCACTCTGCTATTTTGTAAGCAGCATCATGATATCATTACTTCTTGCCACAAATCTGCTCATTGCTTCCGGCTCAAGCGGCGCATGCTGGATCAGCGCAAGGTCATAAAGCTGTTCGCATATCATGTTCACATTGCTTCCTTCCGTGTGTTCCATAATATACTGCACCAGCGGATGGTTGGCATTCAGAATAAGAGTCTCCCCTTCTTTGCCCATACCGCCCATATCCATGCCGGGCATTGCGTACATCTTCATCATATCCTGCATTCTCCTGCTCTCCTCGGAAAGGGTAATCATGGAGGATATTTTCTTATTTTTCAGCTTCTCAACCTTTATGGTAATCTTATCCTTTTTAAGAACCTTCTTCATTACCTTTCCGATAGACTCAGCCGCTTCCTCTAACTCCTTCTCTGTCTTTTTGCTGGTCTTGGCTTTGAAGGTGTCTGTCAGGTCGGCGTCAATTCTCTGGAACTTGATACCCTCATTTTTGGACTCAAGCTGGGAAATGAAAGGCTGGTCAATATTGTGTGTCAGAATCACCGCGTCCATTTTAGCAGCCTTAAACATGCTGATATACTGTCCCTGCTGTTTCTCGTCGGTCACATAGTAAATAACCTTTTCCTTCTTTTCTTCTTCGTCCTCTTCCTCGTCGTCCTCTGCATTTATCACATTTCCGTCAGCGTCAACCACTTCTGCTTCCGCTTTTTCAACGGTATCCTCTGTGCCGTCCTCCGGTGCATCCTGGGACTCTTCCCCGGCGTCAGCAGCTTCCGCATCCTGGCTTTCCGCCGTTCCGTCTTCCGCCCCGGATTCTTCTGTCTGGCTTTCTGCTGCTTCAGTCTGGCCGTTTCCGTCCTCCGCTTTGGCTTCTTCTGCCTCATCCGGGTCACTCTTATTGACCTCAAGACATTCAGGAAGGGTAAGATATTTGCCGTCCAGATTCTTAAACAGAATGTAGTCTGTCATTTTCTCACAGAACTTGTCATCCTTAAGGCATCCAAATTTAATGAAAGGACTGATATCATCCCAGTATTTCTCATATTCTTCTTTCTCTGTCTTGCACATGCCGGAAAGCTTATCCGCTACCTTCTTGGAGATGTAATCGGAAATCTTCTTTACAAATCCGTCATTC
Organism: uncultured bacterium; assembly: GCA_947177425.1. GTDB lineage: Bacteria > Bacillota > Clostridia > Lachnospirales > Lachnospiraceae > Suilimivivens. Next base: position 40,245 of record CAMWUN010000017.1, read on the forward strand.
TGCAGTGCGCTTCTGGATACGTTAAGAGGCAAATCAGGACAGTCGATAACGCCTTTTAGGAGCATCAGGAATTCGGGAATGACTTCCTTGATATTGTCAGCAATAAACACCTGGTTATTATACAGCTTGATAACCCCTTCAATGGACTCATATTCCATGTTGATTTTAGGGAAATACAGGATACCTTTTAAGTTGAAAGGATAATCCATATTCAGGTGAATCCAGAACAAAGGCTCCTTATAATCCTGGAATACCTTCCGGTAAAATTCAAGATATTCTTCCTTTGTGCAGTCATTGGGATGCTTCATCCACAAGGGCGTTGTCTCATTCAGAAGTTCGGGACGCCTGATAATCTTATATCTTAGTTTGTCCTCCTCCTTCTCCGGCTTGATTTCCTCCACCACCGTGTCGGTATCCAGCTTTTCGTCCGCATCAATGGTCTGGGTTTCCTTGGTATTTTCTTTGGAAAGATAAATCTCCGTAGGCATAAAGGAACAATATTTCTTAATAACTTCCCTTGCCTTATACTCGTTGCAGAATTCCAGCACATCTTCATTTACAAAAAGGGTAATGGTGGTTCCCACCTGCTCCCTGTCCCCTTCTTTCATGTCAAATTCCGTGCCGCCGTCACATTCCCAGTGCACCGGCTTTGCGCCTTCCTGCCAGGAAAGGGAATCAATATGCACTTCGTCAGCCACCATGAAAGCGGAATAAAACCCAAGTCCGAAATGACCGATAATCTGGTCTTCATTGGTCTTATCCTTATATTTTGCAATAAAATCCGTGGCACCGGAAAAGGCAATCTGATTGATATACTCCTCCACCTCGTCTGCCGTCATTCCGATACCGTTATCAATAAATTTGAGCGTCTTTTCTTCCGGATTGACAAGAATTTCTATTTTGCCCTTATAATCCTGCGGTAAAGAATACTCTCCCATCATATCCAGCTTTTTCAGCTTGGTAATGGCATCACATCCATTGGATATTAATTCCCTGAAAAAGATGTCATGGTCTGAATACAGCCACTTCTTAATAATAGGGAATATGTTCTCACTATTAATTGATAAATTTCCGTGTTTCTCTGCCACGATTGATCACTCCTTTTTCTTTCTCTTCCTATAATTATATTATAACCCGATGGGTGTATCTTAAAAACGCACTGGTCACTTCGTTCTCAGTACCAACTTTTAAGACACATTTCTTAAACTAAAATAAAGTGTAATTCCCTTTCCCACAAAAGTCAAGGCAAAATTAGCACTCATTTAAAATGAGTGCTAATAATTGGCCGGAATTGCTGTATTTTCCTGGGTTTTCTGCATTTCTAAAATTTTTATTAACTGAAATCTGATTCCTCTCATTCACCAAAATACTGGTTATAAATGTCAAAGAAATCCCTGGTGGTCACTTCCTCACTGTCCACAAAGGAAACGGTATTCCACAGTTCTTCGTTCAGTGTTCTGGTAAGGGTACCCACAAAAGCGTCGTACTCCTGCCCAAATACTTCTTTTCTTCTTTTCTCCACAATTTTCACTTTGTTGGCGTCTGTTTCCTGTCTGTTGAACGTGCTGATACACTTGATAATGTGATAGCCGTACCCGGTTTCCACGACATCGCTGATTTGTCCGGTTTCCAGATTGAAAGCGGCATCCTCAAATTCCTTTTCCGCCTCTCCTTTGCCAAAAGAATACTCTCCCTTATCTCCTTCGGTATACTGGAGCACCAGTTCCTCAAAATCGCTGTCCTCTTCTCTGGCAAGCTGTAAGATTTCCCCGGCCCGCCTGCGGGCATTTTCCTTCTCCTCCTGTGTATATTCGGTTTTCTTGCCGCTCCCGTCTACGCTGCAGGTCTTAATGAGAATATGCTGCACGGTAATGGTTCTGGCCTCATCGTCACTGATTTCCGGATTGATATCTTTAATGATATATTCATAGACCTTATTGGCAAGGGCAAATTCCTCATAAAGACCAACTATCGTTTCCTTTGTCACCTGCATGGCCTCCTGTTCCGCCCCGTTCAGGGAACCGAAATAGGCATCCGCCGCCTCCTGCACCGTTTCCATTTCCGTATCGTCCAGGGAAACCCCATACTGTCCGGCCAAAAGATTCATGGTCTTAATCTGGGCAAGCTGCGCAAGCACCGTGTCCTTCACGCTTTCCTCAAGTGTCACCCCGTCCAGACTGGTTTTCCAGATTTCTTTTCCGTAGACGCTCTCATACTGATCCTGGGTGTTGGTCAGATACACCATCACTTCCGGCAACGTACAGGACATGGTTTCAATACGGAATATTTCGTCCCTCTTAAAACCGGTAGTCAGCACCAGCTTTGTATCTGCGCCCTCCTTATTACAGCCGGAAACCGGAAACAGCAGAGCCATACACGCAAACAGCAAAAGCAGCTTCTTTTTCTTTCTCATCCTTCCAGCGTCCTCAAAATACTTCTGGCAACGCTGATTCCGTTTGCTGAAGCCTGCTGGAGCCCTCTGGTGACGCCTGCGCCATCTCCGATTGCCCGGAGTCCTTTGATACTTGTCTCGAAATCCTTATTTACAATGACCCTGTTAGAATAAAATTTCACTTCCACCCCGTAGAGCAGAGTCTCGTCGGCGGCAATGCCCGGCGTAATCTTGTCCAGTGCAATCAGCATTTCCTCAATATCCACCATAATTCTGTGAGGGAACACCAGGGATAAATCGCCGGGTACCGCATCTTTTAAGGTTGGAATCAGGTTGTTACGGCAAAGGCGCTCTTCCGTTGTCCTTCTGCCCCGTTTGAAATCCCCGAAGGTCTGCACCAGTATCTTCCCGCCGCAGAGCATATTGGAAAGCTGTGCAATATGCTTTCCGTATTCAATGGGGGTTTTAAATGGCTTGGTAAAGTTTTTACTCACAAGGATTGCAAAGTTGGTATTGTCTGTCTTGAAGTCCCTGGACTTATAGGCATGACCGTTTACCACAGCCAGCCCGCCCTCATAGTATTCCGTAGCCACCTCCCCGGAAGGATTGGTACAGAATGTCCTTACCTTGTCGTCAAAAGTAGGCGTATGATAAATCAGTTTGGCCTCGTAAAGGTTTTCGTTCAAAAACTGCATCACTTCGTCCCGGACTTCCACACGGACGCCGATATCTACGGTTCCCGGTGTGGTTTCAATCCCAATTTCCTCACATTTATCCCTGAACCAGTCGGCCCCCTCGCGTCCCACTGCTGATACCACTTCCTTTGCAAAGAAACTCTCTCCCTCATGGGTTTTTATTCCCACGGCCTGACCGTCCTCCACCAGGATTTCCTCTACCATGGTGTTGAATTTAAGGGTCACGCCCTCTTCTTCCAGATGATGCTGAAGCTTCTCGTAAATCTTGTAGCCTTCCTCCGTGCCAAGGTGTCTGATAGGACATTCTACCAGCTTTAAGTTGGCATTAATGGCTTTCTTGCGGATTTCCCGGATTTCAGCAGGCTTATCCAGTCCATAGACACTGGTGTCCGCGCCAAATTTCAGATAAATGCTGTCGGATTCCTTTATCAGCTTTTCCGTTTCCTCATACCCTAAAATAGCAGGCAGATTTCCTCCCACATCCGGAGAGAGGGAAAGCTTTCCGTCAGAAAAAGCGCCTGCCCCCGCAAATCCCGTGGTAATCGAGCAGGGCCTGCATCCCACACACTGCTTCGTGGTACGCTTGGGACACTGCCGCTTTTCAATGGAACGGCCTTTCTCCACAATCAGCACCTTCAGATCCTTCTTTTTATCCAGTAATTCATAGGCACAGAAAATACCGCCCGGCCCTGCGCCGATAATGATCACATCAAATTGATTTTCCATATTTAAACCTCCTGTTTTTAATTTAATCCATAATAGTTCACATACCAGTTCCATTAAGTTACCACATTTAGGATAACATAATACATGCACTGCTTCCAGCATTTGTTTTCTGAATTTGTATCTGGTTTCCTATCTTTTCCGCCAGTTCCGGCACATGGGAAATGATCCCGATCAATCTCTCCCTCTCTACCAGACTTTGTAATGTAAGGCATGCCTGTTCCAGGGATTCCGCGTCCAGGCTCCCGAATCCTTCATCAATAAAAAGGGCTTCCACCTTAAGGCCGCCGCTTGCGGCCTGCACCACATCGCTCATGCCAAGGGCAAGGGACAGGGATGCTTTGAAAGACTCTCCCCCCGAAAGGGTTTTTACAGAGCGGAATTTTCCTGTATAATAGTCCATAACCTCTATCTCCAGGTTATCCTTGCTCCTTCCGTCACCAATCTGCGCTGCCCGCCGCAGTTGATATCTTCCACTGCTCATCTCCCGGAGCCTGATATTAGCGGCCCCCAGGATATCTTCAAAGTAAGAAGCAAGAACATACTGTTCAAAAACCAGCCTTTTCTTATTATTCCCGTTTGCCGCATCATCCAAATCCTTAAAAAGGCTGTAGCGTTCCATCATTTTCTCCAATTTTACCTGCTTATCTTTCAGAGACAAAAGCCCGTTTTCCAGGCTTTTCATGTAACTTCCCAATTCCGCCAGTTCATCGAAAAGAAGCTTCTTTTCCTGCTGTGCCTGTTCCAGCTTTTGGGAAAGCAATGGGGCATCCCCTGGCTGTGAGCGCTTTGTCTCCTCCTGTAAATGAAGAACCATTTCATTGCAGGAACGGCACTCCTGATGATACTCCTGTATTTCCCTGCGGAGTTTTCCCATTTCTTTCTCATCTTTTAAAACTGCCCGATATTCCTCCACGGAAACGAAACCGTCCGCAGACAATTTTTCGTCAAATTCCATCCGGCACTCTGTTTCTTCCTTCTCTGCAAGAAGTAATTCCTCCTTCCTTCCGGCCAGCCCCTTTTCCTTTTCCTCCAGCACTGCCAGCCGGTGTTCATACTTCTTTATCTGCCGGGCAAATTCCTTCTCATCATGGGCAGCCAGATATGCTGTCACGGTTTTCTTCCGTCTTTTGAGACTTTCTTTTAAGCGCTCCTCCTCCCTGGCAGTCTCCGCTGTCTGTTCCTTCAGTTCCTGCACCCAAACGGCGCAGGCCGCGGTCTTTCCATGAAGGGCAATACGCTCTTTCTGTTTCCTTTCAAAAGCTTCCTTATATTCCTCCACCTGTTCCCTGGAGGGAAGCGTCCCGCCCCCTGCCGCAGGGGCAGGATGATGGAGTGCGCCGCACACAGGACAGGGAATCCCATCTTCCAGTGTGTCCGCCAGAATCCCCGCTATTCCGTGGCGGTAAGCCTTATCCGCCTGCTCATAAGAATACTTTGCCCCCTCCTCTTCCCCTTCCGCTGCCAGATAGGCATCCTGCAAAACCTTTAATTCCTTTTCCCGGATTTTACACTTTTCCCTGTCCTTTTTCAGCCGGGCCTGTACCTCGGACTGCTTCTTCTTTTCCTCAAAGCTGGCGGAAATTTCTTCCCGCTCCTCATAAAATGCCCTCTCCTCTTCCTTCTGCTTCCCCAGCATGAGAATCTCCTCCTGCATGGCTTTTATTTCCTCTGCCATCTGCCGGGCATTTTTTTGTGCGGCAAGAAACTTTAATTCCGCAATTTTTAGCAGGGCCGCCTTTTCCTGGCGGTATAAGAGGGCTTCCTTTTCCCGGATTTCCTTTTCTTTCTGACAAAGAGCCGTCCGGCGTTCCAGTTCCTTTTCCAGCTTGTCAAAAAGGCTTTGCACCCGTTCCGCCTCCGCCAGCTTTCCAGCCAGCTTCTGCACCTCTTTCTCTTTTCCTGTATGCGCCTTTTGGGCTGAACGCCATTTTCCCTTTATTTCCTCAGCCGCTTTCTCCAAATAGGATACAATCCCTTCATAGTTGGAAGTTTTCTCACTCTCCAAAAGAACGCCCGACCGGATAAGCATGTCCATGTCCTCGTCCATTTTATGTCGGCATTCCATAATTTCTTTATATAGACTGCCGGATTTCCCTTTCAGTAAAGCCGCTGTCCTTTCATAAATATCAGTATTAAATATTTCCCGGAATATTTTCGTTTTTTCGGAAGGCGGGGCCGTTAAAAGTCTGGCAAACTCTCCCTGGGCAATCATGGAAAGCTGCTTGAACTGCCTGTAATCCAGCCGCAGAAGTTCCTGTACCTTCCTGTTAACCTCACTGGCCCCCTCGGCGGCTTTCCCGTCAGGCCCGGTAAATACAGCCTTCTCCTTTTCCCTGGTAAACCCTTCTGGTATGCTCTTTGTATTTCCCTTCTTGTCCTTATCCTCCAAAGACCTGCTGACGGAAGCTTTCCGCTTTCTGGGGCGCAGATACTCCGGGTTCCGGTAAATCCTGTATTCTTCCCCATTATGTATCATGGAAAGTTCCACGAAAGTAGGCGTGTCTGCACTGGCAAAATCGCTCCGCACAGTATTCTTCTCCCGCATTTCGCCGCTCATATTTCCATACAGGGCATAGGTCAGGGCATCAAAAATCGTGGTCTTTCCCGCTCCGGTAGGCCCGGTAATAAGAAAAAGCCCTCTCTCGCTAAATCCTGTAAAATCAATTTCCTGTTTTTCCTTGTAAGGCCCCCAGCCGCAGAGGGTCAGCTTCACAGGTTTCATCTTCCACTATCCTTCCAGTTCCTTCACAATATCCACAAGCGCCTTTTTCCCTTCCACAGACAGGTCGTTGTCCCTTACCTCCTGATAAAATGCTTCAAACAAAGCCAGCGTATCTTTCTTTTCCGCCAGAATCCTGCTCTGATTCCCACCGTCTTTATTCAGCCGGAAGGAGCTGTCAGGCTCTTCCCTGACAATCTGCATCACATTGGGATAGACACTGCGGATGGTTCCTATGGGATCAATCAGTTCTCCCCTGTCGGTCAGTATGGCCTGTATGTAGTCCTGTCCGCCCTGCCCCATAGCTCCATCCGCCCCATCCAAAATCTCTTTTAACGTCCCTTTCACTTTCCGCATTTCCCTAAGAGGCCTTATTTCCAGCTTTCTCACTTCCTTTAGCCCTTCCCGGCCCGTTTCTACCAGCAGAACCGCCTTGGTCTGGGCAGTCTCCCCAAAGGAATACTTAAGGGGCGCACCTGCATACCATACCGGCCGTCCCCCTATCTGCTGGGATTTGTGGATGTGTCCCAGAGCCACATAGTCAAACCCTTCAAAAAGCCCTGCATCCACATTGTCCAGACCTCCCACATGAATGGTAGACTCGCTGTCCGATAATTCCGGCTCCCTGCCTCCATCTGTCACAAAAAAATGGGTTACAAGGACGCGGTTCTTTTTCCCTGCTGTTTCCGCCCTGTCCTCCGGTTCTGCGCCGTCTCCTGCCCCGGCCTGCATTCCGCCGGGCATCTTTCCGTCTCCATACCCCCGGCAGGCTTCCTCCTGCCAGTAAGCGGAAAGCAATAATGACACCGCCTCCCCGCTATTTCTCACGCCCAGCCAGGCAGGCTTTACAAAAGGAAGCAGCACAAATTCCGTCTCGACCCCGTCTTCCTTAAAAACCGCCCTGTCCAGTTCCTTCTTCACCACCGCGCCAATGTGCACGCCCTGTTTGCAGAGCAAGTCAGCGCCAAAACCGATTCTCTCCGGCGAATCGTGGTTGCCGCTTATCATGATGGTCTTCGTCCCCTGCCCTGCCAGCTTTGTCAGAAATGCGTCAAATAAGGCCACTGCCTCTCCGGGAGGGATGGCCCTGTCATAAATATCCCCGGCAATTACCACCGCATCCACGCTGTTGGCTCTGGCCATGCCTGCAATCTGCTCCAACACAAATTTCTGGTCCTCCAGCATGGAAAAGTCATTGACAACCTTCCCTATATGCAAATCTGCAACATGCAAAAACCTCATACCGGCTCTCCCATTTTATTAAACCATGCATCTCCATTGGTCAGAAGATAATCTTCCCCGTCCAGAACAGCCCGACAGAAATCTTCTATAGAGCATAGCTTCCTCTTAAACGCCATACCGCCGCCGAAAAGCCTGACCGTATGCACATCCGACCCGGCTGTCATGGGAAGCTTATGCTCTCTGGCATAGGCAATGGCCTGCCTGTCAAACTCCGGGTCAGTATGCCCCATGCTTAAATGGGAAGAGTGGGTGGCGTTTATCCCTTCCACTCCGTCCACATCTTCCGGGAAAAGCCGTATTTCCGGTATGTACCCTGCTTTTCTAAAAGGATGGGCATGAATAACCATGCCTCCGGCTTCATGGATCATGCGATACTGTTCTTTTATGGACGCATCCTTAATCCGTGGATGGGACACCAGCCACTCTTTGTCCACGCCGTAAATCAGAAACTCCGTTCCATGATAACAGGATTCGTAGCCGAAAAATACATCAAGGCCAACCTCATCCCCCTGTCTCTTCGCCTCCTCATACCCGGTGCAAAAACGCCTGACCCACTCCTCCCATGGAAGGGATGCATCAATGCAGGTGTTGCCGTACCAGTTGTGATTCGTGATGATGACGCCTGTATATCCGGCATCCTTCGCCGCCTGGGCCATTTCTTTTCCTGTACTGTGTGCACATGCACTGCTTTCACTGGTGTGCATGTGGGTTTCATATAAATATGGATAATCTTCCCTGAACATCTCTTTGATACCTTCTTTTCCATAAATTTCGCAGAAGAAGCCTGTTGGTAAATGCTCCTTCATGAGTTGTGCCATCTGTTCTCTTTACTACATATTAAATTATAACGTTTTTTCTAATTTATGCAAGTAATGCGCCAGTGCAAAAAAACCATTGCCGAAGGCATCTTCTTGCCAATACCGGAAATTTCTGTATAATAGAAACTGCAATATACAAAAACAGCTTTACCAGTACCGTAATTGAAATTTCTATGAAAGGATTTGCAAATGATTCGCAGTATTGTTTTTGACATGGACGGGGTTCTGATTGACTCCGAAAATCTTCTTTTAAAAATCTGGAAGGAAGTAGCCCAAAAGAACGGCATTAGAGATATTGAAAATACATTAAAACTGTGTATCGGCATTACCACAGGCGAGACAGAGGCGGTTTTTGCCAGAACATACGGAAAGGATTTTCCCTATCAGAAATACAAGGTAATGGCCTCGGAAATGTATCATGCCCATATCAAAAAAGACGGGCTTCCTGTAAAGCCGGGGGTCTATGAATTATTTAGTTTTTTGAAGGAAAACGGCTGGCAGATTGGCCTGGCTTCCTCCACAAGGGAAGAAGTTGTCCGCAGTGAAATGGAGAGCATCGGTCTGCTTGATTATTTTCAGGTGGTAGTATGCGGGGATATGGTTCCCCGCAGTAAACCAAAGCCGGACATCTATCTGAAAGCCTGTGAACTGCTGAAAGTCTCTCCCTCCCGCTGTTATGCCGTGGAAGATTCCCCCAACGGCATCCTCGCCGCTTCCGGCGCCGGGATGAAAGCAATCATGGTTCCCGACCTGATAGAGCCGGATTTGGAACTGCAAAAACTCCTCTTTATGAAATGTCAAAGCCTGTCAGAGGTGCTGGATTTTTTAAGAAAAGCGTGAGCGGTATTCTTCCAGATATACCGTTTTTCCCGTTACCCGGGATTCTTCCGCCGCAAGTGCCATCAAATGGCTGTTCACGGAAACCTCTGCACCGGAACGTGAATACGCTCCGTCTGTTTCCACTGTGCGGATAAATCCCTGCATGAATTTCTCATCGCTTCCGCTGTGACCGGAATTTCCTGTTTTAAGCAGGTATTCCGTTTTATTTCCTGTAAGGAAATCCCGCACCTCTATTTTATTTTTGACCATATCCCCGGTTATCTGCCCGCCGGTTCCCATAATGGTTATGGTGCGGCTTTCTTCATATGTAAAAGCACACATGGTAAAGCTGACTGTTATACCGTCCTCAAACAAAAGGTTGACCACCTGATGGTCCACAACATTATTGTCGCATCGGTATACGCACTTTCCATAAGGACCTTCCATAAGGGCCTCCCGGACTGCCTCTTTTGTTCCAGAGAGAGCCACGATTTTCCGGAAATTGTCTGAATATCTCTCCTCATCCCTAAGGTAAATCTTGTTGGCGCTGTAGGGGCAGGAGGCTTCCGCTTTGCAGTCTTTCATGCAGTAGGTTCCGGCCCCCTCCGGCGCATTTTCCTCTCTAAAATGTTTCAGGGAGCCAAAGGAGGATACGGCCTGGCACTGCTTCCCTGTCAGCCAGGCCAGAATATCCATGTCATGACAGGATTTTTGTAATATCATTGGACTGCTCTCGTCCGAATTTCTCCAGTTTCCCCGCACAAAGCTGTGAGCCTGGTGCCAGTACCCTACACATTCCATATGCTGGATGGATACCAGATCCCCCACTGCCCCGCTGTCCAGTATTTCCTTTATTTTTGTAAAAAAGGGAGAATAGCGCAGCACATGACAGATGGTTAATGTTTTATGGTACTTTCCGGCATATTCCCCCATCTCAATACATTCTTCCGGCTGGGGCGACATGGGTTTTTCACACATCACATGGTACCCCAGCTCAAGAGCCTTTTTCACCGGTTCCGTGTGGAAACGGTCCTGGGTACAGACCATACAGCTATCTGCCAGCTTCCCTTTTTCAAACAATTCATTCCAGTGGGAAAATACTGCCTCTTCCGGCAGATTGTGCTCTTTTGCAAACAACCGCCTTCTCTCCCCGTCCGGCTCTGCAACTGCCACAATCTTTATCTCATTGGGATGAAACCTGGCATAGTCCGCATATACCTGCGCGCCTCTCTGTCCCGCCCCGATTAATACCGCTGTAATCATACTTCTTCCTTTCCGCCATGCCCCACGGATGGCACACAATTCTATAAATTTCCCCTCAATTCCAGCTTTAAAACTGTGTCTTTTTCATCCGGCAGGGGATAAGTAAACACAGGGTTCTCTCCAAAGGAGACAAATGCAGTACTGGTATAAGCGGCCGTATTCCATGCTTCACCACGTGCCATTTCACTTTTGTCCGCCACATAAAAGGCCCGCTCCAGTTTATCCGGACCGATTCCGTAAAGAGGTAGGGCGCCCAGAGGGGCTTCATATACATGGGCATATATGGTGCTGCCCTTCTGGGTATATCTCCCCCACTCCGGTTTAGGCAGGCTGCAAATGCCGCATCCGTAAATGCTTTCCCCATTCTCTTTCATCCATTCTCCGATTTCTTCCAGTGCTTTAACACTTTGCAGGGGAACTCTGCCTCTGGCATCCGGCCCTACGTTCAGAATCATATTACCGCCCTTGCTGACACATTCCACCAGTTTGCGGATAAGCAGTTGGGGGGATTTATAGGAATGGTCAAAGTTACAATAGCCCCAGTGATTGTTCATGGTGGCACATAACTCCCAGGGAATCGGTTCCCCTTTTTCATCCACTACCCCTTCCGGCGGTATGATCTGTTCGGGGCTTGCAAAATCCCCACTGTAAGGAAGAGGATTGCTGGTGGCAATGCTTCCATGGTTTTCTCCGGAACCTTCCAGCCTGTTGTCAATAATAACGTCAGGCTGATAACTCCGCACCATTTTGATAAGTTCCGATGCCCGCCATTTTTCCCCGCACATATCGTCATAGGAAAAGTCAAACCAGAGTATATCCAGTTTTCCGTAATTTGTCACCAGTTCCTTTACCTGCCCGTGCATGTAATCCAGATATCTGTCAAAATCTATTTTTTCTCCTTTATATTCCTCACAATTGCGCATGGGATGCTGGCGGTCCCCATATTTGGGAAAATCCGGGTGACGCCAGTCAATAATGGAAAAATAAAGCCCGGCTTTGATTCCCTCCTCCCTGCATGCATCCACAAATTCCCTTACAAAATCCCGTCCTGCCTTCGTGTTGGTGGATTTGTAATCTGTCAGAGCAGAGTCAAACAGACAGAAACCGTCATGATGCTTTGCCGTCAGCACTGCATATTTCATGCCTGCCCGCTTTGCCAGCCTGACCCACTCCGCCGGACTGCACTGGTCCGGGTCAAAAAGGTCAAAGTATTTTTCATACTCTGAAACTGTCATCTCCTTTTCGGACATGACCCATTCGCCGCAGGCAGGAATCGAATAAAGTCCCCAATGAATAAACATGCCGAACCGCGCCTCTCTAAACCACTTCGTCCGCTCTCTTATTTCCTGATTCATCTTTCAAATACTCCTATTCCAGTTCCGCATCTGCCCTTCCGATACCTTTGTAAATACTCTAGGCATCCTCCGGGCAAATGCTGTTTTTAATATTTTAACCTTTTACTGCTCCTCCTGACAAAGCTTCCACGAAGAACTTGCTAAATACGCAGTACAAAATAACGGGAGGAAGGATGATTACCACCATAGCCGAGAACAGGCCGTTATAATTTGTACGGAAAGCCGTTGTAAAGGTGGAAAGCAACGCGGGCACTGTCATCTTTTCTCTTGTAATAATTACAAGGGAAGCCCAGTAGTACTCGTTCCAGTTGTTTAAAAACGCCAGCACAGCCGCCGTCATGATTCCCGGACGGGCAATGGGGAAAATAACCCTCTGCCAGGTCTGCACATAGCCGCAGCCGTCTATTCTGGCAGCTTCTTCCATCTCTTTTGGAATATTGGTATAATAATTTTTAATGACAAAAAAGCTGATGGCAATTCCGCTGCATGAATAAATCAAAATCAGCGCTGACCGGGTATCATATATCTGCATCCGGTTCACCAGATTGTACACTGGATAAGTCAGAGCCGTAGGCGGGATAAACATGGTAGAGTACAGCAGGATACTAAGCAGTCCTTTTCCTTTAAAATCCAGTCTTGCCACTACGTAGGCGGACATGGAAATCATCACAATACTAATCAGCACGGACACAAAGGAAATAAACATGCTGTTTCCGAAATACCGCATCACATGCAGGTCACGGAAAGTAGAAATATATCCGTCCAGGCATATGGATTCAGGAAGCATAAAGCCCGGCCTTGCCAGCGGATCTTTCTTAAAGCTGGAAAGCAGCAGCCACACAAGGGGCGTCAAAGATACCAGCAGCGCCCAGATCAGGCACAGATACGTAAAAATTCTGGTGAAGCCTGAAAGTTGTTGTCTTTTTTCATTTCTTTTTTGTTTCATCCATTCCGCCCTTTCCCTTTCTTTTTAAATGAAATGCTGTAAAGACCATTGACCAGCACGATAATCACCATGCCCGCCAGAATCTGTATCACAGCTACTGTGTTGGCCCTTCCGAACTGTGTTCTGGGGCTGGTAATTGCCAGTTCCCTGATTACATAGCTGATACTGTAAGTTCCTGCTGCCCCTTTTGTAAGGAAATACACCTCATTATAAAGCAGGAATCCGCTGGTGGCCGCCAGCACAGAAACCGTCTTAAGGGTTCCCTTAATCATTGGCAGAGTAATATACCAGTCCTGTTTCAGCCCGTCCGCCCCGTCTAATACCGCCGCTTCCCTCACATCCTCCGGGACTGCCATAATATTGCCCAGAATCAGAAGGGTTGTGGTACCTGTGAAGAAAATATAAGCGCAGGTCATGGCCCAGAACGCCGGCCCTTTCAGCAGCAATATATTCTCTTTAAAATCTTTGTTGAATATCCTGATAACAGGATTCACAATACCGTACAGCGGACTGTATAACTGCAGGAATACCATGCCCATAGCCGCAGTAGATATCATATTGGGAATAATATAAATATTACGGATCAGCTTTACCCCTCTGATCTTCCGGGAAAATGCCAGCGCAATCACAGCCGCTACCGGTATCTGTACTACTGCCCCCAGCAGAGCCCAGATGGAAGAGTTGCGAAGCGCCTCCCAGAAATAGGGATATGTCTTAAATATGTATTCATAGTTATTCCAAAGTTCTTTAAACCCCCAGAACTCCGGATTCTTAATATTCGTATAGTCCCACTTACAAAACGATGTAAATATGACTGTTACAATTGGATACAAATAAAAAATTACAAATGCCGCCACGGTAGGCGCCAGAAATGCCAGTATGAATCCTGTCCTTTTCCACTTCATTCTATACCTCCTGTACCTGCTCCTTTTGTTATGTAGGAAGTCCTTCAAACTTTCCCGGTCAAACGCTGTCACGCTTCGCGAGCCAGCTTATTGATAAAAAAGGCAGCCACCCGGCAGTATACCACTGCCGGAAGCGGCCGCCCATTTCTGCCTGTTATGCAATCAGAGCTGTCAATTCCTGCTTAAGCTGTTCAAAACGTGCATCAATATCTGCGCCTGAAACCGCACACTCCATGAAAGCATTAATAATAGCGTTTCCTACATCTCCGCCCCATGTATAGCTGAGGTTGATGACTACAGTATCTGCATTATTGACCTGGGAACATGCTTCCGCCAGTTTGACAAGCATTGCATCCTGGTTTTCCCCGCTTAATGCCAAAGCCTGCAAATCAACCATTGCGTTACAAGGCGCTGCCTGAACGCCAACGAAAATACGTTCCTGAACTTCCGGGCTTACCATATATGCAAGGAATTCCAGAGCCAGTTCTGTTTTAGCTTCGTCCATATTGCTGGAAATGCTGATACCGCCGCCTGCTGATGCAATAGCTGTATTTCCCGGGAAAAGCGCAGGCTGGATGGATTCTGCAAGAGATGCATCGATGCCGCTTGCATTCCATACGCCGTTAAACAAAGCTGCCACCGTTCCCTTTTTGTTGAAATCGTCCATCAGATTACCGATATTGTCTGTGGTATGGTCTGATCCGTTCTTCTGATCCAGTGCTGCTGCAGCCTTAAATGCTTCTGCAAATTCTGCTGATTCAATGGCTTCCTGTGTAAGCGCTCCTTCTATAAGAGCCTTTCCTGTGTCAGAGGATGCCATCATGGCATTCATCATAAACAAGGAACCCTGTCCTGCGATATATCCATAGCTGCCATCTCCTAAAGCATTTACTTTATCCATAGCTGACCCGAAATCATCCCAGCTCTTAATGTCTTCCGCCTTAACTCCAGCGCTTTCCAGAACTGCTCCGTTGTACCACATACCGCGGCTTTCCAACTGGTCATGGACTGTATAAATGTGACCGTCCACCTGATTCTGGGTATAATTAAGCCCTACCGCATCCTGGAGCCCGTTCTCGTCAATAAAGGGCTTCAAATCCAGAACAAGCCCCTGGCTGATAGCTGCCTGCGGCACTGACTGATCCACATCCACTACATCCGGGAAATTTCCTCCGGCTACCTGTGCGCTTACAATCTCTCCTCTGTTTTCTACCGGTATAGGTTTAAAAACAACAGGGCCGTCTGCGTGGGCTGCTGCAAAGTCATCATAAATATCGCGCATTACTTTTGCTGCCGGCCATTCGCTTTCATCATGGTAATAACCATGATAGAATTCCAAAGTCTGTACATCTCCTGTGCTCTCTGCACTTTCCGTACTTTCTGCCTTTTCTTCACTCTGCCCCGTTTCCGTTGCAGCGGTCTGTTCCTGCTCCGCCGGCTTTTCCTCCTTCGCCGTATCGCCGCTGCTGCCGCATCCAGCCAGCACACTTGCTGTCATAACTGCCGCCAGCAGAACACTCACTACTCGTTTTTTCATTAATACCCTCCTTCTGGCAGCCATACTTCTGCCGCCTTGTACATTTTTCTTGTCTATGTACACATTTTAGAATAAACAGAAAGCATATTGAATGAAACCTGTTGACCCAAAACCGGATTATATTTACATATTATACAAAAAATAAGGATTATATTTGGATTTTGCAGTCAAAACATACATAGTTGCCAAAGCTGTCACGCTTCACAAGCCAGTTTACGAATTACAGACGGCCGGGATCATCCCCCGGCCGCCTGGCTGTCACTTCAGCATGTATATAAATGTCTGCCCGTTCATTTTCCCTCCCAGTACATCAAGAATATTGTTGATAAAAACATCTTTGCTGCTGTTTTCCCACAGATTTTCCGGCACCTCTATTTTCCGGTCCGCCGAAAGTACCGTTTCTGCCGCCTGATAAAAACGGGGCATTTCATCCTGACATTCTATAAGGGATATGTTGGGATTTGCCGGCATCTGTCCGGTTTCTTTTAAAATCCTCTCCTGTACCTGGCTGCTCATCATATACTTTAAGAACCGGATGGAAGCCTCCTCTCTTGCCTCCTCCCTGCTGTTCCCGATTATATATCCCAGACAGGCAGATTCGCAGGACATGGAAGTCCCCCTGCCTGCCGGAAGCAGGGCATAACTTACATGTATATCGTCTTCTATTGCAGAAGCCGCCCAGATTCCGTTGATATACATTGCCAGTTTCCCCTCGTTAAACATGCTGATTTCGTCCCGGTAGCTGTACGCCTGGGCTTTCACAGCAGAATAAGCATAAATATTCTGCAGCTTTTTCAGCGTTTCCTGCATCTGCCGCTCCTCAATCAGTATTTGATTTTGCTCTATGGCTTCCTTACAGCTTCCTTCCTCTGTGGCCATAATATAATCTACAAAATACAAATATCCTTCCGCCGGTATCTGTAAAGATTCCACCCCATTTTTTTCTCTTTCCGCCCATGACTCTATTTTCCGGCATGCCGCTTCAAATTCTCCGAACGTCCGGGGAATTTCCGTAACTTCTGCCTGTTGGAAGATATCTTCGTTATACCAGTATCCGCCGCTTAGCAAAAGCACATCCGACATAGTATAAAGATGTCCCGAATCGGTTGTCCAGTAATCCAGATTGACAGGGGATATGCTGTTTCTAAACTCCTCATCCTTCTGGATATAGGGCATCAGATCCAGCGCCAGACCATTTTCCACCATAAAACGGTAAATGGAGTCCCGGCCTTCTCCCCCAAGAAAAATCACATCAGGAATTTCTCCCACGGTAATCATATCCTCCACTTTGCGGATCATTTCACTGCTGGTAGGCATGGAAATCAGGCGGAGTTTGACATCCGGGTTCTTTTCTTCAAAAGCGCTGTAAATATTCCTCATGGCCACATGGTCGTCTTCCGTGCTCCCCCAGCCGTGAATGACCGTGATTTCCACCTGGGCAGGCTGTTTGCGGCCGCAGCCCGCAAACAAAATCCCAGCCGCCAGCAAAAACCCAGCCGCACATTTTTTAATCCTGCCCATAACTGTCCTTCCTTGCGTTTTTATATTCCTTGGGAGACATGCCAGAATATTTTTTGAAAACTCTGGAAAAATATCCGGTGTCATCAAACCCCACGGCCTCGGAAACCTCATATATTTTCCAGTCCGTGCTTTCTATGTATTCCTTTGCCTTCTCGATCCGCATTCTTAAAATATCGTCAAACAGGTTGACGCCCCTGCGGCTTTTATACAGCCTGCTTAAATAGCTTCTGTTGGCGTGAAGCTTTTCCGCCATATCGTCCAGGGTAATCCTGCTTTGATAGTTTTCCTCAATAAACCGGACTATCTGGTTGTAAAGACTGTCCGTATCTTTTTCCACGCTGTCTTTCGCAACAGCGTCCTTCTCCGGAGGCAGGAATTCCCTTCTGTTCTTTTCCAGATTCCTGATTGCCTTTTCCACTGCCCTTGGCAGTTCTTCCAGTACGGAAATCTTCAGCACATACTCACAGACACTGTAATGGATTGCCGTCCTTGCATATCCAAAATCAGAATAAGCGCTTAAAATAATCACCTGTGCCTCCGGACACGTCTCGTAGACATATTTACATATCTCCAGCCCGTCCATCAAAGGCATTTTCACATCCGTTATGACAATATCAGGATGCTCCGTTTCCATCTGTTCCACCAGTTCTTTTCCATTACTGCCCACAAACCTAAGTTCGCATCCCATGCCTTTCCAGTGAATCAGTTTTTCCAGGGCATCCCTCATATATGCCTCGTCATCCGCCGCCATCACTTTCCACATCTTCCCCACTCCTCTCTATGGGCAGTACAATCTCTACCCTTGTACCCTCGCCCATTCTTCCTGTCAATTCCATTCTGCATGCATTTCCATACAAAATGTGCAGAAGTCTTCTGGTATTTTCCAATCCGGTATGGGTATGTCCTGTTTCCCCCGGCTTTTCCTCCCACTGCTTTTCCGCCGTCAGTTCCCCCGGCTCAAATCCCACGCCGTTATCCTCCACAATAATATGCAGTTCCTCTTCCTGCTCATAAATGTCCACCAGGATATTCCCGTTCTCTTCTTTCGGTTCCAGTCCGTGGGACACGGCATTTTCCACCAGCGGCTCTATCAGAAGCCGTGGAATCAAATCCCTCTTTACCTCTTCGTTTCCATAACGTATCTCATAGGAAATTTTTTCGGAAAATCTGCTGTTTTGTAAAAACAGATAAAACTTTACCAGTTCTATCTCATCCTCAAGGGGAATCTTAATCTCTTTGCGCCGGAAAATCTTCCCCTGCATCAGCTTGGAAAAAGCTGACAGACACTGGTACAGTTCTTCGTTTCCCGCCATTTTTGCTTTCACGCTCAGCATCGCCAGAATATTAAACTGAAAATGGGGGTTGATCTGGGACTGGAGGAATTTCACCTGCGACCGGGCCGCTAAGAGTTCCTTTTCATACACCTGGGTGACAAGGTATTTAATCCTCTCCGCCATTTCATTGAACACTACGCTGATGTCATGGAATTCCTGAATGGAAAAATCGTTCATCCGGGCGTCAAAGTTCTCCTGTCCAAAAGCATGAATCCCCTCCGCCATCTCTTTCAACGGCCTTGTAAAGCGGTACCCTATGCCGAATGCCGCTGCTGACGCCAGTGCAAGAACCAGAAGAAAGGCCCCCAGAAAAACTAAAAGCGTCGGTGTTAAGATAGTATAGATATTGCTAAATCCCACTGCCACTGCCGCTTTTATGCCAAAACCGCATTTTTCGGAACTGCACAGCATCTTTTCCCCGTCCAGGGTGGCGGCGCCGAGATATCCTGCCCCCACATATTCCAATTCTTCCAGTTCTTCCCGTACCCCTCCCCACAGCAGCGCTTCCCCACTGCCTGTTATAATCCAGCCATTACCATGGTAGCTTTCCGTTTCCCGAAACAGCAGTGCCGCCGCCTCCGGGTGGATAACTACAATGCAGACTCCCATCCGCTTCATATCGTCGTCATATACCTGAAAGCAGATGTCAATCTCCCCCTCCTGTGCCAGAGAGTGATATTGTCTGCCACTTTCTACGAAGGCCTGATAGAGCCCCATATATTTCCTGTCCTCCTGCTCCGCTGCCAGCACGGTTATGGGATAGTAATGCTCCCGGATATACTGGTCTTTATTATTAAACAGGTAGACACTTACCACAAAAGGTTCCCTCTGCTCCACCATATTTCTTTCTGAAAACAAGTCTATGCTGTGGGAAAGCTGCGTCTCCGTTTCCTCACTGTTGTAATGGTTTTTCTGGAAAAAATCCCGCAATGCCATATTGTGGCGCACTGCAACAGCCCCGTCCTCAATATACTGAATCTTATCCTGGAATTGCTGGCTGGTATTCCTTAAAATATATTCCATGTCTTCCTTTGCTTTCTGGGAAAAGAAAAAGAAGAAAATCAAAATCAGGGATATTCCCATTACCAAAATGGCGCATACGGAAGTGAGCACCGTCAGAAGTGTTATCTCCGTGCTGAGCGTCCGCTTTTTTGTTTCTTTCCGCCTGTCCAGTCTGTCTGCGCCTTCCATCTTTCACCCTCTTTTATCCTGCTTCTTTCTATGTGCCTGCATAGATGCCGACTCCGTTCCCCAGCTTATTTCCTGCAAGCAGATATTGCTTCGCCGCCCTTTGGAGGGAAGTATTTTCCGGATATTCTGACGCATCTTCAAATAGCCCGCCAAAGATTCTCCATTCTCCTTCCCGCTCACGAAAGTCAATATCTGATATCTGAAACAGATTCTGGAACCGGATAATATTGCTCTGGGGAGGCAGTATTTCTTTCAGCCCCGGGTACAGCAGCCAGGAATGGCAGATGTAAGGATGCTGCTTTCCCCAAAAAAGAAACGCCTGTCCAAAGGAAGCCTGTACCGCCGGAATATCCAGCCTTTCCCCCTGGGGAATATGTACATGAATGGCCGTTTCCCCGTATCCTGCCCGCTTTACGCCTTTCAGTTCCCATTGGGAATCCATCTTCTCAAATTCTAAACGCCCAAGACGGAAAATGGTGCATTCAATATGCCTGAAAAACCAGTCGTACTGATTGATCCCATATTCCCCATACTCTTTCCGGCAGTTTTCACACCAGAGCGTCAAATCATAAAATGTATCCCAGAATACAGTATCGCCGATATTTAATTCCCTGTAACGCCCATAGGTTTCGCAGGCCATACGACTGTAATAATACAGAAACAGGATTCTGAAATCCCGCTTACATAATACTTTTTCGTAAAACAGGGGCCTGTCATTATAAAACAATGTCCTTATATCCTGATATTCCTCTTCACTTATAGAAAGCCGTAACGCCTGGGCGGCAGCCTCCGGTATCATGCGGATCCCCTCAAAAAATTCTTTTAACTGCATTTGTACCTTCCTGATTTTTTATGATATATTTTATCTATGATATATATTATCTATGATATATTTAATAATATAAATTCCCGGCCCGATTATGGCAAGTCTTTTTATTACAATAAGCTGGTCCGCAAACGCAAAAAGCCGGCCGCAGATACGGCCGGCAAAGTCTGCAATATGTAATTTTCATTCCTTCTCCCATATAGCTGTCAGTTTATTATTTCTAAAGACAAACCCGTAATAAACGCCTGATATGGGCTTCCTGCTCCAGTACACAGGCTGTCCGCTGCTTTCTTTATACAGGTCTTCCCCTACTATATCCACAATGTCGCTGGCAGACATGCCTGTCACAAATTTCTGGTTCCGGCTGCTTCCGCTCTTAATGTATGCCTTGCACATTTTTCCGTTTCTGTCAAAAAACAGGCGGTATCTTCCTCTTTCAATATCCACATACTCTTCCACTGTATCCGGCGGGCCGCCCAAATCCCTGCCCCAGGAGTACTGTACACCGCTTTTTTGCAGGAGTTTGTCCACTTTTTGCGTCTTCATTCCAAACGCACACTGGTTGACTACCTTCTGTCCATCCTCCGCCCCTCCGCTTATATAGTCCTGCCAGACAGCATCAACAATTGAGAAGGACGCGTCCGCCCTTCTTTCTCCCATTTCTATCAGATATACTCCGCCTGCCAGCAGCAGGATAACGACTACTGCAAATAAAATATTGTACCCCATATCGCCTTCAACAAATTTCAAAACTCTACCATTCATTTAATTATACTTCCCGTTACAAGATGCGCCGCCCCTTCATTCTTATGGCGCTCCTTATGGTAAATAGTATAATTGTTTTTTTGCCCCGGAATAAATTTTTGTCAAAATCACGCTGTTAAATGTCAAAATTACTCCATACCAAGAATAATCATGATTGAAAACACCTGGTTTTCCGTTTCTATCAGCACTTCTCCGTTGTATTTTTCCGCTACTTTCTGGATGGATCCGACACCATAGCCATGTCCGGCACTGTCCCTTTTGGTTGACAGAAAGTTCCCCATTTTGTTTCTTTTCAATTCCTGTTCATAGGGATTTTTGATTACAATCACCAGGGAGCCCTTTTTGACTCCTATGGTTATCTGGACGGTCTTTTCGTGGTTTTTGCACTGAGCGGCTGCGGTGACTGCGTTGTCCAGTGAATTACCCAGAACCACTCCCAAATCACACTGGTCTATGGGGAGTGTATCGGGAATGAATATTTTTAGCTGGAACACAATTCCCTGCTCCCTTGCCGCTGCATATTTAAAATTAATCAGGGCATCCACTGTACTGTTGCCGCTTTGGGAAATACTTTCGCTTACATCAATATGGCTGATAATCTTTTCCAGTCTTTCCAGCACGTTTTCCCGCTTTCCATGCTCCAGTTCATCCCTGAGCACAATCAGTTTATTAATGGCGTCATGTTTTTCCGCATGAAAAGCTTCTAAAATACGTTTTTGCTCCCGTGTATTGATTGCAATCATATTCATCTGCTGGACATAGGCTATCTTTTCTTTTTCCAGCGTATAATTTTCTGAAAGTCTGGTATAAATTGCCAAAAACACAATATTTACCAGCAGCAGAATACTGAATGTGACCATGGACGCAAAATTCTTCCTGCCGTTCTGTACCAGATTAAATTCATGGATTGCAACATAAATGCTGCCTATCGGTACAAACAAAAAAGAAATATAATACAGCGTGGGGACATTGGCATAATCTTTTCTTTTCCAGAACTGGGCCAGAATCTCCACCAGAATAATCATAAGGATTTTTGAAACCACAGAACCAAGCATCTGCATCCCGTGGTATCCCTCCAGAGTCATCTTCAGCAGGAAAAATACAATCATCTCCACAATCGCCCAGACTACCTGGAGCATGACAATGTAAAAGATCTTGATTTTACCCGCCCTCCGGTATCCGCTGGCAGAAATCGCCAGAATCAGCAGGACATTCACTGCCAGGATCAATACCACCGGCTCGCTGCTCATTCTGTGTTCGGTAAAAAACTGAAAAACTGCCAATGCCGCCCACAACACTGCTGTCTGCGGCTTCTGCTTTTTCTTTTCAAAAAATATCCCCATAAACTTCTTTATAATCCAAAGAGTTCCCGCTGTCATGGTCATGCATAAAATAATCCTGCCCCAGTTAAACATTGATTTCCCTCTCTAACAGCCTTGCGTATTCCCTGCTGAAAATTTTCTGCCTGTCCTCACTGATTGTAAGCTTCATCCCGTTCACTAATGTAACCTGGGACTTTGTCCGTGATTTTATCAGATGGTAATTTACAAGATAAGACTGATGGATTCTCAGAAAAGGAACCTTGCCTTCCGAAAGCTTTGCCTCCACCTCCGACAGTTTCCCGTTAAAAGTCTCCGTATTTCCATCACATAAATTCACCTTTATCTGCCGTCCTGCGCTCTCAAAAAACAAAATTTCACTGCATGGAATCTTATACTCCTCGCTTTTGTACCGAAAAGTAAAATAAAACTTTTTACTGCATATTTTCCTGTGGGCCTCCATAAATGTGTCATAAAAATAACTGCTGTCAATGGGCTTTCTGATAAAGGCAAATACGTCAAGCCGGAATAAATCCATCAGATATTTGTCATAGCCCGATACAAATATAATCAGCATATTTTCATCGCACTTTCTGATATTCCCGGCGGCTGTGATTCCGTTTTCATCCTTCATCTGAATGTCCAGATACAGCAAATCATACCTTGCACCCCCCTGTATGCTGCGCTCAAGGGTACTGCCGTCGTAGAACACCTCAACATCCACCGCAATCCCTTCCTGGCCGCACAATGCAAGAAGCATACTTTCTATCTGCCCGGTTATTACTTTTTCATCATCGCAAACAGCTATTTTCAACATTCTGTTTTCTATCCTTTTTATAATTTTCAAATACGCTCTAAAGCGGGACACAGGTTCCGCATAGATTTATATCCGGCCGGATATCCGGGACGCGGCGCTCTCCCACAGGCTGCCCTTTCCCGGCTTCATGACAGCCCCACCCAGAATCTCTTCATATACGCCTTAAGTTCAGGGGACCACACAGTTTTTTCATACACGCCTCCATTGGCACGTATGGTCTTCTCACTTGCAATGTTTTCTTCATCACAGGTAATCATCACCTTATCCAGACCATATTCCTTACAATGGATAAGATTCAGCCGCAGCATTTCCTTTCCATATCCCTTACGCCTTTCGCAGGGTCTGACACAATACCCGATATGCCCTCCCCACAAGTCTAAAACAGGATGGCTGATATGATGCCGGAATTCTGTAATGCCTACAATTTTATTGTCCTTTTCCCTGACCGCTATGTAAATGTCCGAATCCACCAGCCCTTCGGGGCAGGTCTTTATATCCCTCATATCTTCCGTAAACTGTATCCATTCCCGGGCGCTCTGGCAGTCCCGGAGATTCCCGGATCCCCCCATATCCTCGCTGGCATTGTGGAGCAGAAACTCCCTGCGGAATTCCATAATATCCTCCGCATAACCCATGGAGGGCCTGACCAGTTTCAAACGCCCCCTAATCATTTCATCACTCACTCTTAAAACTCCTTTACTCCGGTGTACAAAATATCACTTACAATTGTAACAGACAACCTCTTTGGTGTCACCCTGAATTCACAGATTTGACAGGAACTATAATAATCGTTAAAAATTGCCATGGAAAATTGCAAATACCTCTAGTAAAGACAGTTTCTTTATGCTACAATGGGAGCGATTTTCTGCACCACCGTGGCTGTCGCGCTTCGCGGGCCAGCTTATTAACAAACGCTGTCGCGCTTCGCGGGCC
>CAMWUN010000018.1 GCA_947177425.1 uncultured bacterium
GCGCGGCTCCTGCTGCTTTCTGTACGTTTTCCTGTTCACCCTGCGCGGCTCCTGCCGCCTTCTGTAGGGTTCCCGCGTTACTCTGCATGGCTTTCATGTCCTCAAAAAGCATATCTGTAAATTCCATCTCCAGGATATGTACGGCAAGCCTGTTCCCTGCAGCTTTCTTTTGATGCCTGTGTATCATCAGACATGCGGCCGCACATGACAGAATCATAACTGCCAGTGCCGCAATACAGACTTGGCTGTCACCTGTTACGCCGGCCGCCGCCGCACATCCTGCAAGAATCAATCCCAGCACAGACACAAGTATGGCATAAAAACCACTTCCATCCTCAGATGCCTTGAGATAAGCTGTATAATACTGCTCCTTCCCGGTAACTTCCGCCTTAAGCT
This sequence comes from uncultured bacterium, assembly GCA_947177425.1. Lineage (GTDB taxonomy): Bacteria > Bacillota > Clostridia > Lachnospirales > Lachnospiraceae > Suilimivivens. The sequence goes on from CAMWUN010000018.1 coordinate 397, forward strand.
GACTGCGTATTTCTTCTATTTCCTCTCTCTTCCCACTGTCCTTCTTTTTGCTTTTTTTCTGTTCCAACAGTCCCACGCCTCTTTTCCTGTTTTCATGTATTTGGGCGTATTTCCCTGAAATATGCGGATAAAAATTTCTCAGGCATGACGCCAGCCAATTAATCACATTCGTAAACAGTTCTAAAATTGCTGCAATTAAATTTATCAGTGATTTCAGGAGATTCTTAACTGCATGATACATTATGTCCATGGAAATATCCTTTCTTTTGTTTCGTTCCGCCATCAACAGGCCAGGCAGGCACATGCCTGCACGGATGCCCGGCTTGTGCCGGATGTTGGCCATAAAGCTGCTCTGCCACGAAAGGGCAGCCCTGCCCGCAGTCTATATCAGATTTCAAATTTAACTATATATTTGTTAAGTTGTTTTGCGATATCCTTCAATTGTTTTGCATTTTCTGCTATGTCAAGGATGATTTCGCTTACCTGGTTCACAGACGCTGCCGACTGCTGGGTGCTGGCAGCATTTTCCTGTGCTACTGCTGAAAGGTTCTGCACCGTATCTGTTACGCTCACTCTCGTCTCATTGATTCCCGTGGTCTTTTCTGCCACTTTGCCAATAGCGGTAATTGCCTGTTCCACGTGCCCAAGAACCTGCCCTACCTGTTCATCCGTATTTTTCACGCTGGCATTCTGCTGGCTGATGACCTCTTTAACCTCTTCCATGGTCTCAACAGCCTTATGTGAATCGTCCAGAAGGGAGTCTATAATCCCCTTAATCTGCCTTGCAGATTCATTTGACTGGTCTGCCAGCTTTTGAATCTGGGAAGCCACCACTGCAAAGCCCCTTCCCTGTTCTCCTGCCCTTGCCGCCTCAATGGATGCGTTCAGAGACAGAAGATTAGTTTCCTCTGCAATTTCCGTAATCAACTCTGTAGCCGCCTTAATCTTCTGGGCAGAGTTATTTGTCGTGTTGGTCTGTTCGTAAATAATGTCGATTGACTCTTTGGTTTTCTGATTAAAAGAATCCAGGCTCTTAAGTGTGTCTGCCGCCATCTCGCCTAACTTTTTGATTAACTTCGCACTTTCATTTATGTCATTAATTTCAGTGGTCAATTCCTCTATCATAGCGCCCATCTCAATGATACTTTCTGTTGCCGTCTGTGTCTCCTGCGCCTGGCTGCCGGCTCCTAATGCGATTTCTTCCACTGCCTGCCTTACCTGGTTGATATACTCTGTACTGCTCTCTGTCTTTTCCTCGAAAAAAGCAGAAGAGGTGTCTAATACATGGCTCTGCTCCTGCATGCTGGCCACGATTTCAACCAGTTCGCTCTTTAGCAGCGAAATGGCACGGCTGATATTTCCTATCTCATCCTTGCGTTTCAATGTTCCTTCATTTATAGAAAAATTCAGTTTTCCTTTGGAGGCCATCTCCAAAGCGTCAGTGCCCATATGCAGGGTGGCTACCATCCGGTGCACTGCCACAAACAGCAATATTGCGCACACAAACAGGAAAGCAATCATGATACCCGCTATCAGTAATATAATTCTGGAAATCTGATCTTTGGCGTCAGACTGCGGTATTCCTGCAAACACCATTCCCACCGCCTTATTTGTCCCGTCTTCAAATAAAGGAACATAATATCCATAATATGGTTTTCCCACAACATCCACATTCTGGGCAAAATAATCCTTCCCATTATTAATTACTTCACTGACCACCTGCGCTCCCGCCGCAGTCCCAATCACACGTCTGCCATCCTCATCAATGACAGAAGTCATATATCTTGTATCTCCAAAAAAGATAGTAATATCAGTGTCCGTCGCCTTCTTAATATTGTCGGCAAGCTCTGTCGCATCGCTGATATTAAACTCCCCTTTGTATAATTTCCCTTCTTCCAGCTGATAGCTGCCTTCTCCTGCGTGGGTCAGCGTGTCCCTGACCGAAACAGCCGTTCCCCTAAGGCCGTTCTCAATTGTACCAGCCACCACTTCACTGATTCTCATGTTCCCAATGAGCATCGTGACTAATCCCAGGCACACCAACGGTCCCAAAGCCATAGTCAGAATCCTTGACTGCATTTTCATGATTGTACCCCCGTTCCACTTATGTATTTTCTGCCTCATAGCTATTATAGCATGTTAGATTTATTTTCACCAACAAAAAAATCGTCGCCGCCGGCGAACAGTAACACAAAAAAGCCCTACATGTGACATGTAGGACTCTTATCTTTTATCCGCCTGTTATACAAGTTCAAGAACAACTTCCATTGCTCCATCGCCTTTACGCTGGCCAATCTTTATGATTCTTGTATAACCACCGTTACGGTTTGCATACTTAACACCGTACTCGTCAAATAACTTGGCAACCAGGTCTACCTCTTTGGTGCCTCTCTTTCTTCCTGCCTTCGTTGCAGGCACTTCCGTTACCGGATATAAAACCCGCAGAATCTGGCGTCTTGCATGCAGTCTGGAAGGCATATCTTTCTTGATTTCCTTCTCTACTGTTTCAAATTTAGTAACTCTCTTTCCGTCAACTACTTCTTTAACTCTCTTTCCGTCTTTATCCTTCACAGGAACTTTTGCGGAAACTTTAACGGTTTCAAAGTTATCCTTCTCCTTCACTGCAAGGGCAATGATTCCATCAACAATCTTCTGGACTTCCTTGGCCCTGGCCTGTGTGGTGACAATTCTCCCTCTGTAGATAAGGCTTGTTACCTGGCTTCTAAGCATTGCCTTTCTCTGACTGGATGTTCTTCCTAATTTTCTGTATTTTGCCATTGTTTTGGCTCCTTTCTCAATGGGCTATTGCCCTTCATGGTACATTCGGCCACGCTCTTTGGTCTTACTTACCGAATGCAGTTATATCCATTTATGAGGCCGCAGTGCGCACTCTTTGGGTTTACCGCCCCGCGTTTCTCAAAACAGCCGGATTATGCCTCATCGCTGGGATTAAGCTGTAATCCTAATTCCTTTAATTTTGCTAAAACCTCTTCCAGCGACTTACGTCCAAGGTTACGGACTTTCATCATATCTTCCGAAGTCTTATTGGTTAATTCTTCCACTGTATTGATACCAGCTCTCTTTAAGCAGTTATAGGAACGGACTGACAATTCCAACTCGTCAATGCTCATTTCCAGTACCTTTTCCTTCTCATCCTCTTCCTTCTCCACCATGACTTCCGCAGTCTTGGCATTTTCGGACAGATCAATGAACAGCATTAAATGTTCGCTAAGTACCTTTGCTGCCAGACTGACTGCCTCATCAGGTACCAGCGTACCATTTGTGTAGACATCCAGTGAAAGTTTATCAAAGTCTGTTACCTGGCCGACACGCGTATTTTCAACGGTCACATTGACCCTTTCGACAGGTGTATAGATAGAATCCACTGCGATGACGCCGATAGGCAGGTCTTCGCTCTTATTCTTATCAGCGCTTACATAACCCCTGCCTTTTGTAATAGTCAATTCCATATAAAGCTTGGTATTTTTACCATTCAAGGTCGCAATCGTAAGATCGGGATTAAGAATCTCTATGTCCTGATCACACTGGATGTCAGATGCCTTAACTATGCCCTCGCCCTCATACTCGATATATGCGGTCTTCGGCTCATTGGTGTCGCTGTTGTTTCTAATAGCAAGGCTCTTGATATTCATGATAATTTCAGTCACATCTTCTTTGACTCCTTCGATGGAACTGAACTCATGCAATACGCCTTCAATCTTAACCTGGCTCACAGCAGCGCCAGGAAGAGAAGAAAGCATAATTCTTCTAAGTGAATTACCAAGTGTGATACCGTAGCCTCTTTCCAGAGGTTCTACGACAAATCTGCCATACTTCTTATCCTCAGAGATTTCTGCTACCTCAATATTTGGTCTTTCAAAATCAAACACTGCAAATACCCTCCTTTACGAACATAATGAAACATCTGCGATCTCCACGAAACACAGAATACCCTGGGCAGTATTAAAACTGCCTTAGGGCTTCTCTTCGTGGCTTTATTTGGAATACAATTCGACGATAAGCATTTCATTCACGGGAACATCAATCATTTCCCTTGTAGGAAGGTTCTTAATTGTTCCTTTTAATGCTTCCTGATCTACATCCATCCATTCAGGAACCAGCCTTCCTGATGTTACTTCGAGGATATCTTTGTATCTCTGTAAAGATTTGGATTTCTCCCTTATCTCAATTACGTCTCCAGCCTTAACCAGATAGGAAGGAATCTGTACATGCTTTCCATTTACCAGAACATGCTGATGGCCTACAATCTGTCTTGCCTCTCTTCTTGTCCTTGCAAATCCCATTCTGAAGATTACACTGTCGAGTCTGCTCTCAAGCATAACCATCAGATTTTCACCTGTCATGCCTTTCATTCTGTCCGCTTTGTTGTAATAGTTTCTGAAAGGTTTTTCAAGTACGCCGTAAATGAATTTTGCTTTCTGTTTCTCGCGAAGCTGAAGGCCATATTCACTTACTTTTTTGCCAGCCCTTGCGTTTGTCCTGTTAGACTTTTTATCGTACCCTAAAAATACCGGATCAAGACCAAGTGATCTACATCTTTTCAATACCGGAACTCTGTTTACTGCCATTTAAATTTACCTCCTGCTGTTGTTTACAGCGCCTTAAGCGCCTTCTTCCAACCATTTACTATTATTTCTAAAGTTTAACTTTGCCAAAAAACAGTCCTAATGTGCGTTTCGTGATTAGACACGACGGCGTTTGGGCGGACGGCATCCATTATGAGGAACAGGCGTCACGTCCCTGATGCTGGTAACTTCCAGCCCGCATGCGGAAAGCGCACGTATTGCTGCCTCACGTCCTGAACCAGGTCCCTTCACCATAACATCAACTGTCTTTAAGCCGTGTACCAGAGCAGCCTTTGTTGCTGTCTCCGCCGCCATCTGAGCTGCATATGGAGTAGATTTCCTTGAACCTCTAAAACCAAGACCACCGGCGCTTGCCCAGCTAAGGGCATTTCCTTCATTGTCTGTCAGTGTAACAATCGTGTTGTTAAAAGAAGACTGGATATGTGCCTGTCCGTGTTCAACGTTTTTCTTGACACGTTTCTTTGTCACTTTTTTTGTAACTTTTTTAGCTGCCATTTAAACTAACCTACTTTCTTCAAATCATTTACATTGTTTCTTAAATAAATCACGCTGCCCGATAATTATGTTACTGTTCACAATGTTCACAGCAACACCCACAAATCCATGAAATTTACTTCGTGAAAGGGATTTGCTCACTCCTGGATCATTTTCTTATGACCAGCGAGTTGATTATTTCTTCTTATTGGCAACAGTTCTCTTAGGGCCTTTTCTTGTTCTGGCATTTGTCTTTGTTTTCTGTCCGCGTACAGGAAGTCCTTTCCTGTGACGGATACCTCTGTAACATCCAATTTCCTGAAGTCTCTTGATGTTCATGGCAACTTCTCTTCTAAGGTCGCCTTCCACCATGTAATCAGCGTCAATCACTTCGCTGATTCTCTTGACTTCATCATCAGTCAGCTCTCTGACACGGGTATCAGGATTGACCTGTGCTGCCTTAAGAATCTTGTTGGAACTTGCCCTGCCGATTCCATAAACATAAGTCAAACCAATTTCTACACGTTTTTCTCTGGGTAAATCAACACCTGCAATACGAGCCATTTACGTTTCCTCCATTTTCTTTGCGCACATGAAATGCGCGGATACTAATTGATTGGGGCCATTTCGGCCCAACCGGATTTTCCGATCTTACGCGAAATTCTCACGAACCAAGAAGTAATCACCAAGGCTCTTTCGTACAATTATATAAAATCAGTTCGGCGCTTAGTAAAACCGGACTGCAGCCGCTTCATAATAATTGGACAAGAACCCTCCTGCATACAGCAGCGGATTATCCTTGTCTCTGTTTGTGCTTCGGATTCTCACAGATTACTCTGATACGTCCTTTTCTCTTGATGATTTTGCACTTTTCGCAAATCGGTTTTACTGATGATCTAACCTTCATGTTAAACCCTCCTTTCAAAAAAGACCGTTTTACATTATAGCATAATATATTCATAAATACAAGCATAATCTTGCATTTATTTTCTGTTCGTTGCTGTCGAATCGTTACTGTTCACTCCGTGACCAGTAACATGCAAAAATCCATCGAAAATTGCCTTCAGCAATGGGATTTTTGCACTCTCGAATCACTTTCTTTCGACCAGCGCAGTAAATGCGCAGGTCTGTGTGAACAGTAACTTCTGTTCACTTCATACAGCAGACCGCCAGCCAGAAGAATTGCAACGCAATTCTTCTTAGGCCAGACATAGGACTTCTTAGATTTTGTCTTCCAAAAATCTTAGAAGTCCTTCCGGCCTTTTTATTTGTCACGCCAGATAATTCTTCCCTTACTTAAATCATAGGGGGACAGTTCCAAAGTAACCTTGTCACCGGGGAGAATACGGATGAAGTTCTGGCGGAGTTTTCCGCTGATATGCGCCAGTACCCTGTGGCCGTTTTCAAGTTCCACCTGAAACATTGTGTTGGGAAGTTTCTCTACTACTGTTCCTTCAATCTCAATTACGTCAGCTTTTGACATGTTTACCTCCTGATCAAATCATTTCACTGGTTTGTTGTTTTGTTCTGATTTTTATGGCAGATTTAATTTGTTCATTATAAATAATCTGTCCTTTTTTCAGCTTTTCTGCCAGATCTTTGTCTATGCCGGCCTTTACTGTCTGCAGATGCTTTTTCCTTTTTTTCTTTGGGTTCTCCAGCTTTCTTACCCTGCCGTCCACCAGATAGGCGAAATCCCCTTCTTCCTTTATTATCATATACATCTGACCTTTATCGTGCCCTGCTTTAGATGTGGCAAACATTCCTACCATATTTTCCCGCCTTTCCATGCAGCGCTAGAATTTATCCGGCATCAGTGTAAGGATTTCCGGCGCCCCTTCTGTAATCAGCACTGTATTTTCATAGTGGGCTGACAGGGAGCCGTCCTGTGTCACTACGGTCCAGCCATCCTCCAGCCATTCCACCGGATAACCACCCATGTTAATCATAGGTTCGATTGCCAGTGTCATGCCCGGCCGGAGTTTAATGCCTCTGCGCCACTGCCTGAAATTGGGTATCTGGGGTTCCTCATGAAGACAGGTACCAACCCCGTGCCCCACCAAATCCCTCACGATGCCGTATCCAAACTGGCTGCAATATCTGTCAATTGCATTGGATATATCATAAAGATGGCAGCCTGCCCTGGCATATTTTATTCCTTCAAAAAAACTCTGCTTTGTGACCGCAATCAGCTTTTCGGCCTCCCGGCTCACCCGGCCAACCGGGTAAGTCCTTGCCGCGTCCGAATGATAGCCTTTATAGATAAGGCCGGCATCCAGACTGACAATATCTCCTTCCTGCAAAATCCTTTCTTTGGAAGGTATTCCATGTACGACCTCATCGTTTACAGAAACACAGATGGAGGCAGGATAGCCGTTATAATTTAAAAAATTAGGTATGCATCCATAACTGCGAATCAGCTTCTCTCCCAATGCGTCAATATCCCAGGTCGAAATTCCCGGTTCTATTGCCTCTCCAAGCTGTGCATGAACCTGTGCCAGTATACGACAGGATTCACGCATAAGTTCAATTTCTCTCTGTGATTTTATAGTGACAGCCATGATTTTTAACCTAAAACAGCGTTGATTGCCGCAAATACCTCTTTCATGCCGGCTGTACCGTCTACCGTTTTCAATATGCCTTTTGCATTATAAAAATCAATTAACGGCTGGGTCTGTTTGTGGTACACATCCAGGCGGCTCCCCACTGTCTCCGGTTTGTCATCGTCACGAAGGACAAGTTCCCTGCCGCAGGCATCACATATTCCTTCCGTTTTCGGGGGGATATACTCCACATGATATGTCGCCCCGCAGTTCAGGCATGCGCGTCTTCCGCCCATTCTCTTGATAATATTTTCATCGGGCACATCCACATTGATTGCAAAATCAATTTTGTCATTGATTTCCTTCAACGCATTGTCAAGAACCTCCGCCTGGGGAATCGTCCTTGGGAAACCATCCAGAACGTAGCCGCAACTGCAGTCCTCTTTTGCCACTCTGTCCAGAAGAATTTTGACAGTAAGTTCGTCGGGTACTAAAAGTCCCTGGTCCATATATTTTTTTGCTTCCATTCCAAGGGGTGTTCCGTTCTTGATATTTGCCCTGAAAATATCACCAGTGGAAACATGAGGAATTCCATACTTATCCGCAATCATTTTTGCCTGTGTGCCTTTTCCTGCACCAGGTGCACCTAACATAATTATTTTCATTCTTTGCCCCCATTTCTGCGCTGCCTTTGCGCTTTCTTCCCATGCTAATATAGAGGCAAAGGAAATTTCAGGCTTTCAATGGCCTGCCGCTTCCTTTAACCTCTAGTTATTTTGCAGTCAAATGACCTTTCAGTCATTTAAAAAACCTTTGTAATTACGTACCAGCATCTGCGATTCAATCTGCTTCATAGTCTCAAGCACCACACTGACAATAATAATCAGACTGGTTCCGCCGAAGGATACCTGTGCGCCGAATACGCCGTTGAAGACAAAAGGCACTACGCACACAATGGTAAGGCCTACCGCGCCGATGAAGATGATGTAATTCAGTATTTTTGTCAAATATTCGCTGGTCGGCTTTCCGGGTCTGATGCCGGGAATAAATCCGCCCTGCTTTTTCATATTTTCTGCAATCTCCATTGGGTTAAATGTAATGGATGTGTAGAAATAAGCAAAAAAGATAACCAATACGATATACACAATCAGTCCGACAGAGTAAACAGGTTCACTGGGCCTGCACCAGTTGCCGGAATTTAAACCTCTTAAAATATGCCCCCAGAAACCGCTTCCCTGATATCCGAAAAAACTGCATACTACAATCGGAAGCTGCATCAGCGAAGATGCAAAGATAATAGGAATAACGCCGGAAGTGTTTACCTTAAGGGGAATGGAAGAGGTCTGGCCTCCCACCATTTTTCTGCCCTGCACCTTTTTTGCATACTGGACAGGAATCTTACGTACACCGTCATTTAAGATGATGACCATAATTACCATCACCAGAATAATTGCAACGATAACAACTGCTGCTACCGCCCCTACCGCGATTGCCCTGCCGAACACAAACTGCTCAAAAAGCTGTGCGATATCCTGCGGGATTCTGGAAATGATGTTGATGACAAGGACAATGGAGATACCATTTCCCACGCCCTTTTCTGTGATTCTTTCACCCACCCACATAAGAAATGCGCTGCCGGCTGTAAGAGCCGCTATTACCGTAACAACATTTAAAAAGTTAAACTGTTCCAAAAGCCCGCTGTTACCAAAGGCAAAGGCCATGGCAGAGGACTCAATAAGTGCAAGGGCAACCGTCACATACCGGGTGATGGATGCAATCTTCCGTCTTCCGTCCTCACCTTCCTTCTGCATCTCTTCCAGCTTTGGAATTGCAATAGTAAGGAGCTGCATGATAATGGAAGACGTAATATAAGGCGTAATATTCAGCGCCAGAATTGACATGTTAAGGAACGAACCGCCTGTAAAGGCATCAAAGAAATTGAATGCGTCCCCTGTCTGCTGTGCAAACCAGTTGGAAAAGTAATGCCGGTCCACACCGGGCACAGGAAGCTGTGACCCTAAACGGATCACAACGAGCATGCCTAGTGTAAATAATAATTTATTTCTTATCTCTTTAATCTTAAAAGCATTTTTTAAGGTTGTAAACATATTACATCACCTCTGCAGTTCCACCAGCAGCTTCAATTTTTTCTTTTGCGGATGCACTGAAAGCATTTGCTTTTACTGTAAGCTTTTTGGTGATTTCTCCATTTCCAAGAATCTTTACGCCGTCTTTGGGATTTCTTACAATGCCTGATTCAACTAATGTATCCACATCAATGACTGCGCCGTCTTCAAATTTATCATTCAGTACTCCTAAATTAACTCCGATAATTTCCTTAGAGCTGGGGCATGTAAAGCCACGCTTGGGAATTCTCCTGTATAAAGGCATCTGACCGCCTTCAAAGCCCGGTCTGGGTGCTCCTGAACGAGCTTTCTGACCCTTGTGTCCTTTGCCGGCTGTTTTGCCGTTTCCTGAACCGTGTCCACGGCCTCTTCTAAAATTATCACTATGCTTAGAACCTTCCGCAGGTCTTAAATTTGATAATTCAATACTCACTGTTGACACCTCCTTATCTTTTAAGCTTCTTCTACTTCTTCAACTTTAATTAAATGTCTGATCTGCTGAATCTGACCTCTTGTAGCCGCATTATCGGGCAATATGATTGACTTGTTCAGCTTTCTAAGTCCCATGGAACTTACAGTTGCTTTGTGCTTGGGAACTGCGCCGATGGGAGATTTAACCAATGTAATCTTTAACATTTTCTGCTCTGCCATTTCTGTTCCCTCCTATGCCATGATTTCTTCTACAGATTTACCACGCTTCCTTGCCACTTCCTCAGGCGTCTTAAGTGCACGTAAGCCTTCAATCGTTGCAAGCACTACATTCTGCTTATTGTTAGAGCCAAGTGATTTAGTACGGATATTTTTAATGCCTGCAAGTTCGCAGACAACGCGGGCAGGACCGCCAGCGATGATACCTGTACCTTCTGGAGCCTTCTTCAAAAGAACGGAAGCGGAACCAAATTTTCCTGTAAAATCATGTGTAATACTATTATTCTCATCCTTTGCAACAGAAACCATATTCTTGATAGCATCCTCTTTACCTTTGCGGATGGCTTCAGGAATTTCCGTTGCCTTTCCAAGGCCAGCGCCTACATGGCCATTCATGTCCCCAACTACTACCAGTGCTGTAAAACGCATATTACGACCGCCCTTAACAACCTTGGTTACTCGTTTGATGGATACCACTTTTTCTGTTAATTCCATGCCGCTGACATCGATGATTGTACGTCTCATGTTAAGTTTCTCCCTTCCTAGAATTTAAGGCCAGCTTCTCTGGCTGCATCAGCTAATGCTGCAATCTTACCATGATATAAGAACCCGCCTCTGTCAAAAACAACGGTGTCAATACCCTTTTCGATTGCCCTTTTTGCAATAACTGTTCCTAAATATGCTGCTGCATCAACGTTATTGGTCTTTTCAAGCTGCGCCTTAACTTCCTTTTCAACTGTGGAAGCTGCAACTAAAGTATTTCCAACTGTATCGTCAATAATTTGAGCATACATATGATTATTGCTTCTAAATACTGCAAGACGAGGTCTTTCAGTTGTACCGCTGAAGCGGTTACGTATTCTCATGTGCTTTTTAACACGAACTTTTTGTCTTGACTCTTTACGAACCATCCCTACACTCTCCTTATCTATTTCTTACCAGTCTTACCAACTTTACGTCTGATTGTTTCATCAGCATATTTGATACCTTTGCCCTTATAAGGTTCCGGTCTTCTCTTATCCCTGATTTCTGCTGCGAACTGGCCGACTTTTTCTTTGTCAATACCCTTAACGATGATAACGTTCTGCCCTTCGACAACTGTCTCAATGCCTTCCGGGTCAATCATCTCAACCGGGTGGGAATATCCTAAAGATAAGGTTAACTTATTTCCGGATTTTGCTGCCCTGTAACCAACACCGTTTACTTCCAGTTTCTTTTCATAGCCATTTGTTACGCCGACTACCATATTGTTAACCAGCGTCCTTGTAAGGCCGTGTAAAGATTTCATTTTCTTTAAGTCATTGGGTCTTGAAACTAAAACCTCAGTTCCTTCAACCTTAATTTCCATTTCAGCTGGAAGCACTCTCTCCAGTGTTCCTTTAGGACCTTTAACAGTCACTTTATTATTTTCTGCAACTTCTACAGTAACGCCTGCAGGAATTGCGATTGGCATTTTTCCTATACGTGACATGCCCGTACCTCCTGTCTTATTTACAATTTATACCTACTTTAAAGAACCGCAGGTTCTTTTAAACCTGGCCCCCGGCCAATGTTTTATTACCAAACGTAAGCGAGTACTTCGCCGCCTACCTGTAATTCCCTTGCTTTCTTGTCAGTAATAACGCCCTGGTTTGTGGAAATAATTGCTATACCAAGTCCGCCAAGTACTTTAGGCAGATCTTCCTTTCCTGCGTACACACGAAGGCCGGGTTTGGAAATTCTCTTTAAGCCGCTGATAATCCTGTCGTTTCTGTCCACACCGTATTTTAAGGTGATACGAATTGTCTTGAAGCTTCCTTCATCTATTAAATCATATTTCTTAATATAACCTTCTTCCAAAAGGATATCAGCGATAGCCAGTTTCATTTTAGAAGAGGGAACGTCTACTGTATCATGTTTTGCAGTGTTTGCATTACGGATTCTTGTAAGCATATCTGCAATAGGATCACTCATTGTCATTTTCTTTCCTCCTATATTTCAATGCAATATCCTTTGCACATCACATCTGCCTGCAGATGCATTGCAGTTGCAATATTACCAGCTTGCCTTCCTGACACCGGGAATCTGGCCTTTGTAAGCTAATTCACGGAAACAAATTCTGCAGATTCCGTATTTCCTAAGGACAGCATGCGGACGTCCACAAACCCTGCAACGGGTATATTCTCTTGTGGAGAATTTAGGTTTACGCTGCTGTTTGATCTTCATTGATGTTTTAGCCATGAATTTACCTCCTTCTACTTAGCAAATGGCATATTAAACAATCTTAATAATTCACGTGCCTCTTCATCTGTCTTTGCTGTTGTAACAAAGATTACGTCCATTCCTCTTACTTTATCCACCTTGTCATACTCAATTTCAGGGAAAATAAGCTGTTCTTTGATACCCAGGGAATAATTTCCCCTTCCGTCAAATGAGTTAGGGTTTACGCCTCTGAAGTCACGTACACGGGGCAGTGCCAGATTTACCAGACGATCCAGGAAATCATACATCTTCTCCCCACGCAGGGTTGTTTTACATCCGATAGCCATGCCTTCCCTGATTTTGAAGTTGGCAACGGACTTTTTCGCTTTGGTAAGCACTGCTTTCTGTCCAGAAATTGTCTCCATGTCCTTAACAGCGGATTCCAATACTTTTGCATTGTCCTTGGCTTCGCCGACGCCCATGTTGATAACTATCTTGTCAAGCTTGGGTACTTCCATCACGTTTTTATATCCGAACTTTTTGATCATAGCATCTACGATCTCGTCTTTATACACAGTTTTAAGTCTACTCACGCTTCCAGTCTCCTTTCCCAGAATTAATCAATCACGTCGCCTGTTGATTTTGCAAAACGCACTTTCTTGTCATTCTCAAATTTAAAACCAACCCTTGTGGGTTTTCCTTTGTGAACATACATTACGTTTGAAATATCAATGGGGGCTTCTTTTTGAATAATTCCGCCATTCTGGTTAGCTGCTGAAGGTTTGGTATGCTTGGTGATCATGCCAACGCCTTCTACGATGACTTTATGCTTTTTTGCATCAACGGAAATTACCTTTCCTTCTGTTCCTTTATCTTTACCAGCGATGACCTGAACGGTATCACCCTTTTTAATTTTTAAAGTTGCCATGGTAAGCACCTCCTATAATACTTCGGGAGCCAGGGAAACAATTTTCATAAACTGTTTTTCACGAAGCTCTCTTGCTACCGGTCCAAAAATACGTGTTCCTCTGGGAGTCTTATCATCTTTAATGATAACAGCAGCATTTTCATCAAATTTTATATAAGAACCATCTTTGCGGCGTGCGCCTTTAACGGTACGGACAACGACAGCCTTTACAACGTCGCCTTTTTTTACAACGCCGCCTGGCGTTGCATCTTTGACCGTAGCAACAATCACATCGCCGATGCTTGCATATCTTCTTGTAGATCCACCCATAACTCTGATGCAAAGGATTTCTTTTGCACCTGTATTGTCAGCGACTTTCAGTCTGCTTTCCTGTTGAATCATGCCAATTCTCCTTCCAATAATCTTCTACTTAGCTTTTTCTACGATTTCCACAAGTCTCCATCTCTTGTCTTTGGATAAAGGTCTTGTCTCCATCACTTTCACAGTATCGCCAATACCGCACTCGTTGTTTTCATCATGCGCTTTCAGTTTATAGGTGCTCTTTACAACTTTTTTGTAAAGAGGATGCTTTACGTGTTCTTCGATTGCAACAACGATTGTCTTATCCATTTTATCACTGACAACCTTGCCAGTACGTGTCTTTCTTAAATTTCTTTCCACGACTTAATGTCTCCTTTCTCTGACATTCCTGCAACATGCGCCTTCTTCACCGGAAGGCTTAAAACTCCGGGCCGTAGGCTTTATGCCTCTTTCTGCTTCTGAGTTATAACTGTCTGAATTCTTGCGATATTCTTTCTTACTTCTTTGATTCTAGCAGTATTATCCAACTGGTTTGTTGCATTCTGGAATCTCAAATTGAAAAGCTCCTTTTTAGCTGCTACCAGATCCTCTGCCAGGGCTGCAGCCGATTTTGCCCGTAATTCTTCTACATACTTGTTAGTTTTCATTTGATGCACCACCTTCCAAGTCTGCCTTAGAAACTATCTTGCATTTGCAAGGAAGCTTATGTGTTGCAAGACGCAACGCTTCTTTAGCGATTTCTTCGGAAACTCCTGCGATTTCAAACATTACACGTCCGGGCTTAACTACTGCTACCCAGTACTCAAGTGTACCTTTACCGGAACCCATACGTGTTTCTGCGGGTTTAGCTGTTACTGGTTTATCAGGGAAAATCTTAATCCAGACTTTACCGCCACGCTTAATGTAACGGGTCATGGCAATACGGGCAGCTTCAATCTGGTTTGATTTAATCCAACATGGTTCTGTTGCAACGATACCGTACTCACCGTAAGTAATTGTGTTACCGCGGGTTGCTTTTCCTCTCATGGTGCCACGGAACTGTTTACGACGCTTAACTCTTTTAGGCATTAACATTATTTATCGCTCCCTTCCTGCACTGTCTTTTCATCATTCTTTTTGGTAGGAAGTACCTCGCCTTTGTAAATCCATACCTTAACACCTACTTTGCCATAGGTTGTATCAGCTTCAGCAAAGCCATATTCAATGTCAGCACGCAGTGTCTGAAGGGGAATAGTGCCTTCGCTGTAGAATTCTGTACGGGCCATATCTGCTCCGCCTAAACGTCCTGACACGGAGGTCTTGATTCCAAGCGCTCCTGCCTTCATGGTCCTGCCCATGCAGGATTTCATGGCGCGTCTGAAAGATACACGGTTCTCAAGCTGCTGTGCAATGTTCTCTGCAACAAGCTGTGCATCCTTGTCAGGTCTTTTGATTTCTTTGATATCTACCAATACTTTCTTTCCTGTCATTTTGGAAAGTTCTTTCTTGGTCACTTCAATTTCAGCGCCGCCCTTGCCAATTACCACACCGGGCTTAGCTGTATAGATGATAACCTTTACTCTGTCGGAGGCTCTTTCAATCTCGATCCTGGAAACTCCGGCGCTGTATAATTTCTTTTTAAGGAATTTTCTGATGTTGTAGTCTTCTACAAGGAAATCAGAAAATTCTGCATCTGCATACCATTTAGAATCCCAATCCTTAATAATACCGACCCTTAAGCCGTGAGGATTAACTTTCTGTCCCATAAAATTTCTCTCCTCTCCTATCTTTCATCAAGCACGATTGTAATATGGCTCATTCTCTTTTCGATCCTGTAAGCTCTTCCCTGTGCTCTCGGTCTTACTCTCTTCATTGTAGGCCCTTTATTTGCAAAACATTCTGCAATGTAAAGGTGCTCCGGATTCGGGTATTTCGTAGGATCCTGGCTGTGCAGATATTCTGCATTTGCACGGGCAGACTCCAGTAATTTCTTGATGATGCTGGAAGCATATCTGGGATTGTACTCTAAAATACCCAGCGCCGTCTCAACATCTTTGCCTCTGATGGCATCTAAAACGAAACATGCTTTCTGAACAGACACTCTTGCGTAAGACAACTTAGCGGAAGGTCTGGTATCTTTCTGCGCATTTCTCTCTCTCTTAATTTGGGATCTATGTCCTTTTGCCATGATAAAACCTCCTTATCTTACTTTAGACTTCTTCTCGTCTTTGCCGTGTCCTCTATAAGTCCTGGTTGCGACAAACTCACCTAATTTATGTCCAACCATATCTTCCGTCACATACACAGGCACATGCTTTCTCCCGTCGTGCACTGCAAACGTGTGTCCCACAAAAGAGGGGAAGATTGTAGAACGACGAGACCAGGTCTTGATAACCTGTTTCTGTCCTGATGCATTCAGTGCATCTACTTTTTTAAGCAGACTCGCATCTGCGAAAGGTCCTTTTTTCAGTGATCTAGCCATTTTCTTCTCTCCTCCTTAATTATTTGATGGCTCTGCCGTCTCTTCTTCTTACGATCAGCTTATTGGAAGCTTTTTTCTTCTTACGCGTCTTAAGTCCAAGAGCAGGCTTGCCCCAAGGTGTAGAAGGACCCGGACGTCCGATACCGGTCTTGCCTTCACCACCGCCGTGAGGATGGTCGTTAGGGTTCATAACAGAGCCGCGCACTGTAGGACGGATACCCATATGGCGCTTACGTCCTGCCTTACCAATCTTAATCAGATTGTGATCCCCATTGCCGACAACACCAATAGTTGCACGACAGGTGATAGGCACCATTCTCATTTCTCCTGAAGGGAGACGTAAGGTTGCATACTTTCCTTCTTTCGCCATAAGCTGTGCGCTGTTTCCGGCGGAACGTACCATCTGGCCGCCCTTTCCGGGATATAATTCAACGTTGTGCACCTGGGTACCAACAGGAATTTGTGCTAAAGGAAGACAGTTGCCCACTCTCACTTCGGCTTCCGGCCCGTTCATGACCTTCATTCCGTCTTTCAGTCCTTCCGGCGCAAGGATATAAGCTTTCTCGCCGTCCGCATAACAGATAAGCGCAATGTTTGCCGATCTGTTGGGATCATATTCGATTCCCTTAACTGTTGCGGGAACGCCTTCTTTGTTCCTCTTAAAATCTACGATTCTATATTTTCTTTTTGCGCCGCCTCCGCGGTGTCTTACTGTAATTTTACCCTGATTATTACGACCGGAATTTTTCTTCAAAGATACCACCAGTGATTTCTCCGGTGTGTGCTTTGTGATTTCAGCGAAATCAGAACCAGTCATATGTCTTCTGGAAGGTGTATATGGGTTATATGTCTTAATTCCCATGTTTCTTTCTCCTTTCAAACCTCATTTCATATCGCACTTTTATTGTGCATAGTTATTGCGGCACCGTGCTGCGGCCCTCCGCACATTGGAAGAACGCCCCGCGTTCTACCCGGCCAAATCTAGTTATTCTCAGCCGTGGGCCTCCATGCATCGGAAAAACGCCCCACGTTCTCCCCGGCCAAATTTAATTATTCTCAGCCGCGGGCCTCCGTGCACCGGAAGAACGCCCTGCGTTCTTCCCGGCCAGACTTAGCTGTTCTTAGCTGCGGTTCTTTCGCAGCTTAGAACTCCTTCTGGCCGTATTACAAACCGGCAAAGATTTCAATTTCTTTACTATCTTCTGTCAGCCACACGATTGCCTTTTTTGTCTTTGCTGTCTTGCCAGAAGTCATGCCGCGTCTCTTAGTCTTTCCATCCATGTTCATGGTGTTGACTCTTGCGACTTTCGTGCCTTCAAACATTTTTTCAACAGCTTCTTTAATCATTATCTTATTTGCCTCGGGATGAACCAAAAAAGTATATTTCTTTTCGCTCATTCCGGCCATACTCTTTTCTGTGATAACCGGTTTGAGGATTACATCATAATACTGAATTGCTGCCATTATGCATACACCTCCTCAATCTTTGCCACTGCGTCTTTGGTAAGAACCAGTGTATCGCCTTTCATGATATCGTAAACGCTGATTGTATCAACCTGTGTGGTCATGATTGTGGGAAGATTTCTTGCGGACATAACTACCTTTTCATCATTGTCGGATATTACCACCAATGCTTTATTTACTTTTAAGTTGTCCATAACCGCTTTGAACTTCTTTGTTTTAATTTCGTCAAATTTCAGTTCATCCACAACAATCAGCTTACTGTCCTGCACCCTGCTTGTAAGGGCGGACTTAAGGGCTGCTCTCTTTTCTTTCTTATTTAACTTAAATGAATAATCTCTCGGAACGGGAGCGAATACAACGCCGCCGCCTTTCCACTGGGGAGCTCTCGTCGAACCCTGTCTTGCATGACCGGTTCCTTTCTGCCTCCAGGGCTTTCTGCCGCCGCCGGAAACCTCAGAACGCGTTTTTGCTTTCTGCGTTCCCTGACGCTTATTGGCAAGATGCTGTACAACTGCCATGTGTACCAGATGCTCGTTAACAGGAGCGCCGAATACTGCATCGTTTAATTCAATTGTGCCAACTTCTTTGCCTTCCATATTATAAACAGATACGTTTGCCATCTGAATGATCCTCCTTTCATTTACCAGCTTAAGCCTGGCCCTTAACAGCTTCTTTGATTGTGATCAAGGCTTTCTTCGGGCCGGGTACAGATCCCTTTACAAGAAGCAGATTCCTCTCGGCATCTACCCTTACCACTTCAAGATTCTGCACTGTCACCTTCACACATCCCATATGGCCGGGCATCCCTTTTCCCTTGAAAACGCGGCTGGGTGAAGAACATGCACCGTTGGAACCCTGATGACGGTGGAATTTGGAACCATGGGTCATGGGGCCTCTGTGCTGACCGTGTCTCTTGATAGCGCCCTGGAATCCTTTACCTTTGGAAATGGCAGATGCATCGACCTTGTCCCCTGCTGCAAACATGTCAGCCTTAATTTCACTTCCAAGAGTATAGTCCTGTGCGTTTTCAAACTTGAACTCCCTGACAAATCTCTTGCAGGGAACGCCTGCCTTGTCAAAGTGTCCTTTCATTGCCTTGTTTACGCCGTGTCTGTGGATGATTTCTTTCTTTCCGCTCTTGTCCTTATTGACAATTCTTTCTTTCTTGTCAACAAACCCAACCTGCACTGCGCTATAGCCGTCGTTTTCCACTGTCTTAATCTGTGTTACCACACAGGGTCCGGCCTGAAGCACAGTTACGGGAACCAGTGTTCCGTCCTCGCTGAAAATCTGAGTCATTCCGATTTTGGTAGCTAAAATACCTTTCTTCATTTCTTTACCTCCATTTGCTTCTACAGCGGGCCCATATCGGGCCATCCTAGTATAATGGTTTACAAGTGTTTTTTACTTGCTGCAAGTGTTTTTTACTTGTTACAAGTGTTTTTTTTACTTGTTGCAAGTGTTCTTTACTTGTTACAAGTGTTTTTTACTTGTTTTTCATCTTGATATCAATATACACACCGGCAGGCATCTCCAGTCTCTGGAGCGCATCCACTGTCTTGGGTGTGGGTGTGATGATATCAATCAGTCTCTTGTGCGTCCTCTGTTCGAACTGCTCTCTGGAATCTTTGTATTTGTGGACTGCCCTTAAGATAGTGACTACTTCCTTCTTGGTTGGAAGGGGCACTGGTCCGCTCACCTGTGATCCATTCTTCTTGACTGTTTCGATAATTTTCTTGGCAGATGCATCAACCAACTGATGATCATAAGCCTTGAGTGTGATTCTCATTACTTGACTTGCCATAAAAAAAGCCGCCTCCTTTTCGCACTTTTATGATGAATTAAGTACGACAAGCGGTGACTGTACACTCCCCCGTGCGTGTCCTGCTTATTTTCCCCGGCGGATTCCTCCGCGGTTTTACCAAGCACGCTTAACGCCCGTGTTCCTGCCTTCTGGCAGGCTATATGTCTGTACAGTGACTTGCCGTCAGGTTCTTTGGTCTGGCTGATATGCCAGCCCCTTGACATTCGCTCCACGGAAAACCTGCAGTGCCTTTCGGCAGGGCAGCAACCTCACGCTTCATCGCTATCATGTCACAGCACTTGATAGTATACATGATGATTTCCTTTTATGCAAGTAATTTTTGAAAAAAAATTGCGAATTTGCGTTGATATGTTATATTTCAGCGTTCAGCCGGCGACAGGCACAACCCTTTACCGCAAGGAAGAAATCCGGGGAGCTGAAAGAATAAGTCATTTAGCAGGAGAAAATGGAATAGCCTGTTATGCACATTCCCATAATGCCGACGACGGCGGAATCCCACCCATTCATTTTATATAACATGACATTTTGTTGACAGGTTTATGTGTTATAATGTATGAGAGGTGATGAAAATGCAGGAAAGCAGATTATTTCGAATTGTGTACTATCTTCTGGAGAACGGAAAAGCAACCGCTCCCGAACTTGCTCAAAAATTTGAAGTATCAATCAGAACTATTTACAGAGATATTGACGCTATAAGCAGTGCAGGAATTCCTATTTATGCGACGCAGGGAAAGGGGGGAGGTATTTTTATTCTTAATGACAATATATTGGATAAATCCTTGCTTTCTGAACAAGAACAGGAGCAAATGCTAACAGCATTACAAGGAATGGCTGCAACTACAGGTAAAAATTCTGATGAATTACTTACAAAGTTAAGCGGTCTATTTCAGTTAAAATCCGCAAATTGGATTGAAGTTGATTTCTCGGACTGGGTGCATGGTAATCCACAACAAGATACGTTTAATATCCTCAAAGAAGCCATTTTCCAAAAGAAAGTTGTTTCTCTTTGCTATTTTAGTGGTAATGGAAATAAGGAAAAGAGAAATGTCAGACCTATTCGCTTAGTATTTAAGAGCAAAGATTGGTATCTATATGCCTTTTGCTTATTAAGAAATGATTATCGTTTCTTTAAGCTGACAAGAATAAAAGAACTTGAAATGCTGTCTGAAACTTTTACACAAGATTTAACACCGGCCAAGATTGAAAAACAAATCCAAGTTGAAAAGACTGTAGCTGTAAGTTTGAAATTTGATAAGAAAATAGCTTTTCGCGTTTATGACGAATTTGCGGATAAAATAACAGAGGATTCACAGGGGAATTTGTATGTCCAAGTAGATTTACCCGACAATGAGATTTTGTATTCTTATGTAATGTCTTTTTCTAATTGTGTTGAAATAATAGAACCGCAGTATATACGGGAACAAATGAAAAAAAGATTGCAGGAAATACAAGAAAAATATAGAACATGACTTTAGGTGTCAGGTTATGTTTGATACACTGTTGCCTATAGGAGGTGCTGATATGAAATTTGAATGGAAAAAGCACGAAAAGGCTCTATATGGAGCAAAAAGTTTACCTGCTTTAGTAGATATACCCAGGCAAAATTTTATTATGATTAAGGGAAGTGGAAATCCTAATGATACTGATTTTTCAGATAAGGTAGCTGCTCTCTACTCATTAGCGTATGCTATTAAAACGGGCTATAAATCTATCGCAGTCAACAACATTATATCAAACAAAATTCACGACTTTACCGTTTATCCTTTGGAGGGTATCTGGAAACAGAAAAATGTTGATAAGGAATCTGCTGCTGGCATACTTATAAAAGAGAATTTGGAATATACCATTATGATACGCCAGCCGGATTTTATTACAGCGGAAATGGTATGTGCTGCCCTGGAAAGGGTAAAAGTCAAAAAGCCTAATCTACTGTATGAAGATATTTATTTTGACACAATACATGACGGAAAATGCGTTGAAATTCTTCATATCGGCTCATATGACAATGAACCGTTTTCATTTGAACAAATGGATAAATTTGCAGCAGAAAACAGTTTGCAACGCATATCAGATTGTCATAGAGAAATCTATTTAAGCAATGCTAATAGAACAAAGGCGGATAATCTCAAAACTATTTTAAGGTATAAGGTAAATTAATGAATTATAAATGTAATGGTAAACCATGCCCATGTGAGAGAAAGGGGGACTGCCACACTTAAACCTGTGGGCA
This sequence comes from uncultured bacterium, assembly GCA_947177425.1. GTDB lineage: Bacteria > Bacillota > Clostridia > Lachnospirales > Lachnospiraceae > Suilimivivens. The sequence continues at coordinate 22,184 of CAMWUN010000018.1, forward strand.
GTCCCTTGTAAACATATAAATATGCTAATATATTCTTTATTCTTCATCAAAATTGATTCTGTTCAGGCTCACGTCGTCAAACTCTTCCATCATTTCAGCCGAAGGCTCCGGTGTCAGAAGACTCACTGCCACGATTGCAAGAAGGCTCACTGCAAATCCCACTGCCAGCGAGTAAAGCCCCGTAACGCTTCCAAGGGTTGCGCCGGAAACAAGGGGGATATAATCCCAGACCAGTACAGTCAATGCGCCTGCCAGAATACCTGCCACTGCCCCCTGGAAGTTCGTCCGCTTCCAGTAAAGGGAAAGGAGCACCGTAGGTCCGAAAGCAGCGCCCAGCCCTGCCCAGGCATTGGAAACAAGTCCCATGATAGAACTGTTGGGATTAAGGGCAATCAGATAGGCAAGCACTGCAATGGCAAGCACGGTGATACGGCTGATTCTGAACACGGTCTTTTCCGTAGCATCTTTTTTAATGATGCCCTTTACAATATCTTCCGCCACGCTGGATGCGCTGACAAGAAGCTGGGAATCCGCCGTTGACATGATAGCCGCCAGTATACCGCACAGGAAAATACCTGCAATAACGGGCACTTTAATGTCCTGTGTAAAAAGCTTGATAATCATATTGATAAAGACTTTTTCCTCTTCTCCCCCGGCAAGAATTTCAGGGTAAAGATAAGCACGCCCCACAACGCCTATCACGCAGGCAAGTATCAGGGAAAGAAATACCCAGATAATTGCAATCCCTTTGGATTTGCTTAATTCTTTCTCATTCTTAACCGCCATAAAACGGACCAGAATATGAGGCATACCGCAGTAGCCAAGCCCCCACGCCAGACCGGAAATAATGTCCACTGCACGGTAAGGCTCGCCGCCATTACTGAAAAGGCTTAAATAAGCTGCTGAACCTCCGGCCACACCGCTCATGTCTATATTGTTCATGACGTTTCCGGCCCCCACGATTCCCAGGGCGGCAATAGGCGCTGCCAGAAGAGCCACCAGCATCAGGGTTCCCTGTATAAAATCAGTGGTACATACGGCCAGAAAGCCGCCCATAAAAGTATATACCAGAATTACGATTGCCCCGATGGTAAGAGCAATTTTATAATCTACGTTAAATACGGAATTGAAAAGCTTGCCCCCTGCTGCCAGCGCCGACGCCGTATACACCAGAAAAAATACAACTATCGTCACCGACGAAATAAAAAGCAGCACTCTCTTTTTATCATGAAATCTGTTCTCAAAATACGTAGGCAGCGTCAGAGAATTGTTGGCCCGGATCGTGTACCTGCGCAGGCGCCCCGAAATGCACAGCCAGTTCAGCACCGTTCCTATAAAAAGACCTATTGCTATCCATGCCTGTCCGGTTCCCAACGCATATATTGAACCGGGAAGCCCCATAAGAAGCCATCCGCTCATATCCGATGCCTGTGCCGACAAGGCCGCAACCCATCCTCCAAGCTTCCTGCCTCCAAGGAAATAATCCTCTGTACTGTTATTTTTCTTTGCATACATTGCGCCGACTCCGACCATAACCAGAAGATACAGCGCAAATGCTACCACAATCCATCCTATAGAATCGCTCATTTTCTCCTCCTCATCCTGCCGTCCAGAACGTATTTGAAAAATGCTTTCTGCAAGTTCGTGCTCCATTTTTACGCAAATACCGCGCAACCCGGGACATGCAGAATGCGGGAAAATTTTCCAGCACACTCTGGCGGCATGTATGTATTTCATTACGCAATGGCACCGGCCGGATATTTTCACCCCGGAATTTCCCTATGGAGCTCTGTCGCTATCCGCCCTGTATTTACCCACTTCTATATACTATATATGAGTTATCCCTTACCAGTCAACTAGAAATTCACCCAATTAATGTATTAAATTAATTCCAGGAACATGAATCCGTTACCGATTGACACGCCTGCGGCCGCAACGTATAATCATAGTTGTTGCATCCTGGCCCGCAGAGGCGCATATTATTACCAACAAACGCTGCCACGCTTTGCGAGCCAGCTTATTGTAACAAACGCTGCCACGTTTCGCGGGCCAGCTTATTGTAACAAACGATGCCACGTTTCGCGGGCCAGCTTATTGTAACAAACGCTGCCATGTTTCGTGGGCCAGTTTATTGTTACAAACGCTGCCACGTTTCGTGAGTCAGTTTATTGTAACAACGGACAGCACGCTTTGCGAACTGTTCTTATGTTAACAGAGTTACGTTTTACAGATAAATAATGGAGGACTATTTATGCCAAAAGTCACACCTTTCCAGTGTATCAGACCTGTTCCCATGCTGGCCGCAAGGGTTGCGGCCCTGCCTTACGATGTTTATAACCGCAAGGAAGCGCTTGCGGAGGTCAACAGAGAACCTCTCTCTTTCCTTCGGGTTGACAGAGCGGAAACCCAGTTTGCCGATGATGTGGATACCTATGACCCGCGGGTGTACGCCAAGGCAAGGGAACTTCTGGATTCCATGATTGCAGAAGGCACCTTTATAATGGAAGATACTCCCTGCTACTATCTTTATGAGTTGACCATGGACGGCCGTTCCCAGACAGGCCTTGTGGCATGTTCTTCTGTGGACGATTACCAGAGCCAGATTATTAAAAAACATGAAAACACCAGAGCGGACAAGGAACTTGACCGCATCCGCCATGTAGACGCCACGGATGCCCACACAGGCCCTATTTTTCTGGTATACCGCTCCCAAAAAGAAATCAGGGAAATTGTAGAGAACGTTAAAAAGCAGACGCCCCTTTATGATTTTGTTTCGACAGACAGTATTACACACAGGGTATGGCGCATTGCAGACCCGGACAGAACTGCCCGGCTGGAAAAGCTGTTTGGCGAAATTCCCTGTACTTACATAGCAGACGGCCACCACCGCTGCGCTTCCGCTGTAAAGGTGGGACTGAACAGGCGGCAAATGCATCCCGGTTACACGGGCAGGGAAGAATACAACCGATTTCTCTCCGTGCTGTTCCCTGACGACCAGCTTTATATTATGCCTTACAACCGGGTAGTAAAAGATTTGAACCAGATGACGGCCGGGGAATTCTTAAAAGCTGTGGAAAAGGCCGGCTTTTCCATAGAATGTAAAGGAAAAGAACCTGTTTCCCCCGCAAAGAAAGGAACTTTCGGCCTGTACCTGTCCGGCTGCTGGTATCTCCTTACCGCCGACAGTTCCCTGCTTTCCCCGGATCCTGTAAAAGGACTGGATGTGTCCATTCTGCAGGATAATCTTTTAGGCCCTGTTTTGAATATCAACGACCCCAGAACTGACAGCCGGATTGATTTCGTAGGGGGCATCCGGGGCCTTGCCGAACTGGAGCGGCGGGTTGGCGACGATATGGCGGCTGCCTTTTCCATGTATGCCACCTCCATACCGGAACTTCTTGCAGTGGCTGATGCCGGACTCCTCATGCCGCCCAAATCCACCTGGTTTGAGCCAAAACTGCGGAGCGGACTGTTTATCCACCGGCTGTCCTGAACTGCGCACGTAAACCTTCCGAATCATTACCTGATGTGCGAAAGTGTCACAGCACAAAACTGGTTTTTAAAAAATAGCAGGCGTACCGCCTGCTATTTTTTTACAAAAGACTTTCCTTTATGCCAGGAGTATGTTATTATTTACATACTATATATATATAGTACTTTATATATGAACTAATTAGGAGGAAAAGAAATGTTGTCAAAACCAGCTACTTTGCTTATGGGAATCATTTATGAAAAGCCAGTCAATGCATATGAAATTACAAAATTATTAGATTATATGAATATCAGGTGGTGGTTTCATATTGCAGATTCAACCGTTTACGCAACTTTAAAGACTTTAGAGAGAAAGGGATTGATTGATGGCACTGTTGAAAGGACAGGCAACATGCCCGACAGGACAATCTATTCATTAACCGGAAAAGGGGAGAGCGAGTTGAAGGATACCATCAGGAAATCCCTTGTGCAGATAAATTATGACACCAATATTTTTACAATAGCCGCCTTTTTTATGGACATTCTGGAATCGGAAGAAAAGAAAGATTTGCTGGAAAGGCGTCTGACCGCCCTGCAATCTTACCTTGCCGGAATCAGCAGGCAGAATAGTGTAGCATGGAAGCAGGAAGTGCCTCCCCCACATGCGGCAAATCTGGAACGCATGATAGATATTGTAAACGCTGAGATATCTGGCACCAAAAGGTTATTATCTGTATACCTGTAAGGAGAAATTGATGAAAAATAAATGGATACACATAGATATTGATAAAGAAAACATATTTGGTCTGGCCTGCGGTTTCACTATGATTTTGTTAAGCGCCGCCATGGCATTATTTAACCATGAGATTTCCAATATTTTATTAAGAGATGTTCTGATGATTTTGCTTTTAGGATTTTTTCTGCCTTTATACTACCTTCTGGTTATACAAAAAAAGAGCCTGGCTGTTTTGGGATTCCATAAAGAAAAACTGGCTGTCAGTCTGGCTGTTAATGTAACTGCAGGCGCCGGATTGCTGGCTGTGTTCGCTGGTAAAAGTACAGAAACTCTAATTTTTGACAAATATTCCTTTTATGCAATTGCATATATTTTTGCCGCCGGAATATTTGAAATGGTTTTTATATATGGTTTTTTGCGCTATGAATTTGAACGGGCTTTCGGAATACTTCCCGCCATCTTTATGACCGCAGTATTTTACAGCCTGCACCACGCAGGTTTCCAGCCGGAATTTAAAAAATTGTTTTTTGTCGGCATCATGTATGTTACCGTATTTTATCTTACTAAGAATATTTTCTGTATCTTTCCATTCTTCTGGGGCGCCGGGGCCATCTGGGATGTTTTGGTAAATTCAGAGGCTGGCAGTTCGATTAAAAACGAAACATCTTTTATCATAGCAGTACTGCTATGGATTGCCATGGTTGTAATCAGCATTTTTCTGGCGGTCAGAGTCAGACGCTGTGCCGGCTAAAGGGCGGCAGGTTTTTACCCTGCTGTCTCCTTTGCCTTAAACAGCGTCCCTATTTCTTTCCCCTCAAGTATCCTGCTGATATTCACCACATCGTCCCCATTGGCAATGACCATATCCACTCCCACGCCATTGGCAACCTTGGCGGCCATAATCTTGGAGGCCATGCCGCCTGTCCCAAAGGTAGTGCCTGCGCCCTTGGCGCAGGCAATCAGTTTATCGTCAATGGTTTCCACACAGCTTATAAATTCTGCCTTATTATTATTTCTCGGATCATCCGTATAAAGCCCGTCTATGTCCGACAAAAGAATCAGCATATCCGCATGTACCATCTGGGCCACCGTGGCGGAAAGGGTATCATTATCTCCGAAATTTTCGTCCTGAATCTGATCTGTGGAAACTGTGTCGTTTTCGTTGACAATAGGGATAACTCCAAACTTAAGCAGCTCCCGGAAGGTATTTTCCGCATTCTTCCGGCTCACCTCATTGACCATGGTCCGCTTGGTAATCAGAATCTGGGCAATGGTCTGATTATATTCTGAAAAAAGTTTCTGGTATATCATCATAAGCCTTGCCTGCCCCACTGCCGCACATGCCTGCTTTTCTGAAAGGCTCCGGGGCTTTTCCGTAATTCCCAGCGCTTTTCTTCCTGCCCCGATAGCCCCGGAGGAAATCACAATGATTTCTTTATCCTGGTTCTTGATATCCGTCAGAACCCTTGCCAGCTTTTCCATCTTAATAAGATTCAGATGCCCTGTATCTACATGGGTAATTGTGGAAGTGCCTATTTTCACCACAATCCGCTTTTTATCCCTCAAAAAATCCCTGTTCATTTCCTTTGTTTCCTTTCCCAATCATTGCTACCCAAATCTGTGTGGAGAACAGTCTGGGCAACAGATTATAGTACTTCTTAAACTCACCGTCATGGCCCTTACCGTGAACTTTAGAAGTGCTCCTCACGCTATCATACCATGGATTTTTAAAATTTCAACGGAAAATTCATATGAACAAGGAACCGTTCTTTGAAAGTCTCCTCCCCGGCAAGCTCCACATGGATAATTCTCCTGCATTCTTCTTCCATAATTTTTAGGGCATCTCCGGAAAGCAGCGCCATAGCCGCTCCCATTCCCGCAAGATTCCCGGCCTGATAGATTTTTTCTTTGGGAACATGAGGGAAAAGCCCTACGGCAAGGCCGCTCTCTATTCCTATATAACATCCAAAAGCCCCGGCAAGATAAATCCTGTCAAGTTGTTCCGCTTTCATCCCTGCTTTTTCCAAAAGCGTCTCCGCGCCGGACCGTATGGCACTGACCGACAATTGAAGCTGACGCACATCCCCGGCTGTCAGAAATACCGGATTTTTCTCATCTGTCAGCAGAAATCTGCGGCCCCTCTCATCTTCCTTTATGCGCTTTGCTATCCGTCCGGGAACGCCGTTTTTTTTGGCTTCCATGCCATCGCGCATATATCCCGTATGGTCTATGACCCCTGTCCGGTAAAGACAGGCAAGGCTGTCCACAAGGCCCGAACCACAGATGCCTCTCCCGGCTCCGCCCCCAATAACCCGGCTGGTCAAATCCTCCATGGGAAATCTCCCTGCCAGAGAAACCATGTCCACGGCTCCCTGTGCGGCGCGCATCCCCTGGCTGACTGCCCCGCCTTCCAGCGCAGGCCCCGCCGCCGTAGAGCAGGCGAATCTTTTTTTGCCGCACTGCAAAAGAATTTCCCCGTTTGTCCCTATATCTATGGAAAGAATTCTTCTGCCCGTCTCCTCCATGCTTACATAACCGTGGACTGCCAGGGCATCGGCGCCCACATAGCCCCCTATTGGCGGCAGAATTATAATATCGGCTTCCTGCAAAAAACGGAAACCAAGTTCGCTTCCTTTCAGATAAACTGTATTTTCATAATCGGGGGAAAAAGGCGCCTTGGACAACTGTAAGGGTACGGTTCCCAGAAGGATTTCGCTCATGGCGGTATTGCCTGCCACGGTGACTTTCCTTATGATTCCGTTTCTTTCCCCTTCGGCATTTCCTCCCGCCCGGTTTCCTTTCTTAATCGTATCCTGCCCATATACACCGATGTCCCTGCTGCCTGCCAGCCGCACTGTCATCTCTGATGCCATCTCATCCAGCTTTTCCACCAGCATTTCCTGCATCTTCTTAAGATGCCCGCTGTCCTGCGCAGCAGCCTGAATCCTGCTGATTACATCAGCGCCAAACACAGTCTGGGGATTGGCGTCTGTTTCCGCTTCCAGAAGGGTTCCCTCTTTTAAATCCCACAGCATCCCTGCCAGAGTCGTGGTTCCTATGTCAAAGGAAATCCCAAGTCCGTTCCCCGGCTGCACTTTAAATCCCTTGGGAAAGCTTATCCTTACCTGTTTATTTGTGTTTAACTTCCGGTAAATTCCGCATCCATCGCACACCGTCCGTCTGCATCCCGGACACCTGTTTTCTGACACCATATCCGCCCCCGCAAAACCTCATCTTTTTTATTTACATTATACACAGCGGCCACCGTTTGTACAACCGCCGGATGTTGGATAGTGCGGAGCAGAGAGAACGGGTAGTTACTTTTCACGGGTCAGGAATGCGCATTTACTGCGCATTCCGTGAGAACATGATTCAGGTGTGAGGGGCGATCTTTGCGAAGCAAACTTTAAATATCGCCCCGAATGTTACTATGAGCGGCTCCCAAGCCGTGAATAGTAACAACGGGTAAGGCAGATGATGATTGCTAATAATAAGGCAAAGGGAGATTAAGGAAAATTTAATGGAATTGTGTGTCCGGTTGTGGTAAATTAACAGCGTTGAACAATTTAATCAGAATTTACAGAGAGGAGTTAATCAAATGGGAAATAAAAAGAAATTATTCTTATCTATTTTCATTGCTGTAATCATAATTCTTGTTTATGCCGTTTTTGTTAACGTATGCATAGCACCATTAATTAAAAATAAATCAAGCTTCTTAGCAGCAGGCATAATACAAGCTGTTGCAAGATTAGTATTATCAGTAATTTTGTGGATATCAATAAATAGACTTTTTAATATTAAAATAGAAATAAAGAAAGCGGGATTTATAAAAGGATTTTTATGGTATGGATTCATTTTAATTATTGCAATTTTATTTCAACTTGCCAGCAATTATCAACCACCAGAAAAAAATTTTCCAGAAGCATTACCAATGATTGTTTATTTTTTCATAGTAACACTTGCAATTGGGATATATGAAGAATTGTTGTGTAGAGGTTTATTATTTAATTCATTTGAAAATTATTTTGGAGATACCAAAAAAGGGATATATATATCAGCCATTTTTTCATCGTTAGTATTTGGAATCATGCATCTGATGAATCTTATATGGTCTCCTTCATTGATAATATCAACAACGTGTCAGGTAATATATGCAACATTCGTTGGCTTTCTATTTTGTGTTATATATTATCGTTCTAAAAACTTAATTTCATGTGTGTTGTTGCATGGAATATTTGATTTTACGGCTTATTTTTGGTTTGCATTCTCTGATAATTTGTTTCAACAAACACTAGATTCTAATTCTGTAGATATCTCAATTGGAAATGGGGTTTTGTTGATATTGTTATCATCAACTTTTGTTATATCAGGAATATTGCAATTAAGAAAAGAATTTAGTAATAAAACTTTAGATATGAAAAATAATAAATAATTAAATAAATTGCCAATTGTCAGAAAAATCAAGGCAATAATCAGCTACAACAAAACGAACCTTGCGAGGAAACTTCAGAACGAGAGCCGACAGTATAACATACAACACAACAAGACTAAGCGGAGGGAGGAAGAGATTTGATAGAAATATAAATGTGATTGTGGTATTATGTCAGAGATACAAATTGGATTTTTTTAGAGGTGGTATTATGAAAAAAACAATTTTATATATTCATGGAAAGGGTGGAAGCCATTTGGAAGCTGAACAGTACAAGAAAAATTGTTCAGGTTTTGATATGATTGGTATAGAGTACAATGACTATCTTCCGTGGATTGTTCAAAATCAAATTAAAGTTGCTTACGACAGCGCACATAAAAGATATGACCATATTTATGTGCTTGCAAATAGTATTGGCGCTTACTTTGCAATGCACACATTACAAACTTGTAATATTAAAAAGGCTTTATTTATTTCGCCTGTACTTGATATGGAAAGGCTTATATTGGATATGATGAGTTGGGCGAATGTATCAGAAACAGATTTGCATGAGAAAAGAGAAATTTCCACGGATTTTGGAGAAACACTGTCATGGGAATATTTATGCTTTGTTAGGGAGAACCCCATAACCTGGAACGTTCCTACTGAAATTTTATATGCTGGAAACGATAATCTCATATCACGCCAAACAATAAATAAGTTTATTAGCAACCATAATGCAAATCTAACAGTAATGGAAAAGGGAGAGCATTGGTTTCATACAGACGAACAGCTTGCCTTTTTAGATAGTTGGATGAAAAAAGCAATACAATAACTTCCGGTTGTCGGAAAGTTGCAGAAAGTGCAAAATCGGAATTTCATAAGGAGAGGAGAATGGTTAGAGAAGTAAAATGGACAAAATATTTATGGCTGAGTTTACTCTCATTTGGAGCATTTATGCTTGAATATCTGTCAATATTCGTAATTGAAGTTATAATTCTGCATGCAGATATACAGAATTATACAACGTACCAAAGAAACATTCATTGTATCATAATGGTTTTTATGTGGGCGTTTTTCATTGGTGTTCTCTTGATTTTTTCAAGGAAACATTATCATTTTCCATCAAGCGGAAACAAAAGAGAGAGGATTTCTTTGAAAAATTGGATAGTAATGCTTGCTTGCTTCATTGGCTGTAAAATTATCACTTTCATTGATTGGCATACATTAAAGTTCATCGGAGAAGCACAGGGTAAAACCGTATTCCAATTTTGTGTGCAATATTTATACTATATATTTGAGGTAATGCTTGTAATTCTAATCATAATATATGGACAAAAAGCGATTGAAACCTTGTTGAAAAAAGAAAGTCCAATTCCTTTTGGCGGTATTATATTGGCTGTGACATGGGGAGCGTTTCATTTCGTATCAAGAGGAGTAGGACTTGAAATATGGAACGGAATTTCTACTATGATATTTTCTGTTCTTAGTGGTGTAATGTATTTAAGATTAAACAGGAAATGCTTGTATAGCTATTTTTTCATCGCTATAGGTTATTTACTATAATTTCCAGTTTATCGGGAAAAATCAAGACAGAAAAATGATATGAAAACTGAATATTGTTTACCTTTAGGTTAGTGAGCTTCATACTTCCTAAAATTAAACGATTATTATGAAATTCTGTTGAAATTCGTGGGACAAAGGTTGCTGTATTAATTTACTTAAATAACTATTATCACAATCATAATTGAATAAATCTATGCGCTCTATTTTATTGTAAAGGAGCAGTTTCATGAGCAAAGACAGCAAGACCGGACAAAGAGCCAGCCGACAGTGGAGGGGCATATGAATAAGATAGATGCCAAAGGACTTATATTAAGAATTTTTACGCCCACAATAGTTTTAAGTTTGAGTTATTTATTATTGGGGAATTTTTGCAATATACCGCATATACTACTATTTTGCATTTTGGGAACGGTTATATTGGTGCCAATGGAATTAGGCGTAATTTTTTCTGCAAGCAAAAGAGAAAATGGAGTGTATTCACTTAAAAGTGCATTTATCGGGCAAGAGAAATTGCCGCTATGGAAAATACTAATAATTGCATTTGTTTTCTTCGGAGTGGCAGGATTGCTTTCGGCATTTGTTGCACCTTTAGAAAATCAGATTTTCGCTCAAACGAGAGTTACTTTACTTAATAATTTACCGATAGGTTTTGATTGGACAAATTATGAATACATGAAATCATTTTCAAAACCAATACTGATATTGACTTGCATATATTATGGTGCTTTTAATGTATTAATTGCACCCATAACAGAAGAATTATTTTTTAGAGGATATTTAACTTCACACTATAAAAAGCAAAGCTCGTTTCTCCCAATAGTTATAGCTGTTTTGTTTTCACTTTATCATTTCTGGCTGCCTTTTAATAATATATTTCGTATATTAGCGTTTGCACCAGTGGCATATGTGGCATATAAGGAAAAGAATTTGTATATAAGTATATGTTTTCATTGCTTATGCAATCTATTCTCGGTAGTTAGTTTTGTAATGGCGACATTGTGATAAATGATTCGATACCTAATTTGGAGGAAAATTAAAAATGTTTTTATACCACTATTATGATGCTTCCATGAAACCATTCCAAAATTTATCATATGTTTCTATTGAAGAAGCAAAAAAATAATAAAGGATATTGAACACGGAGGTAATAGGTATGGTTATACAATATAAGAAATTAACGGAAAAAGAACTGGATACATTCATAGAAATGAGAATCTGCCAACTGCGGGAAGAAGGAGCAACAGAAGATCTGGATTTAAAGTCTGCCTTAAGGGATTATTACAATCGGCATATGGCAGATGGCACTTTTGTCTCTTGGCTGGCTGTTGATGGAGACAAAATTGTAGGAACAAGTGGAATGTCATTCATTGAAAAACCGCCATATTTTGGATGCCCTAATGGAAAAATAGGATTACTGTCCAGCATGTATACTTCTAATGATTATCGCAGGCGGGGAATTGCAAAAGAATTGTTATCACGAGTTGTAAATGAGGCAAAAGAATATGGGTGTAGCAGCGTCCAAATTACAGCTTCAGATATGGGTGTTTTATTGTATACTGATTTTGGTTTTATGAAAAATGGAAATTTTATGCAATACCAATTGTAGGTATGTAAATATTTCCGAAAAGTCATTGAAATATTTTACAGGAGATTTTTATGACAGCTAATATCTTCCTTGAAAAGCAGCGCTTTCCCCGGAGGGTTATCACTGGCGGCAAATCTATTTGCCGCTTATGACAGAAAGGAAAATTTATGTGGACAGCAGATAATTGGAAAGACTATGAAGTAATAGATACCTCCTGTGGGGAAAAGCTGGAGCGTTGGGGAAAATATATCCTCCTGCGCCCCGACCCGCAGGTCATCTGGGACACGCCCAAAAAGGCGCGGGAATGGAAGCAGTTAAACGGCCATTACCACAGAAGTTCCAAGGGCGGCGGGGAATGGGAATTTTTCAGCCTGCCGGAAGAATGGAATATTCATTACCGGAAGCTGACCTTCCGGCTGAAACCTTTCAGTTTCAAGCACACCGGACTTTTTCCCGAACAGGCGGTAAACTGGGACTGGTTTTCCGAAATAATCAAGAAAGCCGGCCGCCCCGTAAAAATCTTAAATCTGTTTGCCTACACAGGCGGCGCAACCCTGTCCGCCGCGGCCGCCGGCGCCAGCGTCACCCATGTGGACGCCTCCAAAGGCATGGTGGCATGGGCAAAAGAAAACGCTGCCGTATCCGGGCTTGGGGAGGCTCCCATCCGCTATCTGGTAGACGACTGCGTAAAATTTGCAGAACGCGAAATCCGCCGGGGCAATACCTACGACGGCATTATTATGGATCCCCCTTCTTATGGCAGAGGCCCCAAAGGTGAAATATGGAAAATGGAAGACAGCATCTACCCTTTCATTGAGCTGACCTCAAAGCTCCTTAGCAAAGACGCCCTGTTTTTCCTAATCAACTCCTACACCACCGGCCTGCAGCCTGCCGTGCTTACCTATATGCTGAGTTCTGCCATTGCCAAAAAAATGGGAGGACAGGTTATGTCCTCCGAGATTGGTATTCCTGTGAAGGAAAGCGGGCTGATACTTCCCTGCGGGGCTTCGGGGCGGTGGATGAAATAAACACCGCCCTTTCATGACAACCTTATAAAATATTTTCAGCCCCCAGTCATTTGCTTTCTCCCGTTTCATCAACCAGCCGTGATTTCGTATACATTATATTGCCAATCACCTGGCCGTCCAGTTCCACGACAAAATCCAGCTCAGGTATAAAATCCTCGTGTCCGCCCAGCCGGCAATCCATGGGCATTGATTTTCATTCCGCCAAAAAAGCGCTCTGGTAAACATCATCCCCGTGCATCACGTATGGCGGACAGCGCTCTTCCCACCCACTGGTCATACTCTGGAATCCATCTGGCCGCTATATTATTGCTCTGATACACATAGGGCGCCCTTTCCGGGAAATAGAAATACATCCTGCTGCCATAAACCACAAGCATCCCGGCCACCAGCAGGCCAAGGGCCAGACCGGGCCTTTTCACCTTTACGCCCCTGATATAGCGGAAATATCCGCAGTACAGCAGGAAAATCACAATTAAAAAAATGGACGGATTGATATGGGCCGCCCTTGCCGCTTCTCCCTGTAGCAGGTAAAGGGCTGCTCTGGTCAGCCCGCATCCCGCGCAGGGAATCCCTGTGAGCACCAGCAGCGGGCAGAATGCGCCGAACACAGAATGTACAATTTGATAGTAAACCAGAAAAACCGCCCCTGCCAGCCCGGCCGCTTTCATGTCAGGCCAGACCCTGTCTGCGACTTTTTTTATTCTTGTCATTGTCGAATCTCTTAAGAAGCCGGTCCACGTCTTCAATCCTGCCCACCACCATCAGATGTTCCTTCTCATCAAACTCATGCTCCGCCATGGGCAGAAGCTTGGTGCTTTCGCCCTTTTTAATCCCCAGAATGCTCACCTTATATTTTGCCCGGAAATTTACCTCTTTAATGGATTTGCCCACCCATTCTTCTGCTACCGGAATTTCATAAATGGAATATTCATCATTTAATTCAATATAGTCAAACACATGGCTGGAACTGTAACGGATTGCTGCCTTCTCTGCAATATCCCGGTCAGGATAAATCACCTCGTCCGCACCGTTGCGAAGAAGGAATTTGGCCTGTATATCCCTGGTGGCCTTGCTGACCACATACTTTGCACCGTTTTCTTTTAACAGGGAGGTAATCTCTAAACTGCTCTGGAAATTCGTTCCGATACAGACAAAACAAATATCAAAATTGTTGACGCCGATGCTCTTTAAGACCTCCACATTGGTGCAGTCCCCAATCTGGGCATTGGTGACAATCGGCATCATTGCCTCCACATTGTCTTCCTTTACATCCACCACCATCACTTCATTTTTCATTTCCACCATGTTCCTGCAGAGATGCTGCCCAAACCTCCCAAGCCCTATAATCAAAACCGACCTCATTTCTGTCTCCTTCCTATCCACACATATATACAATTTTTATCATCTTTCATCCATGCAGCAGTTAACCAATCATAATTTTTTCAACAGGCATCTGAACCGGAGGAACCTTCTTCCGTTCCGTAAAGGAAAGGGCAAAGGACATGCTTCCAATACGCCCGCAATACATCAGCAGAATCACCACAATCCGGGAACTGGTGGATAAATCTCTGGTAAGTCCAGTGCTCATCCCTACCGTACCAATTGCAGAGAACACTTCAAACATCACGTCCTCCACCGGAAGCGAGGGCTGCTTAAAACAGATAAAAATAATTGACGCCACCGCCAGCAAAAGGCTGATGACCACCACGTTGCTGGCCTTGCGTATCACATCGTCATCCAGACGCCTGTGAAAAATATTAACGCCTTTGCTCTCCCTTAAGTTTGACCACACATAAATCACCAGCACCAGCATCGTCACGGTTTTAATCCCCCCTGCTGTGGAGCCGGGGCTTCCCCCGATAAACATCAGCACCATGGTCAGCAGCTTCGAGGCATTGGTCAGTGCTCCTGTGTCAATGGTATTAAATCCTGCCGTCCTGGCAGTCACAGAACTGAACGCGCTGGCAAGCAGCTTATCCCCTCCGCTCATACCTGCCAGCAGGTTGTCTTTTTCAAACAGGTAGTATAAAGCGATCCCGCCTATGAGAAGTACAGCAGTTACCAACAACGTAATTTTCGTGTGCAGCATATATTTTTTGAAATGGAACTTATTCTGCCTTAAATCGCTCCACACAAAGAACCCGATGCCGCCCAGAATAATCAGCGCCATCAGCACCAGATTAATCAGGATATCTCCGTAAAATTCCACAAAAGAAGAATACTCTCCCGAATATCCCCCCATCAGGTCAAAGCCTGCGTTGCAGAATGCGGATATAGAGTGAAAAAGCCCATAGAGTATTCCCCGTCCCACACCAAATACCGGAATAAAGCGTGCCGCCAGAAGTACGGCTCCCGCTCCCTCAAATAAAAGCGTCCCCAGAAAAGCAGTTTTTACCAGACGGATAATACCTCCCATCTGCATATAATTCATGCTTTCCTGCAAAAGCCCCCTGGCCCGCAGGGATATTCTCTTTTTCAGAGCCATGGCAAGGAGAATTCCCATGGTCATAAAGCCAAGGCCGCCTATCTGTATCATGGTAATGATAATCAGATGCCCCGCAGCCGTCCAGTGGGTGCCCGTATCCACTACCACCAGCCCTGTCACGCAGGTAGCGCTTGCCGCCGTAAAAAGCGCTGTGAGAAACCCCGTCTTTCCTCCCTCCGCCGTGGATATTGGGAGCATAAGGAGAAGCGTCCCTGCCAGTATTACCATAAGATATCCCATGGCAATAATACGCACATACGTAAGCTTTATAAATTTACTGTGTATCTTATTTAATATTTTCATTTTGGCCGCTCCAGAATTCTTTTCTTACATTTTTCTATTTTATACCATCTCACCTCCAAAATCCACATTAAAAAAATTGATAGGAAATTCTTCTCAGATAGTGTATAATAAAGCCGACAGGCATTTTGCCCAAAGACAATATTTGTTAAAAATCAACAAAAGGAGTATCAGACATGTCAAAAATTATTTTAACCGGTGACAGACCTACCGGACGTCTTCATGTAGGACATTACGCAGGTTCCCTTAAACGCAGGGTGGAACTGCAGAACTCCGGTATATACGATAAAATCTTTATAATGATTGCCGATGCCCAGGCACTTACGGACAATGCGGAACAGCCTGAGAAAGTACGGCAGAACATCATTGAGGTGGCGCTGGATTACTTATCCTGCGGTCTTGACCCAGCCCTTTCCACCCTGCTTATCCAGTCCCAGATTCCCGAACTCTGCGAACTTTCCTTTTACTACATGAACCTTGTGACAGTATCCAGACTGCAGAGAAACCCTACCGTAAAGTCCGAAATCCAGATGCGCAACTTTGAGGCCAGCATCCCGGTAGGCTTCTTTACCTATCCCATCAGTCAGGCAGCGGATATCACTGCTTTCAAAGCCACCACCGTCCCTGTAGGCGAAGACCAGCTCCCCATGATAGAGCAGACCCGGGAAATCGTACGCAAATTCAATTCCATTTACGGTGATGCACTAGTAGAGCCCGATGTGCTCCTTCCCGACAACAAAGCCTGCCAGCGGCTCCCGGGCATTGACGGCAAGGCTAAGATGAGCAAATCCTTAAATAACTGTATCTACCTTTCCGACACGGAAGAAGATGTGCGCAAAAAGGTAATGTCCATGTTTACCGACCCCAACCATCTCCAGGTCTCCGACCCCGGACAGGTAGAGGGCAACCCTGTGTTTATTTATCTGGACGCTTTCTGCAGGGATGACATGTTTGCGGAATACCTTCCCGAATATGCAAATCTGGAAGAACTGAAAGCCCATTACACCAGAGGCGGGCTTGGCGACGTAAAAGTGAAGAAATTCCTTAATAAGGTGCTTCAGGAAGAACTTGCTCCCATCCGCGCCAAAAGAAAAGAATGGGAAAAAGATATCCCCGGCGTCTATGAGATTCTCCGCAAGGGCAGCATGGAAGCACAGGAAACCGCGTCCAGAACCCTTGACGATGTGAAAAAAGCCATGAAAATCAACTACTTTGATGACCATGCACTGATTGCGGAACAGGCCCAGAAATATTCTTAATTCCTGTTTCCATTCTGGAACTGCAAATCGGTAATCCCATTCGTGGAATCTGATTTGCGGTTCCGTTCAGAATAACAAACCATGCGGTCAGAAGATGCCGTCTTTCCAATGGCATCAAACCGATAATCCCTGTATCTAAAATAGATATCCCTGTATACAAGTCCATGTACCCATGCCTGACAGCAATGCGGCTACAGCCCTGCGGCTTTTTTCATAAGCAAGCGCGGACTTAAGATTCCCTTTATTCAGTTCCGGAACAAATACTGGAGAACCGCATTCAGCGCAATAGGCTTCTTTACCCGTATAGCAATATTCCCCACCTTTAATGGTTCCTGCCATTGGAACAGTACTGACAATATACGCAACATCATCGCTACATTCTTCACAAAATGTCTCATTTTTGTTCATGGCAGCGCCTCCTTATGCTTCTCAAATTATCGGAATAAGTACTCTATGGGTTTATTTCTCCTGTGGAATGAAATAACCACTGTCCTGTCGGTCTGCTTCCCGGCATAAGTACACAGACACTGCGCCAGCTTCCGTGTCGCGCTCACAGCATCTTCTCATAAATCACCCATTCTTCGTCCATTTTTGCCCCGATATGTTCATAAAAGGAACGGGAATTTTGATTCCACCCAAGGCACTTCCATGACATTTTCAGGCAGTCATTCTCCCTTGCAATTTCCTCAAGCCTATCCAGAAAGCGGTTGCCAATCCCCTTTCCCCTGTATGCTTTCTGCACATAAATATCTTCCAGATAAAGCACTTTTTTTGCCGGAAAAGAAACCACCTGATAATAATATGCCGCAAATCCTACAATCTGCCCATCCATTTCCGCTTTCAGCATATGAAGCAGATTGTCCTTAAAAATAAGCTTGCCCATCTCCTCCATAGACGCGGAGAAATAGTCCTCCAGCTTTTCATAAGCCGCAAACTCACCATAGAGACGGTAAATCTCCTCCATGTCTTTTTCTTCCACCGGTTTGATTTTTACATCACTCATAATTGCCCCCATTTCTTTTGTTGGTATTCATGGTCTAAAGACCGCTCATAGCAACGATTCGGGGCGATAATACCCCTCACACCTGAATCAGGTTCTCACGGAATGCGCAGCCCGTGCGCATTTCTGAGCCATAAATAGTAACTTTCTTTGCAAAAACCAATTTCCACTTGCAATTTACCGCAGAAACTTTATACTGATAGTATCATTGTTACAAATTATAACAAAACAGGAGCGTCTATGAAAGCGTATCAGATAAAAGATATCAAAAACTTTATGACCAGGTTACTTGGTTCGGACTCTTTTGACAGTTTTCTCCTTGCGGAAGCTTCCATCACAACTTACAATACTTTCATAATCGACGGCCATATAGAGAAAGCATTTTTTACAGGGGATGTCAACGATGACAACATCCTGCCGCCTTATGAATTTTCCCAATGGAAAAATATGCGTTCGGTCTGCTTTGACTTGATTAAAGGGAAGCGGACGCCTGTGGGTTTCAAGCTGGTGCTTCATTTAAAGCCTGAACTCATCGCACAGATACTTGAGCAGGGAAACGCTTCTGTCACCCTGGCCGATATCAAAGCCTTTGTTTTGAATATAAAATACGATGGCAGTATGCTCACCTGCATCACTGCCACCGCTTTTCATGCATTTCTTCCTGATAAGACTCCCGATAAACTCTGGGATGGATATTTCACCCATTTTCTTTCGGAAAAAGAGATTATGTTTGAGGAGGGTTAAATCACCAAACTGTAGATATTACATAAGCGTATCTACTGCGGCTCCTTTGATATCCTCTTCCACCAGTTTCATCTTGTCCATAATCTTCTTGATTTCCCTCTGGACATCCTCCATGGTGTTCTCTGCCTCTACCATAAAGTCGGTAGCGGCTTCTGCTACTTCCTCGGCAAATTCTTCTTTTTCTTCCTTTTCCTCTTTTCTCTTCTCGACCTTTTCCTCTTCTTCTTTTTCCTTTTCTGCCTTCTCCGCTGCTTCTTCCTTCTTTTCTTCCATTTCTTCGTCGATATGGTCTTTGGCTTCTTCAAACAGCATACCAATAATGTCCTTGCTGGCCGCCTTAAGAATATCCTCCGCGGCGTTGGAAGCTTTCAGCATGGTCTGGGATTTTAGCTGCGCACTTTTCAAATCAGAAATGGCATGATTTTCCGCTTCTATTCCCGTCTTGGCCTCTTCTATCTCCTTTTCAAAGGTGCTGCCGCTGGCCCGCATATCTAAGGAACGCTGCTGGTATTCGGTAGGGCCGCCTGCCTCTGAGATTTCCTTAAGGCGCTGCTGTTCCTCTTTGGTCAACTGTTCCGCCCCCGGCTTAAATGCGTCCGCCGCTTTCTCAAGCAGACGCAGATCCTTTTCTTCCTGGGAATCCGCATCAACGCCATACTGGTCACGCAGGGCTTCCCTCTCTTCACCAATCCGTTTCAGTTCCTCATTGGCCCTGCCGATAACATCTTTGTATTCCTTCATCTTGTCTCTTCTTGCCGCAAGGTCATCGTCAAGCTTCCGGTCACTTGCCCATGCATCCCCGATAACCTTCATGGCCTGCTTCTGCGCATCCTGCTTTTTCTTTGCAATCGGATCAAAAGCTTTATTTAAATTTCCTGCATAAACATTACTTTGTCCGGATTTGTCTTCCTGCACACCATTATTTCGCTCCCGCCGGGTGTTGTCACCCATAAAAATTGCCGTGTTCTGTACTTTCATAGTTCCATCTACCTCCTTAATCAGGGTATTCCTTTACCCCCATTTCTTCTGCCGCACTGACAGCAGATTTTCCAGCAAAGCCTGCTGTAAACCCTATAGACAGACTTTGTATGCAAACTTTAATATTATATCGTCATTTTCCCTAAAGGTGCTTAGCCTGCATAGGGCAAATGTAACGAATTGTACAAAATTATGTGTGAACTGACTTCTGCTCCAAAGCCTGCTTGTCAGAGGTGATTGTGAATATGATGCATGTTTACATGGTGCATATTATCTGACCTGCTCGTCAAGATACAGTTTTACCCTGCTCTGTATAATTCCGGCGACTTCGTCTATGGGTTTTTGATCTTTAAAGTATGCGTCAGCTTCTTCATTAATGATCCCAAGAATATCTGTATTGTACTTATAGCGGTTGCCGGCATCAGCAACTAAATTTCTGACCGCTTCCACGTCGGCAGGCTCAGCGTTAAAAACTTCAAAATAATGATTGCCCTCAGAAAAATATCCCTTAGGAAGTTCATATGTGACGCCATCCACCGTTTCCATATCTTTTTGCCGGGCCTTTTCCATGGCTTCATCAAACTTGTCTTGAAAGACAGGGAATCCCTGGCCATCCCAGCCATTTTGCATATAATACTTCACAAATTCCCATGCATCGCCTTTATCATCCGAATAATTTGATATGGCAAGCTGGCTTCCTCTGTATCCAATTGCTGTACCGCTTCCGCCTGCTGTAGGATATCCGACAAAAGTAAGCTCACCGCCGTATAATTCTGACTGAATCTGATAATCCGCCACACTGGAAATAACTCCTATAGACAAAAGAATATTACCTTCTGCAATTGCCTGCGACACACCTGTCTGGGTATATCCGCCGGAATACTCTTTGGCAAACCGAAGCAGGTCTTTAAAGTAATCGCCTGTAAACTCACATTCTCCGGTTTCCCAGTTAATAAACTCATCCATGCCAAAAGTGCATAATGTAGTCAGCACAGGTTCATCCATGGAAAACCCGTAAATTGCATCAATTGTCTTTCCGTTTTCCCCTAATATCTGCATCAGTTCATTTAATGTAACGCCTTTATGATTACCTATCTTATTCCTGTTTCCCCATACTGTGTATAATTGGAAACCCGGCGCCATATTCAGGAGTTGTCCGTCTATCTCATACGCTTCTCTGACAGAGGGCAGTATTTTATCCTGACTTAAGTCCCTATCATCCTGCATGAATTTATATAAATCGGCAAATACCCCTTTATCCGCCAGCATTTCATAATTAATCATGGATACTTCCATGATATCCGGCGCACTGCCCGTAACCACATCCAGCTTCAACCTTTCAACACTCTGCTCAAAATCTCCGTCTTCCTGATAGTACGTCTTTATATTTATCATGACATCAGGATTACTGCGGTTAAAATCAATGACCGCTTTCTGGATATCCTGTGTCAGTTGAATCAGACCCAGGGTTATCACCGTCTTATTTACTTCTCCTTTAGAAAGATTCACATATCCTGACACGCCCTCATGGGTGTCAATTACTTCTATGGAGTTATTATTTTCGCCTATATACAAAATGTCAGACTGTTCAATGCCATATGTTGCCCAGCAAAGAATGTTGTCTGTTTTATTACTGTCCAGATTATACATATACAATGTTCCATTGCGGCTAAATAAAAGCCCGTCTTCCGTTACAGCCACTGTTTCAATTTCTCCCTCATCAGAATCTGCAATCTGCTTTGTCTCATCACCAAAAGCCCTTTTCTCCAAGTCTATTTCACGAATGTATATGCCTTCATCATCAGAGGTGACAGCAACAGGCTTTCCCCTTTTACTGACATAAAAGTACTTAAGTTTAGAGCCGCCTATTGCCGGTACCTGGGTATAAAACAGAGTATTTAACTCCGTATTTTTAACATATATTCTGTCCACCATTACATATACATCCGCATCAATTTCGTAAGGGAGATTCTCTATTTCGGCCGCAGGAATGCCCATTTCACACCACAGGTAAAGATTCCCATCGGTTCCTGCCGCTATCTTTTTAATTGACTGGGACTGTGCATTCATGGTATCTTCCAGTACCATATTATTCATTTCATGTAACGTCCCGGCCATATCTATTTTCCACACAATGGTACCATTATCCATATAATTGCATACAACCAGATAAATATTTCCCTCATTGTCAGATGTCAGACTCTGTATCCCCAACGCTTCGCCTGACATGGGCACGGTTATTTCATTTATTATTTTTCCTGTATTTTTATCCTGCACTGTAACCACAGGCGAGGAATCGGTTATGGCTCCGCCATAGACAACATCTCCCACAATCTCTGCCGCGCTGTGCTCTTTGTTCAGGGAAATGATATTTGTCTGGTATATGCTCTCTGCCTCTGGTATGGGTTCAATATTCACCATGTCCTGGATATCATTACCGGCTGACTCTGCTTCTGTGTTTTTACAACTACATAAAAAGAGACAGGAAATTATTAATGCTATCGTATAAATCAAATGTTTTTTCATTGGTATCCTCTTTTTACTACAATCACTTATTCATGGCATTTCAACCGTTTTACAGCATGGGTAAGAAAACAAAATATTGATAATTTAAATGATTATCTGCATCTTTTGTAAATCCTAAAAAACCTAAAAGCGAAAGTATCGGTAGAAATTTTAAATGAATCTTTCTCAATGGTATCACCTTCCTTTTAAAGCTGATAAAATAAATCTTTCCAATATTATTTTTCAAATCACCTCTTGATATTTCTTAGCTGAACTTTATTTTGAAAAAGAAAATATAAGTTAATTCCAATGAAAATAAGTATATGATTTTCACTATTAGCTAAATAACTGAAAAGTGCTACATTTATATATGGCAAAGCAACTATCAGTAAAAGAACACATAAATTTATGAATGTAAGTGTTTTAACTGATTTACTTTGTATAGACTTAAGGTGGCTAATATATATTACAGTAAAAATTCCTGTAAGTATATTTATTAGTAAACGGGCAATATAAATACAACCAATACGATTTACAGAATAAGTATATACATTTTTATATGCTATATCAAAACATACCAAACATACAATATCTAAATAAGGAATTAGAAATTTTAGTGTTGGTGAAAGCTTAATTCTTTTTAAAGTTGTCAATTTTTATTACCTCCTATATAAAGTGCCTGAATGATATGTCCATATTGTTTTGGTTCTCTTTATGTGTATCTGGTTTTAATAAGTATATGATATTAAATGCGTCTCCAATTAATTACACAAACGGTTCTCACCACAAAATTTTATCAATGCGGACAAACCTCATAGATATGCGTTTCTTTTTTTGAACCTATTTTTAAATCTCCGCATTCGGAACATCTCTCAGCATTATAAACAATCACCACACAGCCGCCATCGCTTTTGATATTATGCCCCGAATATGTTCCCACCTGATACGTATGCTGGCAGGCCGCCCGCATCTGATTCCCCTCATACAGTTGATTGTAAAAGTATGTTTCTCCAGCTTCACTGACAAACACGCCATCGTTTAAGCCAAACTCTATGCTTATTTCTTCATGCCTATCAGTTCCTTCCAGAGCAAATTCCATCTTATCAGTTTGAGTCCAGTCTTTTGAAACATCAATCACATCATAGGCATGAGTCCTTGGCTCTTTATATGCCAGCGCCGGAATACTGCTGGCAATAAAACACAATATTAATATGCCTGCCGCCAAACTTCTTTTCCAAATCTTTTTCTCATTTTTTCCCATAATCATTTTCATCCTCCTTTTTGAAAGTTCCTTTGGCGCTCCCAGTGTCATGATCAGGGTCTCCGAAATTTTCGTTTTTTCAACGGCGTCAATAATGCATCTCATATAACACGTTTTCTCGTCTTTCGTCATCCCCTCTGTCGCCGCTTTATCACACAGCAGTTCACCGACGGCTATATTTTCCTGCAGTAAATAGTAAGCCAGCGGATTGTACCACTGCATTGCTACAATAACAAAAGTAAGAAAGCGGAATAAAGTATCTAAATTCCCAATATGTGTCAATTCATGCTGGATAATCCCTTCCACTGCGGCTTCATAATTCTCTCTGTTCGCTGGAAATATGATAGTCGGTCTTAGAAGTCCTATCGTGACTGGCGAAGCAACATGTTCAGAAACGCTGATATGTATCCGTTTCCACCATCTCATATTTTTCAAATATTCATCGGTTTTCAGATTAGTAATGTCTCTTTTATAACGATGGCATATCATAAAATATGCCATCACCCATCCTGCGGTCAATAGCAGGAATATGCCCGACATTACCGCAATAGCGGGCAACAGTTTCTGATACCCTGTTATATATAAAATCCTGCCCTCTGCATTTTTTATTACAACACTTTCCCATACGTTTTTTGCATTTACCACGTCCGGTATTTTGCCTGAAGGCAGATATATTCCCACCCTCTTCAGCCATATCCTTAAGTTTCCTTTCACCCTGGACATTATAAAGGGAAGGGGCAGTAAGTAGAACATAATATTGATTTTAATAAATATACTTTTCCACTTTAAGCCAAACTCATAAGGCAAAACGCAATTAAAAAAAATATATAAGAGTGTACCTATACTTCCTCCCAGCACCATACATACATATAATTTCATTGGTTTTCCCATTCCTCCAACAGTCGTTTCAGTTCGTCAATTTCCCTTTTCTCCAGTTTTTCCCCGCCGCCAAATGCTGTAAGCATCTTTACAATAGACCCTTCATAATTTTTCTTTAAAAAGGCTTTGGATGCAGACAGTCTGTATTCCTCCCTTGTGATAGCGGGAAAATATTTCTTATATCTTCCTCCCTCCATAACCTGCAGCAGTTTTTTCTGCTGCATTCTGAATAAAAAAGTATTCAGCGTCTGCTTTTTCCAGCTTTTATCCGTACAGGTATCAAAATAATCCAGCAGTTCGCCAAAAGTTAAGGGTTCGCCCTTTTTCCAAAGCACTTCCATGACTTCCAATTCGGAGTCAGATAATTCTAAAAATTTCATTCCACACCCCTTGTACTACTTCTTGTAATATTGCTGTAAGTATATCATTTACCACTCTCCCCGTCAACCCACTAAAAGTCTAATCGTAACAGTTCGGTCCACTACAGGCCGGTTGTCCGGGGCGCGCCGGCCTGTAGTTGGCTGAACTGTTACGTCTATTCAATGCTGTCATGAATTGGGTGGTTGACACTTAATAATAATTGTGCTATTCTTATATTCCTTTCGCTTCTTTGCTATCAACCTGAAAACTTTACTTTTATTCATTTCTATTTACAGAAACAGTTTTCAGGCATGGCACAAAAGCGGAACACAACTTCATACTTACCTGCGGTAATTCTCTGGCAAATCCCCAGAGAGGGCAGACCGGCTTGGCAAGTTATAAACGTTTATAAAACTACCAGGAGGAAGCAGAACATGATTACATTTACCCATGTATGCAAGACCTACAAGGTCTCAAAACGCGATGCCGGGTTTTCTTCGGCATTTAAAGCTCTCTTCCACAAGGAATACGAGCATGTCACCGCTCTTGACGACGTTTCTTTCACCATTTCCGACGGTGAAATGGTTGGCTACATAGGGCCTAACGGCGCTGGCAAGAGTTCTACCATCAAAATCTTAAGCGGTATCCTTACCCCGGAAAAAGGCACCTGTCTCATTAACGGACTTATTCCCTGGAAAAACCGAATTGAACATGTTAAAAACATCGGCGTAGTTTTCGGCCAGCGCACCCAGCTCTGGTGGGATGTTCCTGTGCTGGACTCTTTTGAACTGCTAAAAGAGATTTACCGCATTGACGAACACTCCTACCGCCAAAATTTAGAACAGCTTAGTGAAATGCTGAACCTTTCCGGCCTTTTGAAGACGCCTGTGCGACAGCTTTCCTTAGGCCAGCGGATGCGCTGTGAAATTGCGGCCTCCCTCCTGCACAATCCCAAAATTCTTTTTCTGGACGAGCCAACCATCGGCCTGGACGCTGTCTCCAAGCTGGCGGTCCGGGACTTCATACTGAAACTGAATAAGGAAAAGAATACCACGGTTATTCTGACCACCCATGACATGCAGGATATTGAAGCACTCACAAACAGAATTATTTTGATTGGAAAAGGCAGGATTCTTTTAGACGGTTCCATTGATGACATAAAAGAAGGCTGCGACTGTACGGAGGAAGCCCTTGCCGCTTTTTACCGCAGCCACAACATTTAAGGAGGTACCTATGCGTAAATATATTGCTTTTTTCAGACTTCGTTTCAGTATGGGACTTCAATACCGGGCAGCGGCCCTGGCCGGAATCGTCACACAGTTTGTCTGGGGAGCCATGGAGATATTAATGTTCCGTGCTTTTTACCAGGCGGATGCTTCGGCCTTTCCCATGACTTTTCAGGCCACCTGTGCCTATGTGTGGATGCAGCAGGCTTTTCTGGCGCTATTCATGGCGTGGATGATGGAAAACGAAATATTTGACTCCATAGTTAACGGAAATATTTCTTATGAATTATGCCGTCCCATTAATGTTTACAATATGTGGTTTTCCAGAAGCCTTGCCAACCGTCTGTCGAAAGCTGTGCTCCGGTCTATGCCGATTTTGCTGGCAGCCGTTTTCCTTCCTGCCCCTTACGGCCTGATGCCCCCTGTCAGCCTTCCCGCCTTTTTACTTTTCCTCATTACGTTGTTTCTTGGGCTGGGAGTGACGGTTGCTTTTTGTATGCTTGTCTACATGGTTTCCTTTTTTACCATATCCTCCACCGGAGTCCGTATGGTAGCTGTATCCGTGGTGGAATTTTTATCGGGAGGCGTCATTCCGCTGCCTTTTTTTCCCGACCCGGTCCGGCAGGTTATGGAACTACTGCCTTTTGCCTCCATGCAGAACGTGCCCTTAAGGATTTACAGCGGCGACCTTTCGGGCCCCCCTATGAGACACGCTGTTTTCCTCCAGATATTCTGGCTCTTTGCCCTGATAGCCCTTGGCAGGTGTCTCGATGTGCTTGCAATGAAAAAGATAACCATACAGGGCGGATGACCCGGAAAGGAATGATACGAAATGAAATTATACGGAAAATTTTTTATGATACACTTAAAAAGCATTATGGAGTATAAGACCTCCTTTATCCTCTCATGCATCGGTCAGTTTCTGGTATCTTTCAATGTATTTCTTGGCATGTATTTCATGTTCCGGAGATTTTCCAATGTGGAGGGCTTTACGTATAACGATGTGCTGCTGTGCTTCGGCATTACCCTTATGGAATTTTCGCTGGCCGAATCCTTTGCCAGAAGATTTGACACTTTTCCTTCCGTTATAAGAAACGGCGAATTTGACCGCATCATGGTCCGTCCCAGAAACGAGATTCTCCAGGTTCTTGGCAGCCGTGTGGAATTCAGCCGTATCGGCCGCATCCTGCAGGCTCTGGTTATGTTTACTTATGGATTTGCGGTGAGCGGCATCCGCTGGACTTTCGGAAAAATCGTCACTATAATTTTTATGCTCATTGGCGGTACCGCTGTGTTTTCTGGTCTTTTCCTCATCTACGCCGCTATCTGCTTCTTCACCCTTGAAGGACTGGAATTCATGAATATTTTCACAGACGGGGCAAGGGAATACGGGAAATATCCGGTCAGTATCTACGGCAAAACCGTGTTCCAGCTCTGCACCTTCGTGGTGCCTTACGCACTGATTCAGTACTATCCCCTGCTTGTCCTCTTAGACCGGGGCAAGCCATATTACAGTCTGCTGCCCCTGGCCGCCTGCCTGTTTCTCATTCCCTGTCTTTTGCTGTGGAAGACAGGTGTACGTCATTATAGTTCTGCAGGCTCCTGATAAAAATGCTTTACCGTCCGTAAATCTGATGACAGGTTTTCTGCACGGTCAATATTTAAGAAGCGACAGGACCCGGATGCCCGGCTTCCCATAAGGTCCCCGCCGGATCTTATGGGAAGCGGTCAGAAAGGATTCAGCTTTCTTCACTGACAATAACATCTTCCATATATTTCCTCTCCATCTGGTGTCTCTTTTTCCGGTTTTCCACTGTGTCAAAAATAATGGAAAAATCATAGTCTTCGGGATAAAGCTCCCGGGCCGGCACATGAAGTTTTACCCGTTTATGGTTAATGTAGATTTTCTTGTCCTGCATTTGAACGCGCAGTACACCTTTTTCATTGACTGTCTCACAGACAATGCCTATTTTCCGGTCGGGATAAACCATGACGCTGTCGCCGCGTTTGAATTTATCCGCAAGGGATACACCGGGGCAGGCGGTCTTCTGTTTTTTGATACGGGCATTCTTCTCCAAGGCGTCATAAACTGCCTCACCTTTCTTTGAGTTATTTTTCATTGTCCCGTAAGACGCCATTTCCGCTTCTTTCAGCATATAGTCCGGCATTCCCAGTTTCTTTGCTATATAAAGGGCGCAGCTTTCCCCGGCCTCCCCGATAACCAGTTGGTACAGGGGCCTTAGACTTTCTTTGTCAAAAGTCATTCTTGCATTGACAACGCCTTCTTCTTTTTCCGCATAAGTCTTCACTTCGGGATAATGGGTCGTCACCAGATACAGGGCGCCGCTTCTCTTTAATTCCTTTAAAATTGCTATGGCAATCCCCATCCCTTCCGTGGGGTCTGTTCCCGAGCCTAATTCATCCATGACCACAAGGCTTTCACTGTCTGCTTTCCGCAGAATATCCAGCACATTGGTAATATGGGCGGAGAAAGTAGATAAATTTTCCGACAGGTTTTGTCCGTCCCCAATATCACAGAGGATAAGATTGTTCATGCATATTTCCGCTTTTTCCCCTGCCACGTGCAGGCCGCACTGGGCCATCATGCAGCTAAGGGCCGCGGTCTTAATGGCTACGGTTTTGCCGCCTGTGTTAGGCCCTGTGATAACTACCCCGTTTATACCGTTTCCAAGTTCAAAATTCAAGGGTACATTTATGCTCTTTTCCATCAGCGGATGTCTGCCGTTTACCAGCCTGATATGCCGCATCGTATTTATTTCCGGCTCTGTCCCTTCATATGACAGGCTCAGCTTTCCCTTTGCAAAAATAAAATCCAGCTTCTCTATCGTCCGGGTGTTCTGGTCAATCGTCTCCCCGTGTTCAGCCAGCATACCGGTAAGGGTATAAAGAATGCGCCTTTCCTCATTTTCTTCATCTATCGTAAGTTCCTGCAGTTCTTCGTACAGCTTAGATACAGCGGCCGGCTCCATAAACAGTGTATTCCCTGTAGATGACTTGTCAATCACACTGCCGCTTATCCTGAATTTATACTCCTTCTTTACGGGGATGCAAATATGCCCGTTCCTCAAAGTGCTGAAACTGTCCGACATACACTCCTTATTGGCCCGCAAAATACTGTCCGCTTTCTCATGCATCCGCTCTTTCGTCCTGTCAATTCCTTCCCGCAGGGATTTCAGCGTCTTAGTGGCATAATCATCCACCCTTCCGCTCCTGATTTTGCTGTTTAATTCTTCCCTGACATGGTCAAGCGGGTCTAAATTTTCTTCATAATAGGGCAGACTCAAATCCTGGCCTTTGCCCTTTCTAAGATAGTCCTTCAGTCTTCTCACTGCCGTCAGCATAAAGGCCGCTTTCTCAAGCTGGGGAGCGCTGAGGCAGGCGCCTTTTTCCGCCCCTTCCATCAGTTCTTTCATGCCCTCCAATGCTGTGACGGGAGGATTTCCACATCTCTCCATCATAATTCTTGCCTCGGAAGTCTCCCTGATGGCCGCCCTGACTTCTGTCTCAGACAGACTGGGCGCTAATTTTCTGATTCTGTCCTTTGCCCCCTGCGTACAGGCTTCCCCTTCCAGACGGTCTATCATTTTATCGAATTCCAGCATCTTTGCTGATGATGTTTCACAAAAATATTGTGGTTTCATGGTGCTATTATCCATTACTATCTTCATTCCTTTCATTTTTACTTTTTCCTTATCCAAAATTTGCAAACAACGGACAGCACGCTCCGTGAACTGTCCTTATGTTAACTAAAAAACCGCACAAGCACTGTCCTGCTGTCAGGACATATCTGAACTCCAGACATGCCCCAGGCACACTACTTCCGCGGTTCCGGTTTATGACGAAAAGAATCCTGCTATCTTTTTGCCAAAAAAAGCACAGCCAAACGGCTATGCTTCTAAAATCCATCTTCCCTTCCGGGGATATATTGAAGTATATGTTAAGCATACAGCAAGGCAGATAAAAGGATAAAACTATAGCGCAATTGCGTCTACAGCCAATCCCTGCAACGGTTTAGTTGTCTGATTTCTCCACTTCTGCTACCCTTAACATACACTACCTCTTTTCTTTATTGATGAAATTACTATACTTCATTGCCACAGGACTGTCAAGAGATTTTTTGTATAATATTGATACTTTGCCCTGGAAATCCCTGCAAAATTCCGCACTATTGACATTGTCTGCCAAATACAATGTTGATAAAATAAGGGCGAACTCAAATAAGAAGAAAAGAAACGAGGAGGAAACGATATGAAGATTTATAACGTAAATGATGTAGAAAAATTCCTAGACACGATTAAACAATGCAAAGGCTCTGTAGAACTGGTTTCCCAGCAGGGCGACCGTCTCAACCTGAAATCCGAACTTACAAAGTATCTTGCTATTACAAAACTTTTTAACGATGACACATTTATCAACGAAATGGAACTGATTGCCTCTGATCCCGATGATGTAAAACTTCTTGTAGATTACATGATGATGGGCGAGTAAATCAAACGCCGGCATGCTTCGCGAGCCAGCTTATTGTAATAACATTCCCCCGGATAGATACACATCCGGGGGATTTTTTATTCAATAAGCCGTCTGCTGTACTGCAGGTTTATCATCTATATTCCGTCTGCGTCAATAAAATACAGTTGCATAGCCCCATACTCGCCTAATTCCATAGGAACCGGAATACCTGCGTGCATCAGGGAACTCCCGTCAAATATACGCCCTTCCAGTTCCTTTTTGTCCATACGCGGTCCCTCCCCATTCCAGGTTCTGACTTCCCGTTTTTCTTCCACACAGCGGTACTTTTTCTCCGGACACAGCCCCTTGCACCGAATATAGGAAAGAGGCGCGTTGCCATGAGCATCCAGAGATACAATATTTAAAAGCGCTTCCTTCCGGTCTTCGGAGACAAAGCACCATGCCGCAGTCTCCCCGTCCGTCTCCGGGTTGTGGAGCCGGTAGTAATTTCCTTGCTGAATCAAGTTCCAGTACTTTTTATAGTCCTGGATTTGCTGCCTGACCTCATCCTTTTCCTCTTCGGTAAGCAGGTTCAAATCCAGTTCATAGCCAAAAGTCCCCGCCATTGCCACCACGCTTCGGGTCTGAAGTTTTGTCTCCCTTCCCGTCTGATGGTTGGGTGATGCTGACACATGGGATCCTATCGACGAAATGGGATAGCCAAAGGATGTGCCATGCTGAATCTTAATCCGCTCTATGGCATCTGTATTGTCGCTGCACCAAATCTGCGGTGTATAGTAGAGCATACCTGCGTCAAACCTTCCGCCTCCCCCGCTGCATCCTTCAATCAGAATATAAGGATAGCGCCTGGCCAGCCGTTCCAGAAAATCATATACGCCCAACACATACTTATGCATGATTTTCCCATAATTCTGATATTTATGGTCTTTCTTTCTCCCATCGCTTTCCGGCCCAAAATCCTGTGAGGCGCTATAGACATCGCATATGCTTCTGTTCATATCCATTTTAATATATTCAATGTTGGCAGAGTCAATTACCTTTACAATTTGGGAAAATACATAATCCACAACTTCTTTTCTGGAGAAATCAAGAACAAGCTGGTTCCTGCACCTGCATGGGAGCCGCCCCGGGATAACGAAAGCCCAGTCCGGGTGTTCCCTGTATAGATCACTGTCTTCATTTACCATCTCCGGCTCAATCCAAAGGCCGAATTTCATGCCCATATCATTTATCTGCCCGGCAAGTTCTGCAATTGTGCCGCCCAGCTTCTTTTCATTGACATACCAGTCGCCCAGACCGCTGTTGTCGTCGTCCCGCTTTCCAAACCAGCCGTCGTCCAGCACCAGCATTTCCACACCCAGTTCCTCCGCCTGCTTTGCAATCTCAAGTATCTTCTCCCCTGTAAAGTCAAAATAAGTGGCTTCCCAGTTATTAATCAGCACAGGTCTGCGCGCTTTTTTATAATATCCCCGGCACACATGCTCCCGAATCATTTTATGAAAAAGATGGGACAAGGTGGACAACCCCCTGGCACTATATGCCATGGCCGCCTCAGGCACATAGAGACACTCTTCTGGCTCCAGCGGATAATCCATCATTTCATCCAGCATACCCATCTGAATCCGTACCTGACGGTACTGGTCCTGCTCCACTTCAAAGCTGAAATTTCCACTGTATAGGAGCATCATCCCGTAACATCCGCCATGGTCCTCCGTTGTCTCCCGTTCTGCCAGAATTGCAAAGGGATTATGCTGATGGCTGGAAGTTCCCCTTCTGCTGCCAAACCCCTGCTTTCCATGCATGAGAGGAATCCTTTCCAGATTCCTCTCCATGGTATGACGTCCATGAAAATGCAGTAAATCATAATCTCCTGTCAGAAAATCCAGTGTGCTGCTGAACACTTTATTGATATATATATTCTTCGGTCCAGTGTTCCTCACAACGGCGCTTCTTGTAATCACATCCAGTTCTGGCAGCACACCGTATTTTAAAACAACCTCAACGCCCACAGCCTGGTCCGCAAGGGTCACTTCCACCGTGTAAGAGCCTCCCTCTCCTGTACAGAGCGCCTCCTGTCCCGGTTCACAGTTCCTTTCCTCTTTGCTCAGTTTCTCCTCGTCCTCATATACAGCGGGCATACCCGGTATGTAGTACTTGCCCGACTTCACACAATGCCCCTGATAGCGTAAATCCACACCTGAAATGCCTTCCCCGTTCCGCACACGAAAGGCCGCGCTGCGGAAGTCCCCCGTCCCATAGCAGGGGAACTCTTGGGGCAGCACATCCAGCGACAGGGTGCGGTCTTTTCCTGCATCGTAAGGATTTCCCGCAAATCCCCGGTCATAGCCCTGTAAAAGATAGCTCATGTCATTTTCCGTTTTTGCCCCATAATATAGATGAAGCAGAAAACCAAGACGATTGATTCCCATCTGGTAAGTGGTGTTCTTTGTTTGCAATGTAATCAGTTTCACTTTACTTTCCTCCAGTCATCGCCACTCCTTCAATAAACTGTTTCTGGAATATCAGATACAGTACCACCATGGGAAGCATTGCCAGCAGGGAACCTGCCATCAACACCGGATAATTCGTGCTGAACTGTCCGTTTAAGCTGGAAAGTCCGGCCGATAGTGTGGTCGCATTAATATCCGTATTTACAATCATGGGCCACATCAAATCTGTATAGGCAAACACTGCGGTAAAAACTGCCAGTGCCGCAACGGACGCTCCTGTTAAGGGGAACATGACCTTGGTAAATGTCTGCCAGCGGTTGCAGCCATCCAGATAGGCCGCCTCCCCAATTTCATTGGGAATCCCCATATAACTCTGCCTTAAGAAAAATGTTCCGAATGCGCTGACAATTCCGGGGAAAATCAATGCAAAAAACGAATTGCCTGCCCCCAGTCTCGCAATCATCTGGTATTGGGGAATGATAAAAATCTGTCCCGGTATCATCTGCTGAACAATCACCAAGGTAAACAGGAAATTCTTGCCCCTGAAATTCAGCTTTGCAAAAGCATATCCCGCCATGGAACAGAAGGCAACCGCGCATATCACGCGTCCCGCAATCATCAGGATTGTATTCATATATAATTTCCCGAAAGGCAGAAGGTCCATTACCCTCGTAAAAGAATCCAGTTTCCATTCAGCAGGCAGTATCGTCGGGGGAATCTGCATGACTTCCGCATTAGTTTTAAACGCCGTAAGCAGCATCCAGATAAATGGGAAAACCATAATGACTGCACCGATTGTCAACGCCGCATATGTTAAAAATGTTGTCATTCCCTTCTTTTTCTTCATCTCATGCCCTCCTATACTTCATAGTTAACCCACTTCTTCTGTCCCAGGAACTGAAGCAGTGTCACAACACCGATAAGCAGTACTGTCCAGATTACGATTGCCGATGCATATCCCCGGTTTCCTGAGATGAAGGATTCCCGGTAGAACAGATAAATCAGCGACTGGGCTTTGCCTAGGGCCGGATTTCCTTCTCCAACCATCATATACAGCAGGTCGTAAACTTTCAGTGAAGCCATCAGACGCATAATCAGCACCACAAACAATGTAGGGGAAACCATGGGCAGGGTAATATACCAGAACTGCTGCAGCTTACTGCACCCGTCCAGACCAGCCGCCTCATAATAACTCCTGGATATATTCTGGATACCCGAAAGCAGAAGCACTGCATCGTACCCAAGAGCGCTCCACACAGCCACAATTGCCACCGTAATAATCACCACATTGGGATTTGTAATCCAATCTATATTTGTATGTAAAATCGTGTTTACAATTCCATATTCCGAATTGAACATCCATTTCCACACCATTGCAACTGCTGCCGGAGCCACTACCATGGGCAGGAAGAAGATTGCCCGGAATACCACTTTGCCCCTGATTTTCGCATTCAGCAGGACTGCAACCACCAACGCCAGCAAAACGCCTACTGGTACTGTCAGGATACAGAACAAAATGGTATTCCATGTAGCCCGTAAAAATTCTTCACTGTTTATCATTTTTACATAATTGTCCATTCCCACAAACTTATGTGCCCCAAACACTTTCGCGTTGGTAAAACTTAAGTAAATCGTCTGCAGAAACGGATATACGTTTAGTACCAGCAATCCGATAATGGTAGGCGATACCAGAAGATATCCCCAGATATGATCCTGATCAAGTTTCCCTTTTTTCTTCATCAAGAAATCCTCCATTTCTATGTCTCTTTTATCCTTAATATGCATCTATCTTTTTTTGCAGTGCCGAAACTTACGCTTAATATTCTTCAATCGCCTCTGTGACCTGTGTCTGCATTTTCTGTATGCCTTCCTCTACCGTCACGTTTCCGGCGTAAATATCAAGCATTATCTGCTCTACTTTCGGCTCCCATGAAGCCCTGGACGGATTATTCACATACTTCACGCTGTAATCAAACGCCGGAATCAGCTTTTCCACATGAATCTGATAACCGTTTTCCTCAAATGTATGTACCCATGTCTCTTCCAGCCCGTTATATGCCGGAATTGCTACACCTGATTCCCCCTGTATCTTCTGTCCTTCTTCCGACCCGAGAAATGCCAGGAAATCCATTGCCTGCTCTTTATTTTTTCCTTTTTCAGCAGTTGCATAAGATACACTGTTGGAAATCACTGCGCGCCCGTCTCCGCTCACAGGATTTGGACATTTGGGAAGCACTGCAACATCCCACTTTCCGTTCATATCCGGATAAGTCTTGCACAGGTTTACAAAATCCCAGTTTCCCGCATAGTACATAGCTCCTTCCCCGGAGAAAAACAGTTCAGCGGCTCCCGTATTGGCAAACTGTGCCTGTGTGGGACACCATGCATTATTCTGAATGTTGATGTAGTAGGAAATCGCATCAGCAGTTGCTTTTTCTGTATATTCCGCTTTTGTTCCGTCCTCATTTAATATTTGTCCGCCATTCTGATATACGAAATTCCAGTAACCAATCTGGTCATGTGAAAATGCCATGTAACCATATTTCCCTGTCTTTTCATTGATTTGCACGGAGGCCGCCTCCATGTCTTCCCAAGTCCATGTATCATCCGGATAAGAAACCCCTGCCGCATCGAACAGTTCCTTATTGTAAAGTAGTGCAATCATGTCTTTGTCCTTGGGTACACCGTAAAGCTTCCCGTCGCTTCCCTTGGCGTTTTCCGCAGAAATACTGGAGTAATCGGACTCATTGATAATCCCGGAACAGTCTGCCAGATATCCATTATCCGCATATTTAAACATTTGATTAGAATGCATCCAAAAAATATCCGGCATTGTATTGCTGGCAGCCGCCCCTTCCAACTTTGCCCAGTACTCATCCCAGCCTGTCGCCTGCACCTCAATCTCCACTTCCGGGTGTTCCTCCATATACGCCTGTGCCATCTTCTCCATACCGGCTTTCTGCCCCGGATCCCAGATCAAAAAAATCAGACTGCTGCCGGAACCGCCGCTTTTACTGGACCCGCACCCGGCCAGACTTCCCGTAATTATCCCTGCCATGCACAAAACTAAAATCAGTTTTTTAAGTTTTTTGTTCATTTTCTTTCCTCCCACTCCTTAAAGGCGTCACTAAATATACCCAAATCACACATTCTTAAAATTTGAGTTTTCATACATATGAAATTAATCTTTAAAATTGGTTTTTACAAGAATCGGCCGAATTTACTTGATTCCCGCCAGCAACGAGCCAGTCTGATGTGTTGCGTACAGCATATAATTGGCGTCTGCCGCGAGGGTCACATACTCCACAGCTTATTGTGGGGTTGTTGACTTGCGTCCATGTATCCCGGACTAAAATAATTATATTTAAAAATAAATTCTTTTAAAATATCAAGTGCAATCAACTTATATACCATTATGCAACATTTTTTACCACCTATTGCATATCTGTGTGCATTTTGGTATATTTAAAGAAATACCATAACAGGATTTGGGTCTATATTATTAGAACAGAAAGGAAACAAATTATGGACTATAAATATAATGTTCTGGAAAATCAAAGTTTCATTGATTTATGTATGTACCAATATGGCTACACACAAAACAAGCCTCTCTCCTCCTTTGGCCCACATATCCGGAGCCATTATTTATTTCATTATGTGATTTCTGGCTGTGGCACGCTGCGCGCCCATGATGCCAAAGGGGTTGACCACACTTACCACATCCGCAGCGGACAGGGCTTTCTGATTGTCCCCGGCCAGGTTACTACTTATATGGCCGATGAACAGCACCCGTGGGAATACACATGGGTGGAATTCAACGGTATGCACGTTAAAGAAGCCCTGATGACTTCCGGTCTATCTGCCGATAATCCGGTTTACCGCTCCTCCGATAAATTTTATACCGCCAGGATGAAAGACACTATGCTCTACATGGCAAACCACCCCGACGAAACTATTTTTAACCTGATGTCCCACTTATACATGTTCCTGGACTGTCTCACACGCTCCTCTGCCAGCCGTGTAGTTCCCTCCAGCAACAGTATGAGCCGGTATTATCTGGAATGGGCCTTTACCTACATAGATCAGAATTTTCAAAACGACATATCCATTGCTGATATTGCAGCCTCCTGCAAAATCCACCGTAATTACCTGGGCAGGATTTTCCGGGAACAGTTGGGCACCAGCCCCCAGGAATTCCTGATTACCTACAGAATGAATAAGGCCGTCCAGCTTCTGCGGACGACCAAATTATCCATCAAAGATATCGGAAACGCGGTAGGATACCCTAACCAACTTCATTTTTCAAGAGCTTTCAAGAATGTATACGGAACGCCTCCCAGCCAGTGGCGTAAAAATCCGCGGCTCTGACTGCCCAACGCAGCTTAGCGGATTTTGCCCTGCTGTTCCTTGCACATTCTTCCGCAGAAGGCCGGATGACTTCCGCCGCAACATCGCTGTAAATTCCGGCCCTACGCAGTTCCTTAAAGGATTTTTTCACAAGGCGGTCTTCCCCTGAATGAAACGTCAGAATCGCGATCCTGCCTCCCGGAGCCATAACCGAAGGAAGTTTCTCCAAAAAGGCTTCCAGCACTTCAAACTCACTGTTTACATCTATCCGCAGGGCCTGGAACACTCTGGCGCAGGACTTTTTCACCGCATCCTTCCGCTCATTTTCCGGCAGAAAGGACAGGGCGCCGGCAACCACCTCCGCCAGCCTTGTTGTAGTCTCAATCTTTCTGCCTTTCCTGCGTTCACTTATAACTGCCCTTGCAATCTCCTGGGCATACGGCTCATCAGAATTTTCTTTCAACATCCACGTCAGTTCATCCCTGCCCATCTCCCGCAGACGCTCAGCGGCGGAAACTCCTGCGCGGGGATTAAGCCGCAGGTCAAGAGGACCCTCATTTTTATAAGAAAATCCCCTCTCTGGATTGTCTATCTGCATGGAGGACACACCCAAATCCGCCAGCAGGAATTGAAAAGGTCCATATTCCTGCGCCACCTCGTCAACATGTAAAAAGTTCCTGTGGAGAACTGTCAGAATATCCTCCCCGTAGCCCAAATCATTCAGCCGGCTCTTAGTTTTTATAATTTCAATGGGATCCACATCCAGGGCATACAGATGCCCCTGGCCGTCCAGACATTTTAACATCTCACGACTGTGCCCTCCATACCCTAAAGTGGCGTCCACCCCTTTCATCCCCGGCTGTATCTGCAAAAAGTCAAGAATCTCTTTTACGCAAATTGGAATATGCATCCCTGCAGGCGTACTGCCCTTCTGAATGACCTTTTCCACTGTATCTTTGTATTTTTCGGGATTCAATTCCTTATATTTCTCACTATACTTTCTCGGGTGGGTTCCCTTATATCTCACCCGTCTGTGGTGAGGCTGCTCCCCCTGCGTCTGCTTTTCCATTTTCCCTCCATTGCCAGGCTTCCTGCCTGTTTCGGAGGAAACCCTTTTTGTACCTTTACATCTCACTGTTTATATCTTCTAGTACAACGAAAATTAAGTTTCTGATACATTGACGCAGAATGATTGCTTCATATGCAAGGCGGAGGAATGAGTCGTAGCGGTGGCTACGGCGATTGACGACAACGCCGCAGATGAACAATCAGGCAAGTCAAGGTATCAGTTACTTAATATTCGTTGTACTAGTTTCCATTATACACAAAAATACCAGTATTTAAATGATGAAAAAGGAATTTGCAAATGCATATTAATTCTTTATCTGCCGCCCTTCATGATTCATGTGGTAATTATCTTTGTAAATCAGTTGGGAAATGGGCACAAATGTGTATCCCTCATTTTTCAGTGTGGCAATCAGCGTATCCAGCGCCTGCGCTGTATATTTTGCTCCATTATGGCAGAGAATTATACTCCCGTTTCCAAGATGCTTATGCTGTGTCACTGTTTTGATAATGGCATCCACACCGTAGTCCTTCCAGTCTAATGAGTCAACATCCCACTGGATAGTAAAATATCCGCAGTCCTTTGCCGTCTTCACCACTGCGTTATCGTAATCCCCATAAGGCGGCCTGAACAGAAACATATCATATCCTGTCAGTTCCTGTACTTTGGTATGTACTTTCATTAACTCTTCCTTCTTCTCTTCATCGGAGAGCTGGCTCATGTTTTTGTGGTTTTCACTGTGGTTGCCAAGATCGTGTCCTGCTGCCAGAATTGCCTTCACATCGTCCGGGTAACTCTCCACCCACCCAAATGGGCATATCTAAAATATTTTTTCGTTGTTTTTTATTATAATTTATGGATAATCCGTCAGCATTCTTTAAAAAATCCAGATATATGTCCAGTCTCTTTTCATAAACCTTAATCTGTTCAATATGAGAACACATTAACGGAACTTCTATTCCTTTTTCAGTTCCACTTTCAAATAATGCCCTCACGCTATTCAGCCTGTCAAACAACTCATTATCCTCTTCTTTCTTTCCCTGTATCTTAATTTCCTTTTCATTGAGAGTTGCAAGCTGCTTTGCAATATCACTCATTTTAGATGAGTAGTCTGATTTTGCAATTGTTCCATCTAATAATAAATCCATAAGAGTATCTTTTCTTTTATGTAATTTCTTTTTTTGCATTTGGATATCTTCTAAATTTTCTCCGCTATTAGAATTAGCTAATCCTTCATAAATTTTTCTGATGGCATTACTCAATACTTCGTCTGTCTTTTCTTTCGCAATCAACTGCATTCCTAAGTGCTCAATCAAAGATAATACTTCATCTTCTTTTAGATTCAGCGAAACACACTTCATTCCTGTTTTTTCCCTTACTTTTCCAGAACGTGCACCCTCACTACAATACCAGTAAACACCCTGCGCTCTTTTATTTCTCCAATACTTAGCGTCACATTCGCCACAAATAATTTTAGATGATAAAAGCGTATTTCCTTTATTTATACCAACATTATGTATCCTGTCTATGGTTTTTCTGCTGTTAATCTGCGCATTCGCTCTTTCCCATAAATCATCATCAACAATCTGCGGTACAATACCTTCTCTGTAAATCCATTCACTTTCAGGATTCTTGATAATCTTCTTTGCTTCAAAGTCAAAATGCTCTTTATTCATGACTGCAACGCCTTTATACAACGGATTCTTCACAATATCACGAATCGTATTTTCTGATAATGTCTTACCATTCCGATTTCTAATACCTTCATCCCTTAACATTCTTGCAACCACACGCCCGCCAAAACCATCAGCAAACATCTTGTAAATACGCATTACAAGTTTCGCTTCTTCTTCGTCAATCAGAATTTCGCCATTAACATTTTTGAACCCCCATGTACGATTTGTAATAATTGGCCTGCCTTTTTCCTGTCTTCTTCTTTTAGCGGCATTACCCTTCTTACTCAAATCACGGCTATACTCTTCTGCCATCATTGCTTTAATACCAAATATGAACTTATCTTTTGAATCAAAAAATGTATTTTCTAAATACAAGTATAGTTTTTTTTGATTCTGCACAATCTCATTAAGAAAAATATACCAGTCCATTGTGTTGCGCTGTAAACGTGACTGATCCTTAACTACGATAATATCAAATTTATTTTTCCTGATATCATCAAGCATTCTCATGTATTCATTTCTTTTCTTGGTTTGTGTCCCCGTGATTCCTTTATCTATATATTCATCAACCAGAATCCATCCTTTGGTGCTGATAACATCCCGGTTTTCTTCGATCTGTTTTTCGATTGCGTTTAACTGTTCTTCTTCCTCTGTGCTTACTCTTGCATAGAATACGGCTCTTAATTTCTTCTCTTCCATCTATCCGCACCTCTTAGTAATATTTGTATAAAACTGACTGATATTCTTCCTCTGTAATTATATCATGTCCCCTCATAATATCCAATAAATACTTAATGGCAACAATTTCATCTTCCTGTGTAATATTTGATAGTTCTTCTTTCACACACGGTTCCCCATTTAAAGAAGAATTACTACTAATATATTCAGATAAATATGATTTATCAATCATAAAAGAAAAATATTGATTATAATTTTGTGTTTTAATCGGCATAACTGTATTGATAATATCAGTTCCTTTCGCATTAAAGTTTATTTAAAAAGGT
This sequence comes from uncultured bacterium, assembly GCA_947177425.1. Classification (GTDB taxonomy): domain Bacteria; phylum Bacillota; class Clostridia; order Lachnospirales; family Lachnospiraceae; genus Suilimivivens. The sequence continues at coordinate 63,009 of CAMWUN010000018.1, forward strand.
ACTGCCATAACCACAACAGTACCTTACATCATATCTCTATATTCAATTTTCCCATAATTTATTATCCATTCAATATAAGGAACCTGATTCTCCATACGCTGCAAATCTGGTTCACATCGGCTTTGTTTATAGTTACATGTTTTATTTAAACGGCTAAAATCACGCTGGTTTCATTTTTTCATTATTTCTATCTTGCGGTAATATTTCAATACTTCTTCCAGTCCATAGGCCGGGGTATCATTTACATCAGCAAAAGGCTTCACATATACCACGCTGCCCAGCACACAAAGTACAGCGAATATTATTTCGCCATCTTTTATTAAATCATTTTTATTTAACTGCATTTTTTTTCACCACTTTTTAACCGCACCCATATTCCAGAGTGCGGTTCTTACTTCATATTTATTCAATTAATATATTCCATATTTCAGAGTCATGTTTGCATCTTTCCAGCTTTTCTTAATAGCATCCTGCGCTACTGTTTTCATGTCATTCAAAAAGTGTTTTGTGTCATTCACATCGCCATTAATTGTAACAAGACTGTCATAATGTACGTTCACATTATTATTCATTGCATTTGCTTTTGCTATTTCAGGATGTTTTGCCAGAGAACCAAGATTCCATAAAGATTGGTCTAAAGCCCCCGGGTTGATTGCTTCAATAGCTGTATGCTGTATTGGCAGGTCACTATTGTTTTTTATAAGCCCGGGTTTCCCTTCTTTTCCCCAGCTAAAAACAATATCTCCGTTTTCATCCAGACCTCCACCAACGCTTTCTGCTAATTTTATAAGGGCTTCTGTCTGTTTTTTGGTAAGGACACCTTCACCTTCCTTTGCTGCTATCAGGGTATCCTCACCTACAGCTTCTGCCATGGAATTTAACGGATTGTTTTTATCTTTTGTGACAATGCCGCCTTTTGCCATGCGCTTGACTTCATACATCCTGCCAGTGTTTTTCCGCTGTTTTTCTTCTGCAGCTTCCTTACTCAGCCCGGATTCAACAACCCGGCCTGTATTCATGTCTACAAGGCTGTAATTATTGGATGACGATAAACTGCTTCTGAAACCACTGCCGCCGCTTCCTGTCCCTGCCTGTGCCGCTCCTACAGCCGCTATTGCATTTGCCGCTT
>CAMWUN010000019.1 GCA_947177425.1 uncultured bacterium
GTAGAAGTTCTTGGCGTCCCGTCCTATGGCGGGACGTCTTTAGAACTTCTTCTCATGTCAATCCAAAAAACTGTGCGGAGAATGCCCGTACTTGGGGCATTCTCCTGTGTGAGAAAGGTTCGCCCTGCGAACCGTAGAAGTTCTTGGCGTCCCGTCCTATGGCGGGACGTCTTTAGAACTTCTTCTCACACTATGCCCTTGCGTCAAAAGAATATCCTGACAACATGGAAATATTTTTGTCCTGTTTCAGTATTTCCTCCATCACATTGGTATCTTCTTCCCTGTTAATAAATTCTGCTGTAGCTGAATATCCCCTGCTTTCCAGCCGTTTATTCAGCTTATCTATATTCTGTGCAATAAAATCCAGTATACTGTCATCCTTTAAATAAAACTTTGTGGAAACTTTCTGATTGTTCAGAGTCACATGTACATCCACGCTGCCTAAATGCTCCATATCCAGATGTAAAAGGGCGCTGACGCTTCCTTCCTTCTTTGCAAGGCTTTTCTTATTGGTATAAACAAACAGTTCCCCATTGGCATTTTTCCCCTGCATCTTAAGGGGAAGCTGCACATAAGTAAACATCTGGTTCATCTGGTTCATGAAATCAATATTGCTGGTGGTGTTGGAAATGGACTTTGCCAGCGGCGTATTCTCCTTGCCAGTCTGTGAAAGAACCTGGTTTAAACGGTTAAGCTGACTGTTCAGACGCTCATACAGTTTATCCACACTGCCCTCCTGTGCCACTTCCTCGGGAGTGAGCATCCACTGTCTGGTCATCTCATTTTTAAGCAGATGCTTAAATTCCTTCCCCTCCAGAAGCTTATACACAGCTTCCCTGTCAGGAATATTTTCATCGGAGAGCATCTTCTCCACTTCCCCTAAAAGTTTCCTGCTACTTATCTGTCCGCTTAAAACAGCATTGGTCAGATTCCGGGGAAATCCAGCCTGCCTTAGCTGCCGCGCAAGTTCCGTGGTTTCTTCCGGAGGCAATTCGGGCATAGCCTTTGGCATCACCTGTTCCGCCCCATTCTTCACTGGTACGTCTTTTGTGGAAGCATCCTTCGCCGTCTCTTCCAGAGCTGCCCCCAGCTTTGCCGCATCCTTCTGTGTCTGTTGTATCTGCTGTGCCTGCCCGTTCTCCTGCCCCTGTATGGCTTCTTTCACGGTACCTTCCGCCGCCCCATCTTCCATCTCTCCGGCAAGAATTCCCAGAACTTCTTTATAAAAACCAAGCCCTTCCTCCATGTTCCCGCTTCCGGTAATTTCCTGAAAAGTCTGGGTAAAGGCTTCTGCTATATCGGACAGACTTTCTCCCAACTGGTGCTGATAGTTCTTATATGCTTCAAACTGGACAATATTTTCCGGGGTGATTGGCAGGGAAAGACGCTGCATCTGAACAAGTGTCTGTATATCTGTCTGGGGATTGGCATTAATCATGCGGTTCATCTGATACAGAGACTGCCTGTTGATGGAAAGCCCTTCCTGCATCATCGCCCGCACCATCCCTGCGGTAACGCTGTTCTCGGGAAGCCCTGCCGCCATAAGGGCCTTGGACACATTAGGATCCTGACTGGTATTTTCAAACAAAGGTGACAGTACAATTTTAGACGAACTGTTATGCTTTATCTGGAAAGTAAGAAGCTGGCCGGGCTGGGCCGACATATTGCCTTCCAGTTTTGCCTGTAAAAGCTGGTTCTTACCCATGGAAATTAAAATATCGCTTCCGTTTCTAAGCAGAACTTCCCCGGACACCGACTGTCCCGGAAGCTTCCCCGCTACCGCCTCCATACCGTTTTTTAATCCCTGTTCCAACGCCGGGGTGCTCTCCACTGCCCCCTCCGTAAAATTCTGGTTTACCTGACCTGAAAAAGATGAAAGCCGCATGTATCTTCCTTTCCGCTTCCTATAATCGCTTTTATAAATTTTTAATGAAGCTTCTCCTGTGAATGGGTGTGGGGCCAAACCTGTGAAGGGCCTCTATATGGGCCTTTGCACCGTATCCTTTATTGGAGGCAAAGCCATATTCCGGGTAAACGGCATCATACTTCACCATCAGACGGTCCCTTGTTACTTTGGCAATAATGCTGGCTGCTGCAATGGAGATGCTTTTGGCATCCCCCTTAACAATCGGCACCTGTTTTATCCCGATGCCGGGTATGGTGACAGCGTCGTTCAGCAGAAGGTACGGCTGTGGATTCAGCTTATCTATGGCCTTCCTCATTGCCTCATAGGTAGCGTTTAAAATATTGACTTCATCGATCCGTTTAGGGGAGACAAACCCTACCTCAGCCGCCACCGCTTTCTCCATAATCACATCATATAACTCTTCTCTTTTTTTTTCGGTCAATTGCTTGGAATCATTAAGATATAAAATGTCACAATCTACAGGCAGTATCACTGCCCCTGCCACTACCGGCCCGGCCAAAGGCCCTCTTCCCACTTCATCAATGCCGCAGATATACGAAAAGGAACTGTATTTTTTCTCAAATTCCTTCATCCTTTCTGTACGTTCCAGTTCCTTTTCATAAGCTTCCAGCTTCTTTGCCGCCTTTTCCACAAGAAGTGTAACGCCATGACGTAAATCCTTGCTGTATGTATTTATAAAAGCAGGCAGCTCATTTATTCCGGCTGCCTGTAATATATTTTTTATTTCACTTATCTTCTGTTCCATTTCTATGCCTTTTCTTTCCTGCGTAAAAATATATGTAACTTTACAGCTACTGATGCCTTATCATGCCAATTTCGCTTAAAGGCCAGATTCTTACCCATGCCTTTCCGATAAACTCGTCCCGGTGAATATTCCCCACTACCGGATCACGGCTGTCGGAACTGTTATTCCTGTTGTCCCCCATGACAAAATACTCATCCTCCCCCAGCGTGATAGGTTCAGAAGCCCGCCCCGGGTCTTTGATTTTTTCTTTACCGTAGGACTCCGCCAGGACTTCCCCGTTTATATAAATATTTCCTTCATCGTCAATACGTATCGTTTCGCCCGGCAAACCGATGATTCTTTTGATATAATATGTTTTCTCAGCATACCGGAAAGGAAATACAATAATATCAAAGCGCTGAGGTTCCTGAAACCTGTAAGAAATTTTATCAACAATGAGATTATCCCCGTCGCTTAACATAGGCGACATAGAACTGCCTATTACCTTCGTCCGCTGCCCTACATAAGTCACCACCAGCAAAGTCAGCACCAGCACGATTAACAGGTATACACTTGTACTTAATATTTCTTTTAATGCTTTATTCACTGCCACTCCTCCGGATGCTCTAATGTAATTCTTCCAATTTTGCCGCTCCTGAAATCCTCCAGGACCATATTGGATGCCCTTGTAATATCGGGGGTCTGTCCCTTTTTAAAGCAATGCCTGCTGATACAGATTTCTTCCAGTATCCGGTAAGCATCCTCCTGTGTATTTATCTGGTAACGTTCCTTTAAAAGTTCAGGATAATTCTGTACAAGGTAAGCGATGACTGACGCCGCCAGTTCTTCCACCTGTAAAATCTCATCGTTAATGGATCCAATCATGGCAAGTCTCTCCCCCGCCCGCTGGTCTTCAAACTTGGGCCACAAAATACCGGGGGTATCTAAAAGTTCAAGGTTCTTTCCAAGGCGGATCCACTGTTTCCCCTTCGTCACCCCTGGCTTATTCCCGGTCCTGGTACAGGCTCTCCCTGCAAAAGAATTGATAAATGTTGACTTTCCCACGTTAGGAATCCCGGCCACCATGGCACGCACTGGCCTTGCAATAATTCCACGCTTTCTGTCCCTCTCTATCTTTTCCCGGCAGGCTTCCTGCACAAGGGGCTGGATATTTTTTATCCCTGCCCCGGTTCTTGCGTTCATCTCCAGCGAAAACCAGCCTTTTTGTTTAAAATAATCTTTCCATGCAGCGTTACAGCCTGCATCCGCCAGATCCGATTTATTTAAAAGGATAATCCTTGATTTATTACGGCCTATCTCATCAATATCTGGATTACGGCTGCTCATAGGCGCCCTTGCATCCACCAGTTCTATGATTAAATCCACCAGTTTACTGTCTTCCTGCATCATCCGCCGGGCTTTTGCCATATGCCCCGGATACCATTGATAATTCATTTTCCTGCTCCTTCTTACTTAATCAGTCCCATGCTTTCCCCTCCAATGCCGAAGCGGAACCATGCCCTGCCTGTGATCATGCTTTTACTGACCGGTCCGATATTGCCTGAGCGGCTGTCTTCGCTGACATTGCGATTATCCCCCATGACAAAATACTCGTCATTTTCCAACAGGATTTCATTCTCCGCTATGCCTGCATCTACAATTTTATCATAAGTTTCCCCTTCTTCCAGAGGCTCGCCGTTTATGTAAAGATAACCGCCGATAATCTGTATTCTCTCCCCCGGCAGCCCCACCACCCGCTTTAAATAGTGATGGGAATTTGGATTGCCGTTAGGAAGAAAAGCAACCACGTCCCCCCGCTTTGGGGACATCATTTTATACACAAAACGGTTAATCAGCACCTCCTGCCCATTATACAGCGTCGGCTCCATGGACACCCCTATCATACTGATTTTCAGTCCCACTGCAAATACAATAACAAATGCAACCAGAACAGCCGCAAAGCAATAGAAAAGGGTGACGAATATTTCCCTCACCATTTCCTTGCTGAATCGTTTCTTCTTTTCGTAAAAAGTCAGTCCCTTATGCTTTGCCATAAATTCGTTTCCTGCCTGTGCCTGTGCGGCTTTGCCTTATTTCCGTCTGTACCAGACTTATTCTACCACATTTTCCTGTATAACAAACGCTTCCACGCTTCGCGAGTCAGCTTATTAACAAACGCTTCCGCGCTTCGCGAGTCAGCTTATTAACAAACGCTTCCGCGCTTCGCGAGTCAGCTTATTGTAAGAAAAGGACAACCGATTGACCGGCTGTCCTTCCATTCTGCTTTATTATCTCAAAATTTCTTTTACTTTGGCTTTCTTGCCCACACGGTCTCTTAAGTAGTTCAGTTTTGCCCTTCTGACTTTACCTCTGCGGACTACCTCGATCTTCTCAACATTGGGAGAATATACAGGCCATGTCTTTTCAACGCCTACACCGTTTGAGGACTTCCTTACGGTAAAAGTCTCTCTTGCGCCTGTTCCCTGTCTCTTTAAAACCACGCCTTCAAAGACCTGTACCCTCTCGCGGTTTCCTTCCTTAATCTTGCCATATACCTTGATGGTATCGCCTACATGAAACTCCGTAACTTCTCTAAGCTGTTCATCTTCAATGCTCTTAATAATGTCGTTCATTTCCAACCTCCATATGGTAAACTCATCAGATGTTCTTAATACATGCGTAACAGAGGACCATCATAATTTCGCAACATTAATAATTTATCACATAGTGGAGGAAATTGCAAGCAAAATTTAAAATCAGGGTTCAGCATGTTACTGGTCACGAAGTGAACAGTAAATTCAGCGGTTTTCACAAACCCACTTTTCATATAAATCGGGCCTTATTTCTTTTGTTCGTATTATTGACTGTTCCAGCCGCCATTCATCTACCTTTTTGTGATCGCCGGACAAAAGTATTTCCGGCACACTTTTTTCATGCCACACTGCGGGCCTTGAATACTGGGGATACTCCAGCAAATAATTGCTAAAGCTCTCCGTCTCACCGGAATCCTTATTGCTCAAAACCCCTGGCACCATTCTGGCAATAGCATCAATCATCACCATGGCAGGCAGTTCCCCGCCTGTCAGGACATAATCGCCGATAGACACATAGTCTGTGACAATCTCCTCCAGCACTCTCTCGTCAATCCCTTCATAATGGCCGCAGAGGAAAATCAAATCCTCCTCCTTCGCCAGTTCCCGCGCCATATTCTGATGAAAAGTCCGCCCCTGGGGAGTAACATAAATCACTCTGGCCGATTTACCGCTTTGCCCGGATATCCCGCCAGATTCGATTCCCCTGTCCCCATCCTCTGTGATATTTTTCTCCCCATCTTTACTTTTACGTTCTTCAATTTTATCAGAAACAGCTTTCCACGCATCATAAACGGGCTGCGCCTGCATCAGCATGCCTGCACCGCCCCCGTACGTATAATCATCCACCTTTTTGTGTTTACTTATTGTGTAGTCCCTGATGTTAACTGTTTCCAGAGAAATGATACCGCCAGCAAGAGCCCTGCCAATGATGCTGGTATCAAGTCCCTGCCTTATCATTTCCGGAAACAGTGTAAGTACATGAAAATTCAACTTTCCTGCTCCCTTATCTTTTCCACACAGACAACAAATCTGCAAATAGTTAATCTAACAATCCCTCAAGCACATGTATCTTCATGGCGCCTTCCTCCAGATTCACATCCAGCACACACTCCCTGATTGCCGGAAGCAGAAGTTCCCGGCCGTCCTCCAGCCCAATCACATAAACGTCATTTGCGCCTGTCTGTATCACATCCTTCAGCCGCCCTTTTAAAGAGCCATCCTCCGACAAGACGCGCACTCCAATCAGGTCTGCAATAAAATATTCGTCCTTTTTAAGTTTCACTGCATTTTCCCTTGTGACAAAAAGGCTCTTCCCTTTATATCTCTCAACATCGTTGATATTGTCAAATTCTTTAAATTTCAATATGGCAAACTGCTTAAAAAACTTTACGGACTCTATATTTAAAGTGAGCATATCTTTCTCCGTATCAAGCAGCACTGTTTTCAATTTTTTAAAACGGTTTACATCGTCTGTGGTAGGAAATACCTTGACTTCCCCCCTTACGCCGTGGGTTGATGCGATAATCCCCACTTTTAACACTTCTTCCATCCTGCGTCCTCATTCCCTTTAGAGTAATAAAGGATGTTCCCGCATAAAACGAAAGAACATCCTTTTATCTGTCGTCAAACGCCGTCATATTCCATAAGCCGCCTTATTCCCACAGGCAGAGGGCCAGGCAGACATTCCTGCATATACAAACATTGTTTGACCTATTTGACTGATACCAAAATACATGTTTCCGGTTCAGACGATTTCCACGTCTACCTTCTGATTTTCCCTTGATGAAGCTGCTTTGACCACGGAACGGATTGCCTTTGCAATTCTTCCCTGCTTTCCGATTACCTTTCCCATATCGGATGCAGCCACATGAAGTTCAATAGTAATATGCTTGCCTTCCTCCTTCTGGGTAACTACCACCTCATCCGGATGTTCAACAAGCGCTTTTGCAATTATTTCAACTAATTCCTTCATCGTACACCTCCAAAAGGTTTGTCAACTATTCCTATTTTTCAATGCCTGCCTGCTTGAAAATCTTGCTGACAACTTCTGTAGGCTGAGCGCCGTTTGCGAGCCATTTCTTAGCCAGTTCCTCATTTACATGAAAAGTGCTGGGATCTGTCTTGGGGTCATAAGTTCCGATTTCCTCGATACATTTTCCATCTCTGGGAGATCTGGAGTCTGCCACAACGATTCTATAGAAAGGAGCTTTCTTCTGACCCATTCTTCTTAATCTGATTTTTACTGCCATGTTCTTTCACCTCCGTGATAAAAAATTAAAATTTAAATTTATTATGAAAAGAAACATATATCCCACAAAGGCTGTTTACTGCCATGGGAACTGTCTCCATTTTCAACTAAATCTCTGTTGCATTGCCTTTGCCTGCGCATTGGCCAGTATATGCGTAAACGTCTCCCTCCTGGCTTTGCAAGGGTGGATCAAAAAGGAAATCTCATGCCCCCGAAGCCGCCTCTGCGTTTGCCTCCGCCCATCAGTCCGGGCATCTGCTTCATCATCTTCTGGGACTGCTCAAACTGCTTGACAAACCTGTTGACAACCGCCATATCCACTCCTGCGCCTCTTGCAATCCGGCTCTTTCTGCTTAAGTTCAAAAGCTTGGGATTCCTGCGCTCTTCCGGCGTCATGCTCAAAATGATTGCCTCTGTCTTGTTAAGCTGGCTTTCGTCAATCAAGGATTCAATATTTCCAAGCTGTTTCCCCATACCGGGCATCATGCTGAGGATACTGGTAAGACCGCCCATTTTGCGCATCTGCTTCATACTTTCCAGATAGTCCTCAAAGTCAAACTTGCCCTTCTTCATCCGGGCCGCCATTTCCTTTTCTTTTTCCCCGTCCACGGAAAGGTTTTCCTGGGCCTTTTCAATCAGGGAAAGAACATCCCCCATTCCCAGGATACGGCCGGCCATCCTGTCAGGATAGAACTGCTCTAAATCCGAAAGCTTTTCGCCCATGCCCACATACAAAATGGGCTTGCCTGTTACCGCCTTTACGGAAAGAGCTGCACCGCCTCTGGTATCGCCGTCCATCTTGGAAAGAATCACACCGTCAATCACAATTTTGTCGTCAAATTCTTTTGCCACTGTAACTGCATCCTGTCCGGTCATGGCATCCACCACCAAGAGCGTCTGGTGGACATCCACATGCTTCTTGATGTTTTCAAGTTCTTCCATCATTTCTCCGTCAATATGCAGTCGTCCTGCCGTATCTAAAATCACTACATTGTGTCCGTTCTTTCTGGCATGTTCAACGGCTCCCTTTGCAATGTCCACAGGGCTCTGGTTGTTTCCCATGGAAAACACATCCACCTGCTGTTTCTCACCGTTAACCTGTAACTGCTTAATAGCAGCCGGCCTGTAAACATCACATGCCACAAGCAGAGGTTTCTTGCCTTTTAATTTCAGTTTTCCGGCAATCTTGGCTGTGGTGGTGGTCTTACCTGCACCCTGAAGTCCGCACATCATAATGGTGGTGATGGATTTGCCCGGCTGCATCTGTATTTCCGTTGTCTCCGAACCCATAAGGGCAATCATCTCTTCGTTGACAATTTTAATAACCATCTGTCCGGGATTTAAGCCGTTCATAACATCGGAACCTATTGCACGCTCCTCCACCGCCTTGATAAACTGCTTGACCACCTTAAAGTTTACATCCGCTTCCAACAGTGCAAGCTTGACTTCTTTCAAAGCTGTCCTGACATCCTCCTCCGTAAGCCTTCCCTTACTGCGGAGGTTCTTAAACACATTCTGCAGTTTATCTGTTAAACTTTCAAATGCCATATATCAAAGCTCCTCTAATATCTGACGGGATATAAGCCTGACCTTTTCTATCAGTTCATCCCTTGCCAATTCCGGATTATCTGTCAGCTCCAAAAGTTCGCTGACATTTTCCTTTACTTTCATAAACCGTGCAACCAGATGCAGTCTTTCTTCATATTCCTCAAGAATATGATTGCACCGTCTCACCATGTCATGGACTCCCTGACGGGAAATGCCATTCATCTGCGCGATTTCCGAGAAGGAAAGATCATGATATACCACATCTTCATAAATCTTTTTCTGGTGCTCGGTCAGTAGTTCTCCGTAAAAATCATACAAAAGTCCCTGCTCAACAATCTTTTCCATCTCTCATCACCTAAGACAGCATACTACAAAAGGAAAAACCTGTCAAGTAAAATTCCTTGACAGGCGCACTAATTATTTTCTCAATAACTGTCAGAAGGAAGCTGTCCCAGCAGTTTCTTGTATGCTCTGCTGAAAGTAGAATAATCCTTAAATCCACATTCCATACTGGCCGCCGTAGCCGGAACCCCTGCCAGTATCAGATTCTTTGCCGCCAGTATGCGCTTTTCCAGTATGTACTGATGCATGGAGTACCCTGTCTCTTCCTTAAATTTGCGCATCATATGGTACTTGCTTAAATAAAACTGCGCAGAGAGTTTTTCTATGGTCAGATCTTCCGCAAGGTTTTCATTGATATAGTGAATCATCTCCACAATCTTTTTATCATACCTGGCGGTCTTGTGAAACACTTCCGGATTGTGGATACAACACCTGTTCAGTTCAATCAGCAGTTTAAGAAAAAGTATTCTGCTGTACATTTCCCCTGCATATTCGTTTCCGCCTTCCGCCTTTTCCAGGAGCTTTACAGTCTCAAACAGAGTCCTGCTTAAGGCGGGGGATAAGCGGATTACATGCCCCTGTTCTCTCAGGGACATCAGAAAGCACAAATCAAGGCTGCTTTTCTCCTCCGAATGTTCTTCCAGATACTCACTGGAAATATAAAATACATACCGCTCATATATTACACTGGAGTTGACAAAGGGCTTATGTATTTCCCCCTTGTTCACCAGCAGAATATCATGGGGTTCCAGCCTGTAACTTTTTCCCTCAATGTGATATTCCACATCTCCTTTAATGAACCAGATTAATTTATGGAAATCATGATAATGATAGGCATATTCGGCCGGGCTGTTGTCTTTTAGGTGAAACAGCCTGAATTTTTCCATAAGGTATCCGCTTTTTACTGAGTCCCGGATTTCTTCCATATCTGAACCGTTACCCCTATTCCTCTTTTTTAGAATAATCTTTCATGCACACATTCAAATCCACATCGCCGTTGATTCCGCCCACACTTCCTTTGGAAGAATACTGCCAGATAGCAAAATCATAAGGAAAATAAACAGGCGTATCGTAATAAGCGAACCATTTATCATATTCCTCAATCTGCTCAAGGTCAAGCATAATCATAAATGTCTTTAAATTCCCATAAATCATGGGCGTATGGCCTGCTGACTGGATGGCTTTGCAAAAGGCAACTGCCGCCTTCGTGTATTCTTCCTTTGTCATTTCGGCGGTTCTTGCAGTATCGCTTCCCGTCTCTTCCAAATCCAGCACTACCGGGTAGGAAACGTCATAATCCTCAATCAGATCCAGTACAAACTCTGCTTCCTCCTGCGCCTCTTCCTCCGTTATTGCCTGGGTATAAAAATAAACCCCCACGGAAATATCATTATCCAGAGCGCCCCTGATATTGTCCGCAAAGTATTCATCCTCCACCAGTTTGCCCTCTGAACTGCCCCTGTATCCGGCACGGATAAATGCATAGGAAATATCATTTCCGGCAACCCTGTCCCAGTCGATTTTCCCCTGATGCCTGGACACATCAATGCCCTTTGCCGAATGGATTTCCTGAGTGTCATCCATATAAACCACTTCGCCGTTATCCTGCTCCACGAAATTGTCATACACATAATTATGCTTCTTTAAAGAATCAGAAACAGGGAAGAAATTGTATCCCCCGTCAGCATAGACCACCACATCCTCCGGAAAAAGACTCCTGAATACCGCTACCGTACTCTCACCGTCAAGTACTCTCTGCTTCAGTTCTCCCAAAACCTCTTCTTTCCCTGCAGCGCTTCCCTCTGCAGCCGCCTCCTGGGTGTAGGCGTCAAGGTCGGCCTGGCTGTATTTAAATTCCTCTTTAATGCTCTCAAATTCCTCAATCCTGCTCATGGCTTCCTGACTCCGGTTCCGCAGGCTGTAATTCTGCAAAAGCAAAATGATGCATCCCGTCAGGGCGCTTAAAGTTATCAGGCTGAATATAATATTGGTAATCAGGCTTATTTTCTGTTTTCTTCTGTTTCTTCTCATGGATTTCACATTCATTTTTCTTCTGAACCTTTCCGCAATAAATACGTCTTTTCTACATGGTCTAGTATAGTATGAAATCCAATCTTTTTCAATTGTTTATCCTTTCCAATTTTAAAGTTTATTAATTGAGCAGGGAAGGATTTTCTCCCTACTCGCCGCGTGGCCCGTGCGCCGCTTTAGCGGCAAACTTCCACTGCACGGGCCTGCGCATATAAATCGTTACTGCTCACTCCGTGACCAGTAACATGCAAAAAGCAGATATTTCTATCTGCTTTTTACACATTTCATATATTGGAGTTTATTTTATACAGCCCTGTACATTCAAATATTTCCTGCATTTTCCTTCGTCAACGGCTGAAACGGAATCTCTATCCTGGCACTCCCAAACCCCTGTTCCTTCCGCCATTCCTCGTAGACTTTTTTACAGACAGGTACTGTGGATGCCGTATCATACGTTCCGCCCTCCATCAGATAATACACGATGCCGCTTTTTTCCTCATCAATTTCCTCCGGATATGGATTGCCCTCATAATCCTGCGCCATGAATTCCTTTTCCCATGCGTCCACTATAAAAGTACACTGATAACTGTCTGATTCCGACTGATACCGATGGAGCATATAAGGCCAGAAGTCCCCCAGGGGCGCCATACCCTGATTGTGGGACAGCCCTTCCTCTATCAGCCCGTTTTCATAAAAATTCCCGCCGGGAAAGCCGGAATACTCTTCCCGCACAGTATCCGTTTTTTCATCGTAATCATAGACAACTTCACGCATACCTGCCATGGAGGACGATGTAATGTATAGGATCAGTTCCTCTCCTCCGTCTTTATCCACATCGAAAATCGCAAATTTATTGCCCGAGGGGACATCAGTTCCCCCAAAGCCGCAGTCTGTTCCATCGGGATAGGTATGCTTCTCGATAATATCCGTCAGCACCGTCTGATATTTTTGCAGTCTTGCCGATTTGGTGTCTTTTTCCTCTTCTTCCGGCATTTTCTTCTGTCCTGCATCCTGCCCTGCTCCATCCCCGGATGCTTCCGGTTCGCTCTGCGTCACCCTGGCTTCCGGAATGCCCTGTGAATTGTTTTGCTGTTTCCCTTCTTCCTCTGGCAGTTCTTCTTCCAGAATATCCCCCTCCTTCGTTCCCGCCTCTTCCTGCGGCAGTTCTTTTGCCGGAATATCCTCCACTATCATTTCTGGCACTTCCTTCCAAACTTCTTCTTTACCACATCCGGCCATCAGAAGAACAGCCAGTACATACAAAATCATTATTGCTCTTTTCGTTTTTGGTTTTATCATCTTAAGTCTTTCCTCCATGTTTAATGCTGTATATCTTTAGGGTAAGGCCCGTAAATATTATTTAACGCCAGAATCTCCATATCTATGTCTATCTCATAAAAAGTACCATCTTTCATCGTCAATTTCAGACAGCCTGGCCCTCTATCCAATACCGGTTCTATTTTCGCGGCCATTCCCTCCGGACAAAGGGGGCTGTGTTCCAAAAACCAGACCGCCAGTTCTTCTTTCTCCATGGACTCCGCATTTTCCGGAAGTGCGAGCTGCTGCACATCCGAATACCAGACTCTTCTGGCGTTTACTATATCAATCGACGGAATAATACCATAACCGTCTTTTTCTCCCATGCTGTAACTGTAAAACACCCTGCTGTGCTCCATATCTTCTTCACTCCGGGCGAAAACCAGCATGCCAATCTCATTATAACCATAAACACATTCTTCCACCTGATATCCGGTCAGATCGTAAAGTTCCCTGAGCGCCCGTCCCGCCAGATTCTCTGCTTTCTCCTGCTCTGCCTGTCTGCCAGTAAGGTCTGTCAGCCAGCCGGCAGAAGCCGTATAACTTAAATAGGGTTCTCTGTAGCCTTCCCTGTGTTTCCGGGGATGAAGCCGGATACCTGTTTCCTCTTCTTCTGTCTGGTCTTTTGGCTCATTCCCTGTTTCAGCAGTCTTTATCAGGTTTACCACATCCGTACTGTTTTCCTTCTCTTCCAGTTCCGGCTCTCCCACTGCTGCCTTTTTTATTTCGTCCCCGATTTCGTCCCCGGCCTGGTCCTCCGGCTCCCGGAGCGCTTCTTCTTCCGCCCTGACCATCTGCACCGGGAAGCAAAGTCCGCATAAAAATAAAAGAGACAGCAGGCAGACTGGCAACGGCCATACTCTTGTTCTTTTATGCTCCGATACAATATTTTCCAGCCGTCTCTTCATGTTTTTGCCTTTTCCGGAAACCGGGGTAATTCCCTGGACAAGCGTCCCGGAATTCTGCATTCCCTGTACAATTTCCAGAAGTGCATATCCATAAGCCTTTTTCGCCGATAGCGCGGCGCCCTTCAACGCCCTTGCATCACAGGCAAATTCCGCATCCTCACAGGCACAGACCGCTCCCATCCATACAAGAGGATTCCACCAGTAAATGACACACAGAAAAATCCGAAACGCCGTCCAGATGTGATCTTTCTGTCTGTAATGTGTCTCTTCGTGCAAAAGCGCCTGACAGCACAATTCCTTGTTCTGTGCGATCTGCTTTGAAATCAGAATGCAGGGATGAAAAAATCCGAACAGACAGGGGGATACTGCTTCGTTCCGGATATAAACCGGCACCAGTCTTTTCTCTGGCAGACGCCGCATCTGCTTTACACTTCGTTTCAGACGCTGGTTTATCAAAATTACATAGCCTCCGCAGAAAATGGTTCCTGACAGCCAGATACAACGCATACAGCTTCGTATTCCCATTCCCTGATGGTTCCACACCCTTTCCGCATTCGCTTCTTTCTGAATGACTTCTCCGCTTTCGGTCGGAAAAACCGCTTCCGTTATCCTGTTTACTTCCACTGCATCTGTATCCTGCGCATTTTCCGCAGTATTTATATTATCTAAAGCATCTTCTTCCCCGCTTCCATCAAACACCAAAACTGCCTCTGTCGTCTTTGGCAATACAGGAACTGGAATCAGCGTAAACGGAAACAACAGGCGGAGTGCCGGAATCAGCCACAGCGCATACAACATCCCCGGCGGTATCCTGCTGCGCAATGTTCCCCGGACTAAAAACATCATACCGATTAAACTCCCCGAACCGGCAAGAAAGCAGATAAACCTCATCTTTCATTCCTCTTTTCTCCCGCCTGATCCAAAATGCTCTTTAGTTCCGTAATATCCTCCTGCGACAACTCCCGCTCCTTTACCGCATTGCTGACCATATAGAGCAGATTTCCCTTATACACACGTTCCAAAATGGACGCTGTTTCTTCCTTCACTGTCTCTTCCCTGTTCCATACAGCATAATACTGTTTTAATTTCCCGCTTTCATCTATGCCGACAGCGCCCTTTTCCAGCATCCGCTTTAGAAAAGAAGTCACTGCATGTTTTGTCCATTTCTTTTTTTCCTGTAATGCATCACAAATTTCCCGCAGTCCCGCCGGACCGCGCTCCCAAAGCACCTGCATAATATACCATTCATTTTCCGACAAGCCTTTTCTGTAGTTCACAATTACTTTCCCTCCTCTTTTGTTAATCATTTGATTCACATAAAAACTTTACCATATAATAAAAAAATAGTCAAGATTTACAGCTTTTCCATAAAGTAACTCTTATACCCTTCCCCGTATATCTCCTTCACATTGGAAATAATCATAAACGCATTTTCATCTTCCTGCTTCACGATCTCCTCCACTTTGTAGGCGCCTGTCTTTTTCACCACGCACAGAATAATCTGCTTTTCTTCTTTTTTGTAAGCCCCTGCTCCTTTCAGATAAGTGACACCAGTCTGCAGTTCCTGCAGAATCCGTTCCGTGATTGCCTCTGCATAATTGCTGATAATGTAAATCAGCCTTGCCTCATCCCTGCCATACAAAATCAAGTCCAGCACCCGGGAAGTTGCCGCCGCGGATATAATACTGTACAAAACCCCTTCAATATTCCCGAAAACAATTCCCCCGATTCCAATGATAACAGAATCTATCGCCAGAAAAATCGTGCCCGTTTTCAGGTGGGGCTTTTTCAGCTTCATGCATTTCACCAGAATATCCGTCCCTCCCGTAGTTCCCCCGGCCCGCATAACAAAACCGATTCCCACTGCCACAAGGCTTCCCCCGAACACAGCCCCTAAAAGAGGGGAATCCGTACAGGGCTGCATCCGCTCAAACCCATTAGTGGCTGCCGAAATTACAAAGATTGCATACAGAGTGGAAAAAATAAATTTAAAGCCAAACTTCCACATGCCCAAAAGTATGATAGGTACATTGATAAGCAAAAACAAAGTCCCTGTTTCCGCTGGAATCAGACGGTTCAAAATAATGGAAAGCCCGGATGCCCCGCCCGGCGCAAGATTATTCGGGTCAATAAAAAGGCTGACTCCCACTCCAAATACAATAGAAGCCAGCGTAATTGTGATATATTTTTTTAAAATCTGTCCTAACCGCATATATTCTCTCCTGTCCCGCCTGACACTGCCACACTTCCCGATTCACGTGTTGTGTTTATGAAACAACACACAACCCACTCCATGTGTTGTGCTTATGAAACAACACACAACCCACTCCGTGTGTTGGGTTTATGAAACAACACACAGCCCACTCCATGTGTTGGGCTTATGAAACAACACACAACCCACTTCGTGTGTTGGGCTTATGAAACAACACACAACCCACTTCGTGTGTTGTGCTTATGTAAAAAAAAACCGCATATCATAGTATGCGGTTTTTTTCTGAAAATATATGCATCTGCAGTTAAATGTTGGCTCTTACAAGCCTTGGTTTATATCCATTGCGTTCAAGGGCCTGTATGATCTGGTGCTTATGCTCCGTTCCGAAAGCCTCCAGGGTAATGCGCAGTTCCACAGCGGCATTCCTGTTAATGGACACGAACTGGTTATGCTCCAGTTTGATTACGTTGCCGCTCTCTCTGGCTATCACGTCCGCCACATGGCTTAACTCTCCCGGCTTATCGGGAAGCAGTACGGACACCGTGAAGATCCTGTCCCTCATAATAAGCCCCTGCTGTACCACGCTGGACATGGTAATCACGTCCATATTTCCACCGCTTAAAATAGCTACGACTTTTTTCTTCTTTACATTCAGATGCTTCAATGCCGCTACCGTAAGAAGCCCTGAATTTTCCACTACCATCTTGTGGTTCTCCACCATATCCAGAAAAGCAACCACCAGTTCCTCGTCAGCAATGGTTATAATATCGTCAAGGTTTTTGCACAGATACGGAAAAATATTCTCGCCCGGCGTCTTCACCGCCGTACCGTCTGCAATGGTGCTCACATGGTCTAAAGTAACGACTTTTCCGGCATCAATGGAAGCTTTCAGACAGCTTGCCCCCTCCGGCTCCACACCGATTACCTTAATCTTGGGATTAAGCAGTTTTGCAAGGGTGGATACCCCTGTAGCCAGTCCGCCGCCTCCCACGGGAACCAGAATATAATCCACCAGCGGAAGTTCCTTAAAAATTTCCATGGCAATGGTTCCCTGTCCGGTAGCCACCGCCGGGTCGTCAAAGGGATGGATAAAAGTATATCCCTTTTCCTTTGCGAGACAATAGGCATGTTCACAGGCTTCGTCATATACATCCCCGCAAAGCACTACCTCTGCCCCGTAGTTTTTCGTGCGGTTCACCTTGATAAGAGGTGTGGTGGTAGGCATAACAATAACCGCTTTGGCCCCAAAACATTTAGCGGCATAAGCTACCCCCTGTGCATGATTGCCTGCGGAGGCGGTAATGAGCCCCTTCTCCCTCTCCTCCTTTGACAATGTACTCAGTTTATAATAAGCCCCTCTCAGCTTATACGCTCCAGTAAACTGCATATTTTCAGGCTTTAAATAAACCCTGTTATCTGTCTGTGCACTGTAGAAATCGCTGTATACCAGTTTCGTCTCCTGCGCCACCTTTTTCACCGTTTCCGATGCTTCCTCAAATTTTTCCAGTGTCAACATTTTATCATCCATCGCAATCACCCTTCATCTATGTCCCGGTAACAGGTTCCATTGCTGACAGCCCGCTCCTGTGAACCGCCGCATACAAAATCCCTTCTGAACCGTTACTCATATACCACTATCCTGCCCGTCAACGTCAAACAACGCATTGACAAACTGTTCTGAATCAAATTTCTGTAAATCATCCAGTTTTTCCCCCACCCCTATATACTTAACAGGGATATTCAGTTCCGACTGGATTGCCACTGCAATGCCGCCTTTGGAAGTACCGTCCATCTTGGTAAGGATAATTCCCGTAAGATTGGCAGTCTCCCCGAATTCCCGTGCCTGGTTCAAAGCATTCTGCCCGGTAGTGCCGTCCAGCACTATCAGGTTTTCCCTGTGTACCCCTGGGAATTCCCTGTCAATAATGCGGTTCATCTTCTTTAACTCTTCCATCAGGTTCTTTTTATTGTGGAGCCTGCCAGCCGTATCGCAGATAAGCACATCCACATGCCTTGCCTTTGCTGCGCTTACCGCATCGTATACCACACTGGAAGGATCCGCTCCCTGTGCCCCGGTAATAATATCCACCCCTGCACGGCCTGCCCATTCGGTCAATTGCTCGCAGGCCGCCGCCCGGTAAGTATCCGCCGCCGCAATCAGCACTTTTCTTCCCCGGTTCTTTAAAAGCCCTGCCAGTTTGCCTACGGAAGTGGTCTTTCCCACCCCGTTGACGCCAATGACCAGTACCACCGACTGCTGCTGCTCGAACTCATAGGCAGTTTCCTCCACCCTCATCTGCTCTTTGATACTTTCAATCAGAAAAGCCTTACACTGGGCCGGTTCTTTAATATGGTTTTCCTTCACCTGGCGCCGCAGACGCTCAAGGATATCTCCTGTAGCGTTAACGCCAATATCCCCCATAATCAGTATCTCTTCCAGTTCCTCATAAAATTCTTCGTCTATGGAAGAAAATCCGCTGAAAACAGAGTCAATCCCATGGACTATATTATCTCTTGTCTTGCTAAGTCCTTCTTTTAATCTGCTGAAAAATCCTGCCATCAGTCATCCAACTCCTTATCAATCAGATTTACACTTACCAGAGTAGAAATCCCCTTCTCCTGCATGGTAATACCATAAAGCCTGTCGGCTTTCTCCATGGTGCCGCGCCTGTGGGTGATTACAATGAACTGGGTGCTCTTTGTAAGCTTATGTAAATATTTCGCAAACCGGGTTACATTATTTTCATCCAGCGCCGCCTCAATCTCGTCCAGCAGGCAGAAAGGCGAGGGTTTCAGATTCTGGATGGCAAACAAGAGCGCTATGGCTGTAAGGGCTTTCTCCCCGCCGGAAAGCTGCATCATATTCTGCAGCTTCTTTCCGGGAGGCTGGGCAATAATGCGGATGCCCGCTTCCAGAACATCTTCATCCTCCATAAGTTCCAGTGTTCCCTTGCCGCCGCCGAATAATTCTTTAAATACCTTGTCAAATTCCCTTCCAATCTCTGCAAACTTATCGTTGAACTGCCTGCGCATGGCGGTATCCAGTTCCAGGATAATACCCTCCAGAGTCTTTTCCGCCTCCACCAGATCATCATGCTGGGTCTTTAAGAACTGGTAACGTTCCATCAAATTCTTATAATCTTCAATGGCGTTTACATTCACGTCACCCAGCTTCTTTATCTGCTCTTTTAAGGAGGCAATATCCTTCTTCATGGAGGATAAATCCGTCATCTCTTCATTCCTAAGAGCTGCCGCATCGGAGAGGGTAATTTCATATTCATCCCACATATAGTTAATCTGGCCTTCCAAAGCTTCCTGATACTTTTCTTTCTGGGAATTCAGCCGATATACTTCCTTGTCAAGCCCTGTCATCTTCTCCGACAAAGCTTCCCTGTCTGCAAAGAAACTCTTTTGTTTCAGAGCCAGCTTTTCTTTTGTTTCCATATCTTCCCGCAGCTTCTTTTCCGTATCCCCCTGGGTGCTATGGGAAGCCGCAACAGTTTCTTCTATGGCGGCAATACTCTCAAGCTTTACAGCCATATCCTCACTGTTTTGTCTAAGCCCTTCTTCAATCTCCTGCATCTCTTTCGCAAACCTGTCAATTTCGCTGTCGATACGTTCAACGTTCTGCTGATGGAACTGTTGCTGCTGGAGCATCTTTTCCACTTCCACATCCCATTCTGATACATGGGCTGACTGCTCTGATTCCTCCTTACGCTTTTCGTCCAGTTCCACCTGAAATTTCCTTATCTCCTGCTCTGTCCTCTTCTCCAGCAGTTCAGAGTCTTCCAGTTCCTGTAAAATTTCACGCTTATTTACTTTGATTTCTTCAATCTGGTTTTCAATTTCCCTCTCTTCCGCTTTCAGTTCCGCAGAGCCTTCTGAGGCTTCGTCCCTGCGCTCCTGCGCCTTTATGACATTCAGACGAGCGGTGTTCTGCTCAATAAATTTCCTCTGGAGCGATGCCTTGTCCTCCTCAAGGCTTAACCGGAGTTTATTCCGCTCCTTTTTGGTCAATTCTATTTCATTTAAAAGGCTGTCAATCTCTTTTAAAAATTTTCTGACCCTGCCCTCTAATTCATCCATTTCCCTTCTGCGCCCTAAAAGATTGCTGCTGTTTTTAAAGGCGCCGCCGCTGATAGCCCCTCCCGGCGCCAGCAGTTCCCCTTCCAGCGTCACCATGCGGATACCGTAATTGAATTTTTTGGCGATTTTCACTGCATGGTCAACGGTATCCACCACCAGTATCCGCCCCAGCAGGGACTTTGCCACGTTCCGGTATCTGCTGTCTATAGATACAAGGGTATCCGCCAGACCTATAACTCCGTTTTCCTTAAGAGCATCCGTGTTTTTAAATTCCTGGGGACGTGCCATGCTGGTAAGGGGAAGAAAAGTAGCCCGTCCTGCTTTGGTCTGTTTCAAAAAGGCAATCATCCGCTTGGCTGTTTCCTCATCGTCCGTGACAATATTCTGGATATTGCCCCCTAAGGACGTCTCAATGGCAGTCTCATATTTCTTATCCACCTTAATGATATCCGCCACAACGCCGATAATCCCTTTTTCCTTATCCTTCTGCTCCATAACCTTCTTGACACTGCCGCCGTATCCTTCATAGCGTTCTGTCAGATTGGTCAGGGCTTCCAGTCTGGATTTTTCCTGATGGTAACTTACCTGTGCATCCCGCAGTTTCTGGTCTTTGCCGGAAAGTTCTTCTCTGATAAGGGCCAGTTTTTCTTCCTTCTGCTCCTGGGAATCATTTAAAGAACGGATTTCTCCGTTGATTTTCTCGAATTCCTCCTGCAACTGTGAAATAACCGCTTCCTGCTGGGCTTCGTCCGACTTAATACGCAGAAGCCTTGAAGTCAGTTCCGCCTTACGAATATTGATCTGCTCTGTCATGGTGTCATAACGACCCAGCTTTGATTTGATGGTTGCACGGGAATTCAATGCATCTATAATGGTATTTTTGCCGGACTCAATGTGGCTGTTCAGTTCCTCCATCCGCCCCTGGGTAACGAGCAGCTTTTCTCTGGCTTCATTTCTGGTCTTTTCAATTTCCGCTACCTGGCCGTCAATCACCTGCTTGTCCGAGAGAATCCCTTCCTTATCCAGGAGTTTTTCATTCATCTCCCTTGCAATGGCTTCTTTTCTGGACTTAAAATGCTCCTCGTTGCTCTGGGCAGACTTAATCTGCTCTTTCAGCACATTAATCTGGCCCTCCAGCTTCCCGCGCATAACGCTGGTGTCCGTAAGGGACGTACGCTCCGTCTCAATGGCTTCCTCCAGCGTCTCAATCTGGTTCTGTATCTGCCCATATTCTTCTTTTATCTTCTCGTACCGGCTGGATGTCTCCTCCAGATCTCCGCTTGCAATTTCAAATTTATCCTGCACGCTTTTCAACTGTTCCTGAAGACGGTTATTTTCAAGGAGGAACATATTTACGTCCAGGGTTTTCAATTCTTCCTTTTTCTTTAAATAAATCTTAGCTGTTTCTGACTGCTTCTCCAAAGGGCCCGTCTGCTTTTCCAGTTCCGACAGGATATCGTTTACACGGACTAAGTTCTGCTTTTCATCCTCCAGCTTCTTCTGGGCCGCCACCTTGCGCTTCTTAAACTTCACGATGCCCGCTGCCTCGTCAAAAAGTTCCCTCCGCTCTTCCGGCTTACCGCTTAGGATTTTCTCAATCTGCCCCTGTCCGATAATGGAATACCCTTCCTTACCGATTCCCGTATCATAAAAAAGTTCGTTCACATCCTTTAAACGGCAGGGTGCGCCGTTTAAAAGATATTCGCTTTCACCGGAGCGGTAGATTCGCCTTGCCACAGTCACTTCTTCAAAGTCAATGGCAAGCTGGTGGTCGGAATTATCTAATGTAATAGCCACATAGGCATACCCTAAGGGCTTGCGCATTTCCGTCCCGGAAAAAATAACGTCCTGCATGGACGCACCACGGAGCTGCTTAATCCTCTGCTCTCCCAAGACCCACCGGACGGCATCTGCAACATTGCTCTTTCCGCTTCCGTTAGGCCCCACAATTCCTGTAATGCCGTTATGGAATTTAAACACAATTTTGTTGGCAAAGGATTTAAACCCATGAATTTCAATACTTTTTAAATACATATACCACCTACTCTTTTGGTAATTCGGCAAGCAGCACCTGATAGGCCGCCTGCTGTTCGGCGGTTTTCTTATTCCGTCCCTGGCCTTTCCCTGCTGTCTTTCCGTCTATAATGGCTTCCACCGTAAAAATCTTGTCATGGTCAGGCCCAACTTCACTTACCAGCTCATAGACAATACTTCTTCCTGTCTTCTGCACCCTTTCCTGAAGAATGGTCTTACTGTCATAAAAAAGCTGTTTATTTTCCAAATCTGAAAGAATATATTTCTTAACAAATTTATCCGCTTCCTCAATACCTCCGTCCAGGTAGATGGCGCCAATTACCGCCTCCATCACATCTGAAATAATAGAGTCGCGTTTTCTTCCGCCAGTAGCTTCCTCTCCCTTTCCCAGCAGGACATACTCCCCAAGGGACAAATCCCTGGCGCAGAAAGCCAGGGCCGGTTCACAAACCATGGAGGAACGCATCCGCGTCATCTGCCCTTCGGACATTTCCGGATAATTCTCGAAAAAGAAACGGCTGGAAAGCAGTTCCAAAACTGCGTCTCCCAGAAATTCCAGCCGCTCATAGTTTTTATATCTGTTGATTTTCTGCTCATTGGAAAAAGAGCTATGAGTCAGCGCCTGCAAAAGCAGAACCTTTTCTTTAAACTCATAACCTATTTTATTTTCCAGTTCTTTTAACTCTTCCTGCTTATACATATTTCACCTTTTGCCGCAAAATAAAAGTTTCAACAAAAAAGCCCGTAACGGGCTTTTTAATTAACAGCATTTTTAATAAGATTTACCGCTTCCTCTACAGTTGTAATCTTCTCAGCAACTTCCGGCTGGATTTCAATATCAAATTCTTCCTCAATGCCCATGATAATCTGAAAAACATCCAGAGAATCGGCTCCTAAGTCATCCGTGAAAGTTGTGTCCATTGTGATTTCATCGGGGTCAACGTTAAGTACGTCAGCAATTACCTTTTTTAATTTTTCAAATTCCATTTTTAGTTTCCTTTCTAACTTTCTTCCATCGTTATTTGTTTTTTTATTTTTTGATTTATATTCTGTTCTGTAAAAGTGATACATTGCAGAATAGAATTTTTAATCTCAACGGATTTGGAACTGCCATGGGTCTTGACAACCAGCCCCTTCAATCCAAGCATTGGCGCGCCGCCATACTGTTCTAAATCAAAATCCTTTAATGTATTTTTGAGGGCCGGCTTTACAAGCAGGGCGCCTATTTTGCTGCGCAGGGATGTCATCATTCCCGCTTTGACTTTCTTTATCAGGGAGGCTCCCACGCCTTCATACATCTTTAATATAACGTTTCCCACAAAAGCTTCGCAGACAATCACATCCGCAGCCCCGGCCGGAATGTCCCTTGCCTCAACGCTTCCAATAAAATTAATGTGGGGACAATTCTTGAGAAGAGGGAATGTCTCTTTCACCAGTGCATTTCCCTTTTCCTCCTCTGCACCAATATTTACAATTCCAACCCTGGGATTTTTCACACCCATAACGCTTTCCATATATACGGAACCCATCTGGGCAAACTGTACCAGATGTGAAGGCCTTGCATCTACATTGGCGCCGCAGTCTACTAAAAGGGCACATCCCTTTTCCGTTGGGATCAACGGTGCAAGGGGCGGTCTCTCAACTCCCTTAATCCTTCCCACAATTACCTGTCCGCCTACCAGAGTGGCTCCTGTGCTTCCTGCGGAAACGTAGGCATCGCATACCCCCTCTTTCACCAGACCTAATGCTTTTACAATAGAGGAATCCTTTTTCTTCCGGATCGCCATCACCGGCGGCTCTGCTGTCTCAATGACTTCGGCGGCGTTTACAATCTCCACCTGCTCCTTATTATATGTGTATTGGGATAGTTCACGCCCTATTAACTCTTCCCGGCCTGTCAGGAATACTTTCACATGGCTGCTTTCATTTACCGCATCAATGGCGCCTTTAACGATTTCAGCAGGAGCGTTGTCTCCCCCCATGGCGTCAACAGCTACATTTACAAATTGTGCCATTCTTGATACCTCCATTTAAGTACTTCTTTACTATACTAAACCATATAACAAAAATCAAGCATAAATATAAAAAATCGTCGCCCGGCAGCGACGGTTCAGAGAATGCTTCGTACTTTCCCTAAATGGTTTACGTTGTCGCAATTTCCAACAAACCCTGACACGCTCCGCAAACCAGCTTATTATAACAACGGACAGCGCGCTTTGCGTGCTGTCCGTTGTTATAATAAAAAAGCAACCCATATAAATGGATTGCTTTTATAATCAGTCAACACTTACAATTTCTTTCTTATTGTAAGAACCACAAGCCTTGCATACTCTGTGGGGAACCATCAGCGCGCCGCATTTACTGCACTTAACCAATGTGGGAGCGCTCATTTTCCAGTTTGCTCTTCTCTTATCTCTTCTGGCTTTTGAAGATTTATTCTTAGGACAAATAGACATCGTTACACCTCCTTATCCGCGTTAAAGATATCTTTAATAGCTGCCATTCTGGGATCGGGCACAAAAGTATCGCACCCACATTCACCCTCGTTCAGATTGTGTCCGCACTGCCTGCATATGCCCCTGCAGTCCGGCCTGCACAATACTTTCACAGGCATGTTAATTAAGATTTCACTGTTCAGGAAAGCTTCTACGTCCATTTCATATCCAGCCATAAAATCCTGCTGCTCCTGATCTTCCATCCACTGGGCCGCATCCGGGGAAAACAGTTCCTGTTCAAACCTGATATCCAGCGGTGTTTCCACAGTCTTAAGACATCTGTCACAGGGAATTTCAAGAACCAGTTCCACGCTTCCCCTTACAAGAACCTTTCCCTTTCCAATATTGGAAAAATTCAAATCCACCGGGGATTTCCTGCAAATCTTATATTCATTCCCCATGTGGGAGACACTCTCCGGCCCGTAAGGCAGGCTTTCACTTCTGTCTGTTCCCTCAGATGTAAATACATCAGTCAGATTAATTAACATAATAAGCTCCCTATGAATCACACATTTAACAATTATAACGGTGGTACCGGATTTTGTCAATACCAATCACATAAAGATTATTCCAGAAGCGCCACGGTCTCTCTTGCAATGGCAAGTTCCTCGTTAGTGGGAACCACTAAGACCTTAACTCTGCTTTCCGGGGCGGATATGACAACCTCCTCCCCTCTCTTTGCGTTTGCTTCCTGGTCAATGGAAATCCCCAGATATTCAAGATATCCGGAAACTGTCGTCCTGATAAATGCGTTATTTTCTCCAATCCCTGCGGTAAAGCAGATAGCGTCAACACCGTTCATGGCAGCGGCATAAGCGCCGATATATTTCACCACCCGGTAAATAAACGCTTTCATTGCCCGGACTGCCGCCTTATCCCCTTCCCTGTATGCCTTTTCCAGATCCCTGAAATCAGATGAAAATCCGCCCGACAGCCCCAGCACGCCGGACTCTTTGTTAAGGACATTCAGTATTTCATGGACAGATTTATTTTCCTTATTGCATAAATATTCAATAATAGCCGGGTCAATATCGCCGGAGCGGGTTCCCATGATCAGTCCTTCCAAAGGAGTCAGTCCCATGGAAGTGTCCACGCATTTTCCATTCTTGACCGCAGATATACTTGCGCCGTTCCCCAGATGGCATACGATAATTTTCAAATCTTCATAATCTCTGCCAAGAATTTCAGCCGCACGGCGGGACACATATGAATGGCTTGTCCCATGAAAGCCGTATCTTCTCACCTTGTGCTCCTCATAGAAGCGGTAAGGAACGCCGTAAAGATATGCCTCCTCCGGCATGGTCTGGTGAAATGCCGTGTCGAATACGCCGGCCATAGGCGTATCGGGCATCAGTTCCCTGCACGCCCTGATTCCAATCAGATTGGCCGGATTATGTAAGGGCGCCAGGTCATTACACTCCTCTATTGTCTTTATCACTTCATCGTTAATCAGGGTGGAAGAAGCAAATTTCTCCCCTCCATGGACGAGCCTGTGTCCTACCGCACCGATTTCATCAAGGCTCTTTAATACGCCTCTTTCGGGATCCGTCAGTTCCTTCAGCACAAGCTCGATGGCTCTTGTATGATCCGGCATGGGCGTTGCGGTTTCGTATTTTTCTCCTCCGGCAGGCGTATAGGTAATCTGGCTTCCATCAATACCGATTCTCTCGCAAAGACCTTTTGCAATCACATCTTCGGTCCTGGAATTGATAAGCTGGAACTTAAGGGAAGAACTTCCGCAGTTGATAACCAGTACATTTATATCTTTCATTTTTCTATTCCTTTCTCTGGCTGATGCAGCCTTTTCCATCAATTTATTTCAAAACACCGGAATTTTGCACAGACATTCTTTCGACGCTGTGCAAAGAACCCCGGACAGATACTTTTTAGAGCCCTCCTGCATCATGCAAGCTGGGCCTGTACCGCTGTAAGGGCCACAACGCCCACAATATCCTGCCATGAGCATCCTCTTGACAAATCATTTACCGGCTTTGAAATTCCCTGGAGCATAGGGCCGTAAGCTTCGGCTTTTCCAAGTCTCTGTACCAGCTTGTATCCGATATTGCCGCAGTCCAGGTTAGGGAAAATCAGGACGTTTGCCTTGCCTGCCACGTCACTGCCCGGAGCTTTGGATTTTGCAACCTGGGGAACCAGAGCCGCATCCGGCTGCAATTCTCCGTCCAACGTAAGGTGTGGATACTGTTCATGGGCAATTCTGGTGGCTTCCACCACCTTGTCCACCAGTTCATGTTTAGCGCTGCCTTTTGTGGAGTGGGAAAGCATTGCAATAATCGGTTTTGCGCCCACCAGACTCTTAAAGCTTTTGGCGGAAGTATCCGCTATGGCCGCAAGTTCCTCCGCTGTTGGATCCTGATTCAGCCCACAGTCGGCAAACAGGAACGTGCCCTTTTCGCCAAAATCACAGTCCGGCACACACATTAAGAAAAATCCTGACACCAGCTTGACTCCCGGCGCAGTCTTTAAAATCTGCAGGGCCGGACGCAGGGTATCCGCCGTTGCATGACAGGCCCCAGCCACCATGCCGTCCGCATCGTTTGCCTTGACCATGATAACCCCAAAGGTAAGATAATCGTTCAGAAGCACTTCCCTTGCCTTCTCCGGTGTCATACCTTTATTTTTCCTTGTTTCATATAATATATCCACATAATGATCCAGTTTGTCGCAGGTTTCGGGATTGATAATCCGTACCCCGTCCAATTCTATTTCCAGCCATGTAGCTCCATCCATAATCTTGTCTTCATTGCCGATCATAATAATATCCGCAATCCCCTCCGCCACAATATTGGAGGCTGCGATAAGTGTCCTTTTGTCCGTCGTTTCCGGCAGCACAATGGTCTTTTTATCCATTCTCGCCTTTTCCTTAATCACGTCAATATATGACATATCCTGTTCTCCTTTCATACCCCATGTTTATTATAAGACTTTGCTGCACAAAATCTATAAAAATTATATCTCAAACCGCCTGTAACGGCAAGTGCGGCAGACCAAAAATTTGCTTCTTTGTCCGTTTTATGATACTATTCACTCCATGACCAGTAATATGCATAAATCCATTAAAAATTGCCAGACGAAAGGAACCGGAATATGAAAACCGCCGCAGTGATTGCCGAATATAACCCCTTCCACAAAGGACACCAGTACCATATTGAAAAGACCCGCCGGGAAACCGGGGCGGATTTTATCCTTGCAGTTATGAGTGGAGATTTTGTACAGAGGGGCGCACCTGCCCTTACCAACAAATATAACCGGACGAAAATGGCTCTCGCCTGCGGCGTGGACGCAGTGATAGAACTGCCTGTTTTGTACGCCTTATCCAGCGCGGAATTTTTTGCCGGCGGGGCAGTTGCCCTGCTGGATGCTCTCCATGTGGCGGACGTGCTCTCCTTTGGCAGTGAAGCCGGAGAGGTTTCTCTTTTTGAGGAATGTGCACAAATGCTGGCCCGGAACAATGAAGAAATCCTGCACCGCACAAAAAAATTGTTAAAGGAGGGCTGTTCCTACCCTTCTGCGCGGCTGAAGGCCCTTCCCCATGACGGTCACAACAGATTTGCTCCCCTTTTTTCCTCTCCCAACAATATTCTGGGCCTGGAATACTGCAAGGCATTATACGCCTTAAACAGCAATATCCGCCCTTTTACATTCTCCCGCAAAGACCGGGGGTACCACGATACTTCTCTGGGAGAAGACCCGTCCTGCCTGTCTTCTGCTTCCGCAATCAGGCTTGCCCTCTCACATAATCCCAAAGTGGTCAAAAACCACGTGCCTGGGCAGGTATACAAAATTCTTAAAGATAATCAGCTTCTTTCCTGCCCTGTCACAGAGGATTCCTTCTCCCGGCTTCTGTATTACAAACTCCTCATGGAAAGGGAGCAGGGATTTACAGCGTATCTGGACTGCACCCCCGGCCTTTCGGACAAGATATGTAAAAACATTCCCCTCTTTACTACTTTTACGGATTTTGCCCAGCTCTTAAAATCAAAAGAGCTCACCCTTACCCGTATCAACCGTGTGCTGATGCATATATTGCTGAACATAAAAAAACAGGAAGCTTTCCTGCCTGATTTTACCAGACGTAAACTCCCTGTTCCTTATGCAAGACTTTTGGGCTTCCGCCGCGAATCCTCCAGTCTTCTGAAAGCTATCCGCCAGAGCAGCGCCATTCCCTTGATCACCAAACCGGCCCATGCCCGCAGACTCCTTACCGGAGAAGATTACCACATGCTTTTGCAGGATGTCCGCTGCGGATGCGTTTATGAATCCCTGATGCCCTGTATGCCGGGCGTTCCCCCTTTCAATGAACTTAAGCAGCCTCCGGTTATTCTATAACAAGCGCAGGCTTTCCGGCCGCTTGTAAGCCGTACTATTACCGGTTTTCATTGACATAAATCTGTACCCTGCTCTGAATGATGCCGGCAACGTCCTTTGCGCTTTTTGCTCCCGAAAAGTAAGGCGCTGCCTCCTCATTAATAATATTCAGCAGGGTTTCATCCCTTCTATAAATCTGGGTAAAGCCATAAAGCTTTTCTTTCAATTCCTCCGTCTCCTGCTGGGTCATGGGAGGA
Source organism: uncultured bacterium (assembly GCA_947177425.1). Classification (GTDB taxonomy): domain Bacteria; phylum Bacillota; class Clostridia; order Lachnospirales; family Lachnospiraceae; genus Suilimivivens. The sequence continues at coordinate 29,050 of CAMWUN010000019.1, forward strand.
ATCGGTATCTCAACGCCATTTACGTAATAAGTTTCGTCATACTCAATCTTAATGTTATTTTCATCCATATAATAAGGTTTTTTCATGGCTTCTGCTGCCAGTTCATCCAGCCGCCTGATGCTCATGGGGAAGCAATAGTTCACTTCGTTTTCCTGATATTCGTCTGTCAGGAATGTGCGGAGGAATTCCCATGCCCCTTCTTTATTTTTCGATTTTGCCGACATTGCAAGCTGGATATTGGGCCTGATAACAGAGCCCTCGCCGTTTGCCGAAGGAAATCCCACCAGGGCAATCTTTTCGCCAAAAGTCCCCTTTTCCATGCGGTTATAATCCCGGAAACCGCCAAGATTCATCATGGAAGCCACTGCCCTTCCATCCCGCCACATGGAATCATAATTCTCCCAGTAATCATCGTCTATTTCCGTTTCATCAATCTCTTCCGGAAATGTCCCTAAAAACTCCAGCATCTGGATAAACGCGTCGGAATCAAAATTGCAGGTTCCCTCTTTCCAGTCAACAAACTGGCTTCCTGCCATGCACATACAATTGTACAGCACACTGTCCCTTGTTACCTCAGGCATGAACTTTGTCCCCTCCGGTTTGGAATCAAGGATCTTTCTGACCTCTTCCACTGTCCATCCCTGCTCCTGACCTGCTTCGGAAGCTTTGGCAGCGATGGTATCAATGGAATAAGCATCAACAATCGAGTATAACTTCCCATCCACCGAAAAAGCTTCAATGATATTAGGCATAAAATTGTTGATATCCAGTTCGCTGTCCTTTTCAATATAAGGCTTCATATCCTCAAACAGTCCTTTACTGATATAACTGTCTGAGGGCATGGAATCATCAATCACCAGTATATCGGGAACTTTACCGGACACAATATCCGTATTAAGACGGGTAAGACCTGCCTGGTAATCGTCATCCGTGCCATACAGGGAAGTGTAATCCTGAATGGAAATTCTGTAATTTTCGTTTTCCTTGTTGAACTTGACAACAGCCGTCCTCACCCGCCAGTCCGTATAGGCCATGGCAAGCGTCACTACCTGCTTTTCCTTTACTTCCTCGGGCGGTACTTTGATAAACCTTCCAACTGCTTCCTCACTGCCATCATAAAGGGCCATAAATTCGTTTTCATTAATACCCACAAGCTGGTAAAGATTATAAATATCCATATCGGAATCAATATAACTCATAATCTGTGTTTTATCGTCATCCCCCAGATTATAGCCATATACCCCGTAATTATTCACCAGATATAGATCATATCCTATACCGCCATAAAAGGAGAAATCATACGATCTTCCGGGAATAGTATATTCCTCGCCTACAGTTCCTGTATCCAGGTCCGCAAGGGCCAGCGAGATTTTATCCTCCTGATAAAGAACCGCTGCATATCTTCCCTCACTTAAAGGAACAATATTGGCATTTGCCAGATTATTATCCCCGCTTCCCTGGATGGCGCCGGCATAATTTCCCTCCAGGTCAAATTTCAGAAGCCGCTCAAAGGCTGATATATAAATTCCGTTTTCTTTATCGAGAATCATATTGTTAACATAAAAATAACCGTTTTCTTCTTCAAACTGTTTGATTTCGGGGATATCTGTCAGCTTCACGGACATCAGCTCTTCCCCCTCAAGGGTCATCCGCACAAGGTAATATTCGTCCACATATTCGTCAGAAGTGGAAATCACTTCTCCGGTTTCCGGATCTGTCTCCTCGCTGACAGGATAATAATCGTTTTTAATACAGTAAATTGTTCCATCATCATTCATGTTAATGGAGGTGAGATTGCTGCTTTGCTTTATCGGAATCGTATAGGTTCCTTCCAGCGTCCCATCCTCGTTTATCTTATAAAAGTTCAGGCTGTAATCATCTCCGTCATCGGACCATTGATACCCGTATCCATAAATATAATTGCCTGCGCGCAGAATCTGATTTACCCTGCCTCCCTCAAGTTCAATCTCTTCCAACCTGTACACATAATCCCTGGACGCCTTCACCGTGGATGCGCTGTCATCTTTCTTCCCACACCCAGAAAATCCCAGCGCCAGCAACAGAATCAGGGCAGCCGCCATAATCCTTCTTTTCATATTCTCTCCTAAAACTGCTCCCATTTATTTTTCTCCCCGCGTGCTTTCTGCACCAAATTATCTTTTGCCTTCACAATTAAGTTTACGATATCTCTCCATGTAAAATTCCTGTTTTTCCATTTCGTCCACAAAAATGCGGCAATAATCACTGCCGGAACCAGCAGAAACACAAGCTGGAACAGCAGCACCAATGCTTTCACATCCTCCCATCCCCGTCCGATATTCTCCCAATAAGGAAACTTCACAGCCGTATTCTGCATGGATCTTGAACCGAATTCAAGAATCACCGGAATCAGGGATTCTGCCTTGTACCGGGAGGAGTTCTCCACTACCACCATGTCTCCCTCATCCACACCAAGCTTTTCCTTGACGCAATTGTACACAAAGTTCTTTACCGGATTAGGCGCCGTCACCTCATAAACGCTGATTCCATCGCTGACGCCATAGCTTTCAAGGGTTTCATTGGAAACGAAAACAATGGTCTTGTCAAGTCCTGCATTTTCGGCAAACTTCCCTTCCGGCCTTTTAACGACCCCCGCCACATAGTGGGGTACATCTCCAATCATCACACTTTTACCTTCAATATCACTGGAGCCAAATAGCTGCCACGCCCCGTCCTGGTCAAGAATAACGGCATCTTTCATAAGGTCATTGCCGGAAAAATATCTGCCCGATACAAGCTGCAGTGGATGAAACTGGAAAAAATCCCCGCCAATCCCCACCGCATTTACCTCCTCAAGCTGGCTTTTGTCACTTTTCACGGTAATCTTTCCAAGGGATGCGTATGCGTCAATGAACAGCCGCCTCCCCTTCTGCAGAATCTTATCTTCCGCCGGAAGAACCTCCATCAGACTCTGCTCCAACTGCTTTTCGAAACTCATAATCTTAAATTCATCTATTTCCACATGTTCCGCCACAAAGCAGCTTACCTGTGCACTGCCCCCGTCCTCATCCCACCGGGCCGCCGCCTGCTGGTCTGTCAGCCCTTTTACTTTTATATCCGACCATATGGTAAGAATTGCAAAAACCAAAAAGGAGATAACTGTAATCAGGGAAAGCACAATCTGCTTCACCGACAATCCCTTCACAAATTCCTTTAACTTCAAAATTCTTAGATTCCCCCTTCCGCATCATTTTACACAGTCTCTCTCCATCTTATCCGCGGCGCCTGTCTGCCTTTTTAAGATTCATTCAGGCGCACCTGCTTACCTGCTTCCACAGGTTTGGTAGATGTAGTGATTACATATTCATATCCATAAAGGCCCGCAGAAATGGCCGTATTATTATCATCCGACGCCAGAACCTCCACATCCACTCTGGATGCAATGTAACGGTTGCCCAGAGGGCTGCTTTTGGATTCTACAATTAAAATAAATTTACCATTATTGTCTTCACGGACTGCACTGTTGGGCACCACATACTCATATTCGGAACTCCTTTGTCCCACTGAAATGTTTAATGCCTGTCCCTCCTGAAGGCTGGAACCCGTAACGTCAAAGGTCAGAAGCTTTTTCTGTCCCGGATTGTCAGGATCCGGCTTGATTGCCGCCAGAACCACCTGCACATCATCATAATACCATGCGTTCTGCAGTTCCGCATTGTCCCCCACCTGCACCTTCTTTGCCTGTTCATTGGTCACTGAAACAGACATGGTATAGCCTTTTCCTTCCACCTGTATAACTGCCGCAGTATCTTCCGGCTTGGTAGTCTCGCCTGCCGCATAGGCAAGGGATGTAACTGTTCCGGCAACAGGGGATGTAATTGCCGCCCCCATGGATTTTTCCCTTAACTGGGCAATTTCCTGCTCCTTTCTGGCAATATCCTTGCTGGCCTTGGCAAGATCCAGCTCTGCGTTAATGTCAGCGCTCATGGCGGTCTGTTCTTCTTTCAGCAAATCATATACCGCCTGAGCATTTTTCAGGGCGGCCTCTGCATTGGCAATCTGATTCTGGTAGGCAACTGCCGCCTGCTTGTTGGCGTTTGTTTTGTCGGTTAAATTCCTGTCTGCCTGGTTTAACTTCTCCTGGGCTTCCTTGACGCTGTCTCCCGGCGTGTAGGTCATGCCATTAACCTCCGCCAGACGTGCCTCCAGTTCCCGGAGTTCCGTTTTTCTCTTTTCAAGCTGTGTCTTATTGTCGTCATGGCTTCCCAACTGGCTGGAAGCATTATCCGTCATTTCTACAGTAATTTCATACTGGGACACTGCGGCATCATAATCGTTCAAAAGGGTGGCATATGTTTTGTATCTGTCATCGTTTTCATTAATCCACTGTCTCAGTTCATTAATGTTTTTCCCCCCTGTATAGGAACCGTCCCGCAGGGCCGCCTCATAAATATCATTTAATTTTTCGTCCACCACCGCTCTGGCCGCTTCACGCTGCTGAATATAGGAGTCAATCCCGCCTGCCGTGTACGTGGAATTTGAAGATGAAGAATCACCTGAATCATCTTCGGAACCGTCTGTACTCCCATAAACGCTTCCCGCAATATTCTCCGCCCCTTTGATAAGGGTTTCCAAATCGCTGATAGCGCTCTGTTTCTCTTTGATCTGGTAATTTAAATTTTCAATCTTTTCCGACTTCATCCGGTTAAAAGCCGCTTCTGCGTTGTTCTCCTGGGTCTGGGCATTGGAAAGGTCTGTGCTGGCCTGTGCCTTCTGATTTTCTTCGTCGATGGTATTGATTGTGGCATTGTTGTTATTGACGGTGCTCTGTAAGGACAGGTTATCAAGGGCCTCCTGGCACTCTTTCACCCTGTTCTGGGCCGCTTCCAGGCGGTTTTGCATATCCCCCACCTTTGCCTGCAAAGCCCCGAATCCGTCCACATTTCCATTGGCAACCTTGCTGATTACATCCGAGGACACATTACTGCCAAACAATCCCTTCATGTAGGCAAGCTTTAAATCCTCCAGTTCCCCTTCCGCAGTCTTAAGTTCATCGCTCTGCTCATCTTCAAGATAATAAATAACCTGATCCTTTTCTATCTGATCCCCCTGCTTAACCGCAACACTGGCAATCACACGGGTTTCCTTTATCTTGATATTATAAGGGTCGGTAGCTTCCACATTTCCCGTACCTCTCACCTTGGCGGTAATGGTACCGCTTTGCACATACTGGGTAGCCACCTCCGGCAATGAATAATTCATAATTGTATTGGAAAAGAAGGTAAGCACCAGCATAATCGTCAAAAATATGATTGCCGCATTTTTCACCCATTCTCTTCTCTTTTTTCCGTCTTTTTCACTCATACTTCCAAAACCTCCGCATATTTATATGCGTTCTTTCCCGCATATTTATCCTTTTATACCACCCTGATAAGTAATCCCTTCTACAAGATAATCCTCCCCGTAGAGAAACACCAGTATAGGCGGCACCATGTAGATAGTTGCAACCGCAAATGCCAGCCCGATTTCCCCTGCATTTATCTTTGAGAGAAAAACGGAAAGTGGATGCTTCTCCGCATCCGACAAAAGAATAAGGGGCTGTTCCACCATATTCCAGTAATCTATAAATATCAAAATTGCAATGGAACACATGGCTCCCTTGCAAAGAGGCATACAAATCTTTCTGAATATCTGCCATTCCCCCGCACCGTCAATCTGGGCCGCCTCCATCATGGAAACAGGAATCCTCCGCATATATTTAGTCAGCAGATACACTGCAAAAGGTGAGAAAATTCCCGGCAGCCAGATGGCCCAGTTGGTGTCCAGCACATGAAGCCACTGGGATACCAGATAGTTGGGCACTAATGTGACCTGATAAGGCATCAGCATCAGTATAATGTATATAAAAAATATCATCTCCTTGACTCTGCCCCGGTATCTGGTAAAACCGAAAGCCGCGCCCGCAGCCACCAATAGCTGGAACACTACAATGGGAACCACCAGTATCACGGAATTCCAGAACTTCAAAAGATATTCCGGGCTTTTTAAAAGCACTGTAATATACTGGCCAAAAGATACCATATCCGGTATAAACTTCAAATTCACCTTTTCCGAAATGTACATCTTTCCGCCGGAATCCGTAGTAGCAAACACCTGCCCGTAGTTTGCCGATATCTCCGACGCAGACATAAAGGAATTTGTAATAGTCAGCACAATAGGCATAAGGAAAAGAACCGCAAAACACGCCGCTGCCATGGTTGCAAGGCAAATCCTTACCAGTGTTCTGGCATTTTTAATTTTCTTCTTCCTTAAGACCTGCTTATGCCAAAGTTCCAGCGCTGCGCCTTGGGAACCGCTATTTTTATCAGAACCTGGTTTCATCCTTCCACATCCTTTCCGAAATGGTTTTCGGTCAGGAACAAAATTCCTATAATGATCACCATAACAACCGCCATCATAATAGCCGCAGCCGACATTTTCTGGTAGTCCAGCCTGCCAAAAGTATTGTTCATAAAGTGCTGTAACATATACATGGTGGGATATGGATACTCTCCCTTTAACAGATAGATTTCCCGAAATACCTTAAAAGAATTAATCAGGGACATAATTGTCACAAAAAGGATAGTGGAAGACATATATCTTAGCTTAATATGCCAGAAAATCTGATAAGACTTCGCGCTTTCCAAAACCGCAACTTCAATAATATCCTTTGGTATACTGCTTAAAGCCGCCATAAATAAAATCATGTTGTATCCTAAGTTTTTCCACAAAAACAGCACCACAATTACTACCTGTGCATAGGAGGAATTCAGCCAGTCAACTTTATCTGCACCAAAAAGCCCGATGATTTCATTCATCATCCCGTTATAATGGAACAACACCTGCCAGATAAGCACCACCGATGCAATAGGCACCATCATGGGGCTTAAAAAAAAGGTCCTGAACTGGCTTTTAAATGGCATCTTGCTTTCCAGCATCATGGCCAGAAATAAAGACAGCACCACCGCCAGCGGGACCGAAACCGCTGAAAAGGTAAGGGTATTTACAGCCGCCTGCTTAAAAGCCGAATTATTGAATACCATAATAAAATTATCCAGAAAGACAAACTGGCCGCTGATTGGATTATCCACCACCGAATAATAAATAACAATCATAAAGGGCAGTACGAAAAACAGCAGTACGCCAATGGCGCTGGGAAGCAGGTATCCAGCGGATACCAGCTTCCCTCTGCGCGTTCTTGGGCTACTGCCAGCTTTTTTCTTTCTCTGTTTTCTGTTCATGTGAAAATGCATTCTTCTACCCCCGCATATAGCAGGCCCTGCCTGCGATACTGCATCCATATGTAGTTTGAAAAGAATTTCATTACCTGTTCTCGTTTACATATATCTGGATTCTGTTCTGGATAATCTGAGCCACATCCGCCGCAGACTTTTGCCCCTTGAAGAAAGGCTCTGCTTCCTCAGTTATAATATTGGTAAGCTGCTCGTCTACATTTCCTCCAATTTTATTGGCGGAGGTAATCAGTTCCATGACCGCCTCTACCTCCTCTGGTGTTGCGGCATAAATTTCCATCTCGAAATCATCCCACCCCCATGTAGTCTTAGGCTGTTCTACTTTTTTACCGGATTCATCCTCTGAATATTCCGCCTTCATATCCTGTTCAAACTGTTTCTCAAGAGATTCTCTTCTCACTGGGAATCCCCATCCGCCATGATCTGACACAAGACTGTCCTGATATTCTTTGGAGAGCATGGTCTGCATAAACTCCCAGGCCCCGTCTTTATTCTTTGATTTGGCTGACAGTGCCATGGAACCTCCTGCCGGCTGAATCAGGTTTCCCTGTTTTTCATTGTTGGGATATCCTACAAAGCTGATTTTCTCGCCAAACAGCCCGTTCATCATCTGAAATTCCTGAACGGAACTTATGGAACTCTGCATCAGCAGTATTTTCTCTGACCGCAGTTTGGAGGAAATCCCCTCATCCCGCTCTCCGCTATAATCATATTCCTCCGGGAACTGGGCGGCAAATTCCAGGGTACGGATAAATCCTTCCCCGTCAAAAGAACATTCCCCGGTTTCCCAGTTGATAAACTCATCTATATTATTATAAATACAGTAATAAAATATCGTGCTCCTGCTTCCATAGTCAAATACGTTTTCAGCCTCATGTTCATCCACGAAGTCCAGCATCTCCGTCAGCGTCCAGCCGCTCCGCTCTCCTACAAGGGAAGTTTTGGCCATACAGGTGGATATCTGGAAGTAAGGGATGATTCCATAGAGTTTTCCATTTACTTCATATGCCTCTAACACATTTCCAAGAAAATCCTTCCTGTCCATTCCGCTTTTTTCCATGTACGGGTATAAATCCTCAAATACGCCTTTATTGGCATACAGGCTATAATCCAGGCTGTCGAGCCCTATAATATCGGGACAGTTCCCCGTGGTCAGATCGGCATTAAACTGCGCAAGCCCTGTCTGGTAATCATCATTTCCATATTCCTTTACCTTAATACGGTAGGTCTGGTTCTTTTTATTAAAGTCAATAATGTTTCTCTTTACGTCGCTGCCAATCCACATCGTCCCATAAAGAATTTCTTCTTTTGCAGGAACCTCTGAAGACGGCTTACGGGTAAAAAAAACCAGTTCACTCGTTGCACTCCCTGATATTTCATAATTTCTGGTAATGGCCCAGAGACGCCCGTCGGACAGTTCTCCCACATAATTCACATAATCGCTGTTAATGTCCACGTCCAGCCAGTCAAAAAGCTTTTCCACAGTGCCGGTTCCCACATCCACCCGGGAAACCCCGTCGCTATTGCTGTGAAGGAGACTGCTGCTTACGCCTGTGTAATAGGACTGGTTCCCATATCCTCCAGGTATGCCTGCCACTGCATCCCCAATCTTTTTCCCTGTCAAATCCACTTTCTGAAGCTGTAAGCCTTCACTTCCATAAGAAGTCATATATACATCCCCTTCTTTGGAAGAAGCCATATTGTTAATCCAGTCGCCTGCATCAATATCGCAGACTTTCTTAAATTCCTTATCAATAATATGTATACAGTTATCCCCGTCGCTTAAATAGAGATTCCCCTGTCCGTCCACACAAAAGTGCTGAATATAGGCATAATCCGACTTGCCCGCTACCAGTCCGGTAACATCCTCAGACCCCAGCAGGGTACCGTCCTCCATGGACACATTCCAGATTTCTATGGTGGATTTGGAATCCGCCACATTCCCTTCCTCATCCATCTCAAAAGTATTGCAGTTCACAATCATTATAAGACTGCCGTCAGTTCCCGGCGCCATGCCGGATATGCTGCTGTTCTCCGGCATTTCCAAAGAAAGCCTTACGGCCTTGTTTTCATTCATATTGTACCGGTACAGATAATTGGTATTAAACCCTGTCTCCTCATCCCACTCCGACACACTTAAGAATACATCATCCCCGCTGCTGGTCAATCCGGAAATATAATCACATTCCATATCCATTTCCACATACTCCGAAACATAGACATATTCCGAACGTTCGTCCCCTGCCCCGTCTCCTTTTCCACATCCCGACAGGACCGCAGACAGGATAAAAAGCATGGCAAATAAAAAAATGATATTCTTAAATCTGATAAATTTTTTCATGAATTTGTTCATGGCATCCCTCATAATATTGCGCCGCAATTGATATCTCCTTACAAACTATAGCACACTATCCTCTGATAAACAACGCGGATAATCTTAATATTTTCCTAAGTATTCTTTATGGATTTTCCTAATTTTTGAAACTATGGATAGGCGCTGGAATCCTTCCTCCCCTGTTTACGAACCTGTCGCAGGCAAACTGGTTTACCGGCATAATAGGCGCATATCCCAAAAGTCCGCCAAACTCTACGGTTTCCCCCACGCCTTTTCCTATAACCGGAATGATCCGCACAGCCGTGGTCTTCTGGTTCACCATTCCTATCGCCATTTCGTCAGCAATGATGCCCGAAATCGTAGTATCAGGGGTATCTCCCGGCACGGCAATCATATCAAGCCCTACGGAGCATACACAGGTCATGGCCTCCAGCTTTTCCAGGGTAAGGGCCCCCGCCGCAACAGCGTCAATCATCCCCTTGTCCTCACTGACAGGGATAAATGCCCCGCTTAAGCCCCCTACATAGGAAGAGGCCATAACGCCGCCCTTCTTCACCTGATCATTTAAAAGGGCAAGAGCTGCCGTAGTCCCCGGCGCGCCTGCATACTCCAGTCCAATCTCGCACAAAATATCTGCCACACTGTCCCCCACTGCCGGCGTAGGCGCCAGGGATAAATCCACGATGCCAAAGGGCACGCCAAGCCTCCTGGAAGCTTCCTGTGCCACAAGCTGGCCCACACGGGTAACTTTAAAGGCTGTCTTTTTGATAGTTTCACATAAGACCTCAAAGTTTTCCCCTCTCACTTTCTCAAGGGCATTTTTAACCACACCGGGGCCGCTGACCCCTACATTGATAATCTTATCCGCTTCCGTGACGCCGTGAAAAGCCCCTGCCATAAAAGGATTATCATCCGGCGCATTACAGAACACTACCAGTTTGGCGCATCCTAAGGAATCCTGCTCTTTGGTGTACAGGGCTGTCTGTTTCACAATCTGTCCCATCAGCTTCACCCCGTCCATATTGATTCCCGTTCTGGTAGAGCCAAGGTTCACGGAACTGCACACCCGCTCTGTTTCAGACAGCGCAAGGGGAATGGAACGGATCAAAAGTTCATCCGCCGGGGTCATCCCCTTAGATACCATAGCCGAATAACCTCCTATGAAATTCACCCCCACCTGATGAGCCGCCCGGTCAAGGGTCTTTGCTATAGAGGCGAAATCTTCAATGGTCTTACAGGCAGCGCCCCCTACCAGGGCAATGGGCGTTACGGAAATTCTCTTGTTTACAATGGGGATACCGAACTCCCTTGATATCTCTTCCCCTGTCCTTACCAAATCCTTTGCGTATTCATATATTTTAGCATAAATCTTCTCATTTAATTTTTCTAAATCAGAATCAATACAGTCAAGCAGACTGATGCCAAGGGTTATGGTGCGCACATCCAGATTTTCCTTGGTAATCATTTCATTGGTTTCAACTACTTCAAATAAATTAATCATTTTCCCATTCTCCAGACGTCAAACTATCATTTAAATCCTGTGCATCTTGTCAAAAATTTCTTCTTTCTGACACTTAATGTCCACACCGATTTCATTGCCCAGCTTTAACAGCTCGTCCGCCATTTCCCCGAAATGCTTCTCCATGCCATTAGTGTCAACAATCATCATCATATTAAAATATCCCTGCACAATAGTCTGGGAAATGTCCAGAATATTAATCTTATTCTCTGCAAGATAAGTACATACCCTTGCAATAATACCTACCGTGTCTTTACCCACTACTGTAATAATCGTCTTATTCATCTTACCTCTCATTTCTGCGCACTATCTTTGCGCGCACCCTGTCTTTTTATGCAATATGTATCACTCTGGAAGGCTCGCTCCGGGAGGCCACATACATGGGAAAATCCCGCGCCTTCATGCCGGTTTTGCCTATTCCTTCTTCTTCCTTCCTGGCCTTGTCCATGGCAACCTCCACCCGCACTGCTTCATAGGCAAGCTCAGGCAGATTATTTTCCTTGCTTAGGTGCCCAAGTATCACTGCCTGCATCTTATCATGGAGAAGGCTGCATAAGAGCTGTCCCGCCATTTCATTGGAAAGATGCCCCCTTTCCCCTAAAATGCGGCGTTTTAAATAATAAGGATAAGGCCCTGCCTGCAGCATGTTTACATCATGATTGGCTTCCAGCAAAAGAGCATCCATCCCCTTCAGCGATTCCACGGTATAATCATTATATGTCCCCAGATCCGTAATAATTCCCACCTTCTTTTTTCCATGGGAAATCCTGTAAGCCACCGGCTCCGCCGCATCGTGGGAAATCTTCATGGGATTACAGATCAGATCCTTGACAATGATTTTTTCATCCGCACTTATCGGAATAAAAAGTTCTTCTGGTATTTCTCCAAGAGAAGTACTGTTTTTAATAGCCTCTATTGTCCCTCTGGTCGCGTAAATCGGCATGTTGTACTTTCTCCCAAGTACGCCAAGTCCTGCCACATGGTCTGCATGTTCATGGGTAATAAATACCCCGTCAATATCCCCCATGGACAGATCCAGTTCCTTAAGCCCTGCCTCTGTCCGTTTTCCACTTATTCCCACATCCACCAGAAGGTGTGTGGCATCTGAGCCAACGTAAATACAGTTTCCGCTGCTCCCGCTGGCAATACTGCAAATTCTCATCCCTCACCTCATCTTCATGACTTCCAGTAAATTTCTATCACGTCCCCCGGTGCAAGAGGTTCCATAAACTTTGCTGAACGGCCATTGATTTTGTTGACAATACTCCCTTTGGGGGTCGAAAGGTCAAAATCAATAAAGTCAAACACATCCACATACACATAATGGGCCTTTCCGCTCAAAGTCACCGGCCTGCCGTTCACGATCACCCCTATGGAGACAGGCTCCTCCTTCATCACCGGCTCCGCCCTGCCCATTCTCCTGTTCCTCTCCTGTTCCCGTTCCCGGGCTGCAGGACTGTCCGGCGGCTTTCTCTCTTCCTGAAACTCCTCCCCTGCAAAATCCGTCTCCTCTTCTTCCGGCTCCTCCCCGTCCCTTCCTGCTGTGGGAAGGGGCAGGGTTTCCAGCGTCCACAGCACTGAAAAATTCTCATATACCGGCGTATCTTTATCGGCAAGACTGTTATTGACATACAGATTCATATGGGGATCCAAAGCCACATCCATAAATTCTGCAATCTGCCCTACTGTGTAGTAATTCAGAATTTCAACCTGGTCGCCTTCTTTGATTTCATAATAATTAGACTTAAGTAATCCGTTCACACTTGCAAACCGGGGAACCTCCACCTTTCTTTCATTGACATAAACAGTCAGGCTTTCAGAGGATTCCGGAAGGCTGCCAATATTCATATGTCCCTCTTCTCCCGCCGTGGACTCTGTCACCTGTATGATATCATTTGCATGAACCGCCGCATGAATATCCGCCGTCTCCCCATTGATTGTGATGACTGCCGCTTCTCCCGCCTGGCCTCTTGCCATGCGGGGTTTTCCGTTTACGGTAAAGTTAAGGGCCTGTCCCCTTTTAGGGAACAGATTTTCATTTGGATACTGCACCTGCATGGCAGCGTCCGCCACGGTAAGTTTATTGTTGTCATAAATTTTGATCCTGCTTCCATTAAAGCTGACGAATATAAAATTATTACTCTGCTCATAGAAATTAAGGCAGATACCGATAGGGGTTACAAGCAGGCTGTCCTTCCTGATATTCTCCTCAAAGACAATCTGCTGCATGACCTCCTCTCCCCGAAGGGCCACACGTTCCCTTGCAATACCCAGACTGTCTGCCAGAGCATCGGTATAGCCCGGCATTTTGCCGCCTCCTCCTACCACAAATACTGCGCTGACCGGCTTATCACCGTTTAATTCCTTTATCTTTTCAGCCGCAAGGGACGCCATCTTCTCAATAAGGGCCGCTGTCACCTGCCTGATTTCCTCGCTCTTAATTGTCTGGGGCAGAAACATGATATCCGTATAGGGAATGGTATCTCTGACCCCTGCATCCTGTTTAATCCGCTCCGCCGTGGCAAAATCCACAAGACAATGCTTTGCAATCTCTTCCGTAAGCGCATCCCCGGCTATGGGAATCATGCCATAAGCCAGTATGCACCCGTCATTGGTAATGGAAATATCGGAAGTCCCGGCTCCCACATCAAGGAGCGCAATATTCAGCATCCTGAAGCGCTCCGGTATGGCAAGCTGAATGGCCGCAATCGGCTCTAAGGTAAGACTGCTGACAGACAGCCCCGCCAGTTCCACAGACTTGTACAGGCCATCCACCACATCTTCTGGCAAAAATGTGGCAATCAGATCCACCCCTACGGTTCTCGCCTTATGGCCTTCCAGATTCCCCATCGGATATCCATTCAGATAATATCTGACCACAGAATGACCCACACAGTAAAATTTAACCTCTCCTTCCCTGTCCTCCTCAAGGAATTCCTGATAAGCCTTCTCCACTCCGGCTGAAATCAGTCCATAAATATCTTCCTGATCCACTTCTTTATCAGCAGCAAAAGGATATTCCACATGAGTAGTGACTGTCCGCAGAACACGGCCTGCAGCCGCAATACAGACTTCCGTAAGCTTCCGCCCCACAGCCTCCTCCAACTGACGCTTTACCACGCTGATTGTCTCCCCCACTTTGTGGATATCATGAATTTGTCCGTCCAGCATTGCCCTCGTCTCGTGCTCTTTCACCCGCTGGGCAACAACCACAAACTGATTGCCGCTCTTATATCCCACTGTTCCCACAATGCTCCTGGTTCCGATGTCAAGCCCGAACACCAATTGTCCTGTATACTTTCTTCCTTCCATTACAGACGGCCTCCCAATTTCCTGTCAATCTGTCTATATGCTTCCATCAGATTTTCGCTGTTGTCTATAACGAAACAGCAGTTCTTCCTAAATGTCTCTTCGTCAAGCTGGGATTTCATAATGGCATCTATCTTTTCATCCGGATAATGCCGCGTTTCCTTCAGGCGGCTGCGCCTTACCTCTTCCCCTGCATAAATGTACCACATTTCGTCTACAATGTCCAAATAGCCGTTTTCAATGAGAAGAGCCGCTTCCAGAAACAGGAAATCCGCCTGCCCCTTTTCCTTTTCATCAGCTATTTTTCCAAGAATCATTTTTCTGACCGCCGGATGGATAATCCCATTCACCTTTTCAAGAAGTTCCCCGGACTGGAAAATCTTCCGTGCCATTTTCCCTTTATTGATGGTACCGTCCTCATTCAATATGTCGGCAGACAAAAGTTCCACCAGCATCTCATAGCAGGGCTGTCCCGGCGTCTCAAGCTCATGGGCGGCTTCGTCCGCCAGAATTACAACGCAATTATATTTTCCGGCAATATATGTAAGGAGGGCGGATTTTCCCGAACCAACACCTCCCGTTATTCCAATAACCTTCATATCCTTACTTTGCTTCATACCAGTCGCTTCCCTCGTGGAGATCAATTTCCAACTGGACGGAAAAGTCCGCCGCCCGGCTCATTTCCTCTTCCAGTATGTTCTTCACCCTTTCCGCTTCTTCCTTCACGGTTTCAATCAGCAGTTCGTCGTGAACCTGTAAAATAAGCCTGGACTTTAATTTTTCTTCCTTAAGTCTTTTATGCACCCGGATCATTGCTATCTTGATCACGTCCGCCGCAGTGCCCTGGATAGGGGAATTCATTGCCACCCGCTCACCAAAGGATCTTTGCATGAAGTTGCCGGAAGATAACTCCGGCACCGGCCTCCTCCTTCCAAACAAAGTAGTGACATATCCCTTTTCCTTTGCCTCTGCCACGGATTTATCGAGAAAATTCTTTACTCCCGGATAGGTGGCAAAATACTGCTCAATATATTCCGATGCTTCTTTCCTTGTGATACTTAAGTCCTGGCTTAATCCAAAGGAACTGATGCCATATACTATCCCAAAGTTCACCGCCTTGGCGTTTCTGCGCTGTAAATCCGTCACCTGCTCAAAAGGGATATGAAATACCTGGGACGCTGTAATCCGGTGAATGTCTGCGTGCATCCGGTAGGCTTCTATCAACTGCGCATCCTCTGACATATGGGCAAGAATCCGCAGTTCTATCTGGGAGTAGTCTGCATCCGTAAAGATGCAGCCCTCTTTTGGAACAAACACCTTTCTGATTTTTCGCCCAAGCTCCATACGCATGGGAATATTCTGCAGGTTCGGATCTGTGGAACTGATGCGTCCTGTAGCCGTAATCGTCTGGTTAAAGGTGGAGTGGATACGGCTGTCCTTTCCGATAAAAGCATACAGTCCTTCCGCATAAGTGGATTTCAGCTTGGCAAGCCCTCTGTACTCCAGCACATCCGTCACAATCTGATGGTCCGGGGCAAGCTTTTCCAGCACATCCGCCGCCGTGGAATAACCTGTCTTCGTCTTCTTCCCTCCGGGAAGGGATAATCTTTCAAAAAGGATTTCTCCTAACTGCTTAGGGGAATTGATATTAAATTCCACCCCTGCCTGCCCGTAAATTTTCTGCTCCAGTTCAGCGATTCTGCCTGTCAGCGCTTCCCCATATGCTTTCAGTTCTTCCGGCTTTACCAGAATTCCTTCCTTTTCCATATCATAAAGCACGTAGGTAAGGGGCATTTCTATCTCTTTCATAAGAACCGCCATTCCTGTTTCATCAAGCTTCTGCCGCAGAACAGGCGCTGCCATAAGGCTTACATAAGCAAGGAAGCAGGCATACTCCGTAAATTCTTCCGGCTTTTCCTCCAGCGCTTTCCCATTAGACAGTTTCCCGAACCGCTGGGCCCGTTCCGGAATCATCAGTCCCAGATATTCATTTGCCACGTCCGCAATGGAATAATCATTTTTCAGAGGATTTAACAGATAGGCGGCCAGAATCACATCAAAAAACCTCTCTGTCCCGTCAGAGCCAAGATAGTCATAAGCCTGTTTGATTTCCCCGCAGGAAAGTTTCCCTTTAGCCCCCAGCGCCTCCATCTTTCCTTTCAGATATCCTTCCGTCAGCAATCCGCAACTGCGGATGAACACACATATGCCGTCATCAAAGGCAAGGGATATACCTGCAAGACCGTCCTCTCTTCCCGAATCCTTTATCACTGCAAGTCCCACTTCTTTTTCGGGATGTGCCATTGCTTTTTCAAAAGCTGCTTCCGCTTCCCCAAGCTCCTCTATCCGCCGGAACTGTCCTGTAATTTTATCATTGGAAACCCCTTTCTCAAACCGTGACAGGAGATTCTTAAATTCCAGCTTTTTCAAAGCCACATAGGCTTCCTGTGTATAGAAATCATGAACCTTTGCATCCTCAAAGGAATACTCTAATGGGCTGTCCACATTGATTGTGGCAAGAGTGCGGCTTAAATAGGCCAGTTCTTCATGGTTTTTCAAAGACTCCCGGATGGCGTTTTTCTTTACCTCATCTATATGGGCGTAAATATTGTCAAGGGAGCCGAACTGCATCATAAGTTCTGCCGCCGTCTTTTCCCCTACCTTGGGCACGCCGGGAATATTGTCCGCCGTATCTCCCATCAGTGCTTTCAAATCTATAAACTGGAGGGGACTTACCTTATATTTTTCTTCCACATCCCGGGCATAATAATCCTCTATCTCTGTTTTACCGCCTCTGGTCTTTGGAATCCTGATTTTGATAACATCCGTGGCAATCTGCAGTAAATCCCTGTCCCCCGACACCAGACAGACAGCTTTTCCTTCCTTTTCCGCCCGTTTTGCAAGAGTGCCCAGAATGTCGTCCGCCTCGAATCCCGCCATCTCCATTGTCTTAATCCCCATGGCCCCAAGGACTTCCTTGAGCACAGGTACCTGCTCCCGCAGTTCTTCCGGCATAGGTTTCCTTGTTCCTTTGTACTCTTTATATATCTCATGCCGGAAGGTAGGCGCATGCACATCAAAAGCAACCGTCAGATAATCCGGGTTTTCTTCTTCCAGTATTTTAAACAGGATATTTAAAAATCCGTAAACCGCATTGGTATGCAGCCCTGCGCTGTTGGTAAGGTCAGGCACCCCGTAAAAGGCCCTGTTCAATATGCTGTGCCCGTCTATCAAAACTAACTTTTCCATGCTTTTCCTCATTTCTACATTACAATTTATCAAGTTAAAAAAGAACAATGAGCAGCGCCGCAAGGGTAATGGCGGCTACAACCACAAGCCCGTCAAGGGCATACAAAAACCACTGCATGCTTTCGCGCATTCTTAAAGCATGCACAGACTCCTCCATCCGCAGTTCCAGTTCGCTTTTAAGGTCAAATACATTGCCGGCCTCCAGCCTTGCCAGACCTTCCAGCACAAGAAACTGAATGGTCAGTTCCTCTTTACATTCTTCACATTTATTGATATGTTCCATGAATTCGCGCAAATCCTCTGTATCAAGGTCGTCTTCAAGAAATAATGGAATCATATTTTCAGCATCTTTACATTTCATGACAAATCCCCAGTGCCTATCTTTGCCCACTTTATAAATATACACTAAATCCGTCCCAAAGTAAATATAAAACGCTGTCACGCTTCACAAGGCAGCTTATTGTAAGTTACTTTTCACACAGACCTGCGCATTTACTGCGCTGGTCGTAAGAAAGTGATTCGAGAGTGTAAAAATCCCATTGCCGAAGGCAATTTTTGATGGATTTTTGCATGTTACTGGTCACGGCGTGAACGTAACTATTGTAACAAAAGAGGAATACGGCAAACTGCCTGGGCAATTTGCCATATTCCTCCTGTTTTACGTTCAATTTCCTGTAACTTACAAAAGTTTTCCTTCAATGATGACCTGCTTCAGGGCCAGGTCTTCTTTTTTAAGGAGCACCACGCTGGCTTTCTTGCCGGGAGTAATACTTCCGTACTGCTCATACAGCCCTACGCTTTTCGCCGGATTCACTGCCGCACATTTCACTGCCGATTCCAGGGGAACTCCCATCTTAAGCACTGCAGTGCGCATGCAGTCCATCAGATTGGTTGCAGAGCCTGCAATAGTGCCGTCCTTCAGGGTAGCCAGATTTCCAACCACCTTCACCGCCTGCCCGCCGAGACTGTAATCTCCATCCTCAAGGCCCGTAGCCATCATACTGTCACTGATAAAGATAATACGGTCATCACCGAACATCTTAAAAGTCGTCCTCACTGCTGCCGGATGAATATGAACGCCATCACAGATCAATTCCACCTCCGCCTTATGGGTGTCTGCCGCCGCCCCCACAAGTCCCGGCGCCCTGTGTGTATAAGGATTCATAGCATTGTAAAGATGAGTGACATGGCTTGCCCCCTTTTCAAAAGCTGCAATAGCTGTATCATAATCAGTTGCTGTATGGGCAAGGGAAATCACTACCTCCCCGTGCTTTTTCTCTATAAAGTCCATGGCATCTTCCACTTCCGGGGCAATGGCAATCAGCTTCACAATATTTCCGGAAGCTTTATTTAATTTGTCGAACATGGCAATATCCGGCTTCCTGATATAAGCGCCGTTTTGGGCGCCCTTTTTGCTCTCTGCCACAAAAGGCCCTTCCATGTTGATTCCGCAGAGTCTTGCCCGCTTTTCCTTAAGTCCCTCTTCCCGGTACTCTTTTGCCGCCTGGCAGATTCCTAAAAGGGTATCCTCCCCAAGGGTCATGGTAGCCGGAACAATGTTTGTCACTCCCACCAAAGCCTCATAAGCAGCCATGGCGTCAATGGCTTCCCTGGTTCCATCGCAGAAGTCATGTCCCATACATCCATGGAAATGAATGTCTGTAAGTCCAGGTATAGCATAACAGCCTGTACCATCCACTTCCGTCCTGTCGCTTACCTTTTCTTCCGAGTCTGTAAAGCAGTCTTCTTCTATATAAATATCACGGTTTAAAAATCTTCCGTCCTCTGTATAGACACTGGCATTTTTAATAATCATAGAAATTGCTTCTCCCTTCTGCCCGTCAAAAACACTTTAAAAATAATATACGGTTTTATTTTACGAGAGACAGTGCTGCCTCATCGGCTACGATGGTAACATCATTGTGAAGCTGGAGCACAGAAGCCTGCACCTGAGGAGTGATAGGCCCAAAGAAAGCTTCCTTTATAATGGCAGCCTTATCCTCGCCGCTTACCACTACCAGGATTTTCTTTGCCTGCATAATCGTCTTGATTCCCATAGTATATGCCTGCTTGGGAACGTCATCTATAGATGCAAAAAATCTCTGGTTTGCCTTCACGGTAGATTCTGTTAAGTTTACGCAATGGGTTTCTGCTTCAAATGCCGTACCCGGCTCATTAAAACCAATATGTCCGTTGTGCCCAAGACCTAAAAGCTGTAAATCCACGCCGCCCACACTGGCAATCACTTTATCATAATCAGAACATGCCTTCTCACTGTCCGGTTCCATTCCATCTGGCAGGAAGGTTCTTTTAAGATTAATATTCACTTTGCTGAACAAATTGTTATTCATGAAATAATAGTAACTCTGGTCATTGTCCCTTGGCAGTCCTTTATACTCGTCCAGATTTACCGTCGTAACTTCTGAGAAATCCAGATCTCCCTTCTCATACCACTCTACCAGTTGCGCATATGTTCCAATGGGAGTCGAACCTGTGGCCAGTCCCAAAACACAGTTAGGTTTCATGATCACCTGGGCGGAAATGATATTCGCTGCCTTCCTGCTCATGTCATTATAATCCTTTGCTCTGACTATTTTCATTTTAATCTCTCCTTTTCCAAATATTATTTGAATTTATAATATTATTTATATATTATAATGAAACTTTGTCACTTTGTACATGAATTATCTTGTTCATTTTTGCATATCTGAATCATTTTTTTGCACTTTACACTAAAAAATGCATAAATTTTAAACTCTCCGCACTCTACGAAAATACCGGAGGCCCCTTGGGGCCTCCGACATGCTAGGATTTCCGGTATTATTTGTAT
Source organism: uncultured bacterium (assembly GCA_947177425.1). Lineage (GTDB taxonomy): Bacteria > Bacillota > Clostridia > Lachnospirales > Lachnospiraceae > Suilimivivens. The sequence goes on from CAMWUN010000019.1 coordinate 49,563, forward strand.
GAATCATGCCGTCAACATCCATTATACTGCCAGCATTTGCAATACCTTATAACATCTTCTTCATCTCGTCAGCTACAAACTGTACTTTCGTACCAACTATTACCTGTACAGATGTCTTGCTGGGCCTCATAACCCCTGCAACACCTGCTGACTTAATCTTCTTCTCGTCAATCTTTGTGTAATCCTTAATTTCCAGACGAAGTCTTGTTACACAGTTGTCAAGAGATTTCACGTTTCCTTTTCCGCCAAGTCCTTCCAGAACAATTTTAGCAACTTCTGTAAAGTTATCATTGGAAAGGACTACTCTCTTTTCAGCTTCTAAGTCATCGTCTTCCCTGCCGGGTGTCTTAAAGTCAAACTTTGTGATGGCAAAACGGAATACTGCATAGTAGATAACGCCGACTACCAGACCAACCGGAATTAAGAACCATGGATTCTGTGCCAGTGGTGTGAAAGAACTAAGTACCATATCTACAGCGCCGCCGGAGAAGGAGAAACCTGCCCTGATGGGAAGCGCAACAGTGATTGCCGCTGTAACGCCTGCCAGTAATGCATGAACAAGATATAAGCCGGGAGCCAGGAACATAAATGCAAATTCGATAGGCTCTGTAACACCTGTGAAGAAGGAACAGAATGCAGCCGATGTGAGCAGGCCGTAAACTACCTTTTTCCTTCCAGGTTTCGCTGACTGATACATAGCCAGACATGCTGCAGGAAGACCGAACATCATGAACGGGAAGAATCCTGTCATGTACATACCTGTCTGTCCGTAAGTACCTGTATTGTTCCAGAAGTTGCTAAGGTCGTTGATATTGGCAACGTCAAACCAGAATACGGAGTTAAGTGCATGGTGCAGACCAAACGGAATCAGTAATCTGTTAAAGAATGCATAAATACCTGCGCCGATAGCTCCAAGGCTGGAAATGCCCTGGCCAAGTCCAACAAGCGCTGTATAAACCAAAGGCCATACAAAGAAAAGAACTGCTGATGCAAGGATTGAACAAATTGCCGTAACGATTGCTACCGCACGCTTGCCGCTGAAGAATGAAAGCGCGTCGGGAAGCTTTACGCTCTTGAATTTATTGTAGCATGATGCACCAATCAGACCAGCTAAAATACCAATAAACTGGTTGTTGATTCTGCCAAATGCCGGATTGGCATCTTTTCCTGTAAGTCCGGCAATCGTGCCGCTGCTAAGCAGTGTGGTAATCATTAAGAAAGAAACAAGCCCTGCCAGGCCGGCTGTACCGTCGTTGTCGTCAGACATGCCGACTGCCACGCCGATTGCAAACAAAAACGGCATATTGTCAATAAGCGCGCCGCCTGCCTTGATCAAAAACAGTCCGATGGTATAAGCAAAGCCGCCTGCTGTAAATCCAGCCACTTCACCGGCCATGGCTGCCGGAGCGAGTATGTAACCAACACCCATTAAGATACCGCACACAGGCAGACAGGCAACTGGAAGCATCAATGACTTACCAATTCGTTGTAAAAATTTCATCATAAAGTTGTACCCCCTTCTCTCTTAGTTTCGCCCTAGCCACGAAACATTTACATTTTTAATTTATAGATTAGCCTTCAGAAAATCCTCCACTGCTTTTGCAGCGGCTTCTTCGTCAGGTCCTTCTACCTTAACTGTTATGTTGGTGCCTTTCGTAGCCCCAAGCCCCATAAGGGACATAATGCTTTTCGCGCTTACATCTGCGCCGCCCTCTTTGGCCATTGTAATCTTGCTGCCGAAACCTGCCACTAATTTTGCAAGCTGCCCTGCCGGCCTTGCATGAATGCCAAGAGCGTCATTGATTGTGTAGGTAAATGTTTTCATTTTTTTATCCTCCTATATTTCTCTTATTGCTTTCCTAAGCCCAAGCACATATGTCGGGGACACGGACAGTTCATCCACTCCCATATCCACAAAAGTTTTGGTAAGGCTGGTATCGCTTGCCAGTTCCCCGCAGATACCTACCCAGATATTTTCCCTGTGCCCGTTCTCCACCGTCATCTGTATCAGTTTCAGCACAGCTTTGTGGTGGAGGTCGCATACCTTTTCCAGCTTCTGGTTCTGCCTGTCAATAGCCAGCGTATACTGGGTCAGGTCGTTTGTTCCGATGCTGAAAAATTCCACTTCCTTTGCAAGTTCATCGCTTATGACGGCCGCCGCCGGCGTCTCTATCATGATCCCCAGTTCAACTTCTCCCATTGCAATGTTTTCACTGGTAAGCTCTTTCTTTACTTCCTCCACGATTTCTTTGATCTTCCTGATTTCCTCCACAGAGATAATCATGGGGAACATAATGGATGCGGTGCCAAATGCACTGGCCCGGTAAATCGCCCTGAGTTGTGTCTTGAAGACTTCCGGTCTGTCCAGGCAGATACGGATTGCACGGTATCCCATAGCCGGATTCTCCTCCGGGTCCAGTTTGAAATAATCGGCTTTCTTGTCAGCGCCTATATCCAGTGTCCTGATGATAACTTTCTTGCCATTCATCTTCTGAAGGACTGCCTTATAACTCTCAAACTGTTCTTCCTCTGTAGGATAGTCATCCTTCCCAAGATAAAGGAACTCGCTTCTGAAAAGGCCGATGCCGCCGCCATCCGCTTTCAGCACCCTGTCAACATCTTCCACATTGCCTATGTTACAATAGACATTGACTCTGCGTCCGTCTCTGGTGACGTTTTCCTGTCCGATAAGCTTTTTCAGTTCTTCTGTTTCTTTCAGCCACTTCTCCCTATTTGCAAGCATGTCGTTTAAAATGTCTTCATCCGGGTCGATAATAAACTCCCCGTTATAACCGTCCACCACTGCCATTTTCCCATGATATTTGTCAAGAAGTTCCACATCCGTATTGACCATGGATGGAAGGTTCATACTTCTTGCCAGAATCGCCGTGTGGGAACTGGCCGAACCATGGACAGTGACAAAGGCGTAAATCTTGCTCTTATCCATCTGGATCGTCTCGCTTGGCGTCAAATCCTCCGCCAGCAGAATGACAGGCTCCCTTGAATCAATGCTGGTCTGCCCTACCCCCGACAGAATATCTATCACTCTTCCAGAAATATCTAAAACGTCCGCGCTTCTGGCACGCATATATTCATCGTCCATTGCCGCAAACATGGCGGAATACTTATCCCCGGCTTCCTGTACGGCAAATTCTGCGTTACAGCCCTGTGCAATCAAAGCTTTAATTTCATCCAGATACCCTTCATCCTCCAGCATCATCTTATGCACATCGAAAATCATCGCCTGTTCTTCGCCCACGGTTTCAAGGGCATTTTTATACAGAGACTCCAACTGCTCTCCAGCCTGGGCAACCGCCTGCATAAGACGCTCCTGCTCCTTATCCACATCTTCAATCTGTTTCTTTACCGGCGCAAATTTACCGCTTCTGTAAACATATATCCTGCCGACAGCAATTCCTTTCAGAACACTTTTACCAGTACACTTAATCATCCGGCCCTTCCTCCTTACTTCACACAGGTAATTACTTCCTCTCCTGTCTCAACCATCCCTTCCGTCTTACAGGTAATTGAGGAAAAATCAGGTGTATTGCATATAATCATGGGCGTTACTGTATCGTATCCGGCTTTCCTGATTTCATCAATATCAGCTTCAAGGATTAAATCCCCTGCTTTTACATTCTGTTCCGGCTCTGCCAGCGTGTGGAAAAACTGCCCTTTCAACTGTACCGTATCCAGGCCCACATGGATTAATATTTCTACTCCCTCCGGCGTAGTCAGCCCAATGGCATGGCCGGTAGGAAATACTGTCGTGATCACGCCGTCCGCCGGCGCCTTTATTTTTCCGTCAGCAGGCTTTATGGCAATACCCTTTCCCAGTATTTCCTCTGCAAAAGTCGGATCTGCAACTTCGCTGATAGGAATACATTCTCCCTTTACCGGAGCTGTAATCACGGTTCCCTTTTTTCCTTTCATAAAATCAAACAACCCCATAACAATTCCTCCGTTTCCATTAATTTTGTCCTATATGATATAGCGCAGTTCCATGACGGAACCTCTCTATAAATATTTATAAATATTTAGCATTTTTATACTCAGCATCTATATGGTATTTAGTATCTGTAAGTGTCCCTGGTTCTTTTGATGATCACTGTCAGGTATATCTTTTCTTCCACTGTCATGGAACAGCCATACCTGTCTTTCAGGAATTCGTTCATTTCATCTGCCAGATTCCACTCTTCCTTATAGTTTTTCCTGATGATATCATGATATTCATCTTCTTCCCCATCCTCAATGGGAGAAACCTTCATCAGCCTATACGCCATATATTTCAGATTGCTGACAAGCCAGTCTTTATGCATTGAATTTTCTTTAAACTGCGGAAACCTGCTTTCAATGCGTTCCACCATTTCCCGAATCATTTCCGTCATACGGAAGGTGTCGCTTATCCTTGAATCATATTCCGCGTTGACCAGATGGAGGGCAATGGAGGCCGCCTCATCGTCAGGCATTTTAAGACCTGTCTTCTCCTCTATCAGCCGCAGCGCATATTTCCCGACCAGATATTCCTTAGGATAAAAAAGCTTGATTTCCTCAAACAATGCATTGGCAAAATGCATATCTTCCTTAAATTTTTCGATTGCAAAACTGATATGATCTGTCAATGTCAGATACACATTCTGGTTCATTTCAATTCCAATGGAGGATTTTGCATATGAAATGATTTCATTTGCTATCTGGACATATTCCAAAGGCAGCTTGGCAAGTAATTCCTTAAACCGTTTCAGGCTGTCCTCATTGTCCATCCTGAAAATTTTTTCAACGGACTCTTCATCAATTTTCTGTCCCGGTTTTTTCCCAAATCCAATGCCCTTTCCCATAATGATAAGTTCCCTTCCATTCAGATCGGCACTGGATACGATGTTATTATTGATTATTTTGTTGATTTCCATAACTTTCCCGCGCATCTTCTCTATGAATCCGGTTTTCCCATCCGCACAAAAAGCGCAAATAAAAAAACCATATTCCATAAATTAATCCACTTCACGTAATTAACCTACAAAATCTGGTTTTGCCTGCCATACAGTAACAACCCATAAATTTATTATATTTACATGTTAGCAATTTGAACAATAAATGTCAAGAGGTTTTTTGATCTGTTTCGTTATTTTGTTCAATATAGTTATGTACATGCCTGCTTATTTGTGCATTTGTACTAATTTCTTTTCATGTACAGGCATTTTTCATCTACATCCCAAACAACAGGCAGCACGCTTTGCGAAACAAACGCTGCTGCGCTTCGCAGGCTGGCTTATTGAAAAAATCCCCTGCTGATAATCTGGTTTATCATACGCAGGGGATTTTCCTTTTATAAGTTTATGTGTCCAGAGTCAGCCTTTTACAGCTCCCATTGCAATACCCTGGGTAAAGTATTTCTGGAACGCAACGAACACAACGATAATTGGTACCGCGGCCAGCGTCGCGCCTGCCATAATCAGTCCAAAATCTGTAGAGTTTTCCGCCTGTAATTTTGCTATACCAAGAGAAATGGTAAGTCTGCTTGTGCTGCTTAACATAATCAACTGCATGAAGTAATCATTCCAGCTATTGATAAATGTAAAAATTGCAAGTGCGCCTATACCTGGTTTAATCATTGGCACTACGATTTCCACAAAGGTCTTTGCCTCTCCTGCCCCATCAATCCTGGCAGCCTCCAGCATTTCTCCCGGAACCCCCTCGGAAAACTGCTTCATCAGAAATACGCCGAAAGGCCATCCTACTGTAGGGAAAATAACCGCCCATATTGTATTATATAAAGATAAGGATGACATCTCACGAAGCAATGGAATCAAGATAACCTGCTTGGGCAGTGCCATTGCACATACAATCAATGTGAATAGCATAGTGCGTCCTTTAAAACGTTTCTTCGCCAGCGCATAGCCTGCCATTGCCGAAGTAATACAGGTAAGCACCATAGCCATTACAGCCATAAAGACTGTATTTACAAGCCAGCGGATGGAAGCGGGCACCACAGGGCCTGCCGAAAAAACAATCGGATTCCCGTCTGCGGAGAATTTACTTCCAAAAGGTATGGCAAGTTCCCACAGAGGCGCCGTCTGACGGCTGAACAGCTTGTTGAAGTTATCCATCACCCATTCTTTTGGGAACCAGTCAGGAGTCGTTGCATTGATAGACGCCGCTGTCTTAAACGCGCCCGTAACAATCCAATAGAGAGGAAATGCAAACAGGATTGCAAGAATGACCAGTATAATTAATGTTATTACTTTATAAGGACTTGTTCGTTTTACGCCTGAATTCATATTTCCACCTCCTATTTCTCCTTAGCCAGTTTGAACTGTACCGCAGAAAGGACTGCAATAAATATTGCAAGAACAACGCCCATTGCATTTGCATAGCCATAACGGTAAAGTTTAAACGCTGTATAGTAAATGTAATACATAACTGTATCTGTACTGTGGTTAGGACCGCCGGAAGTCAGCAGCTGAATCAGTGCAAAGCACTGGAAACTGTTGATTGTGGTGATAACCAGAATGTACAGGGTGGTGGGCATAATAAGCGGCCACTTGATTTTCCAGAACAGTTGGAAATGATTGGCCCCGTCCACCTGGGAAGCTTCCACCAGGGAAGTATCCACATTGCCCAGCGCCGAAACATAAAGGACAATAGGCTGCCCCACGGAGGTCGTGAACAGGATAAGGATGATACACCAGAGAGCAAACCTTTCATCTCCCAGCCAGTTAATATTCTTATCAATCAGTCCGAATGCCTGACCTATATAGTTGAAAATACCATAGTAATTATTGAACATCCATTTCCACACTACTGTTACGGCTACGGAACCTGTAACTACCGGCAGATAAAAGATACACCGGAAAGCAGATAATGCACTTCCTTTCAGATTGTAGATAGCTGAAGATACCCACAAAGAAAATATGCATACTACAGGCACTGAAACCAGCACAATAATAAATGTATTTTTCAGAGATCTCAAAAAGATTTCATCTTTCCACAAATTCACGTAGTTCTCAAGTCCGATAAATATGTCCTTTGCATCTTTCCCCATCGTAGAATCAAAAAAGCTTGTATAAACACAAAGAACCATAGGTATGATAACAAATCCCACAAAGAAAACTAAGTTTGGCAAAAGGAAAAGATATGCCGAACATGTTTCTCTTCGCACCAAAGCCTTGCTTCTGCTTGTCGTGTTGGATGACTTTGCCATGAATACACCCCTCTCCTTAAATTCGTTCTGCATCGGAAGGGAATATCATGCATCCCCGTCCATACATAAAAGCCTACCGGCACGGCCGGACAAGCCATATCTATCTTCCGTGTTCCAAATAATGAAATGCTTTATAGCAGATGCCAGAGCCGGGAAATCCCGGCCATGGCATACTGTCTGGTTAAATTAATTAGTTTGCACCTGCTGCTGCGTTTGCTTCTGTTACGAATGCGCCAACTTCTGTTGCCACGTCGCCGCCAGTACCAATGCGCTGTAACATATTCCACCATGCTGTACGAGCTTCAGCCCAGCCCGGAACTACCTGATAGTAGTCGCCCATGGAAGGCATAAAGTGTTCGGAGAATGTGTTCATTGTATCAGCAGTTTCCATTCCGTCGTAGATACCTGTCAGAGTGGGACGTACCGGGAAGTAAGTGGAAGCTTTTACGCTCTCATTTACCTGGTCAGGATCGTTGCAGATGAAGTCAATGAATGTCTTAGCTGCATCAATTTTAGCCTGGTCGCCGTTATCAAATACGCCGAATCCCCAGATACCGCCGCAGAGTTCTGTCTTGCCGTCATCGGAAGGGAACAGCATGGGAAGAATTGTATCCCCATTGTTTGTTGTGCCTGCCGCTGCGTTGTCACTGTTGGTCTGCTGTGCTGCATTCCAGCAGAATGACATTGCCAGTGTTCCGTTACGGAATAATGTAATTTCTTCACCACCGTTGATAGATGCATCAAAGTTAATACCGTCCTGTGCATATAAAGCTTCCAGTGCTTTGATGTTTGCTTCGCTGTCTGCTGTATATTTTGTATGTTCTGCATCTGTAAATGTTCCACTGTATAAGTTGTTGATCAGCGCTCTTGTTCCCTGATCTCCGCCCTGTCCTGAACAGTAGATAGCGCCAACATTCTGCTGGCCTGAATCATAAACAGCCTGAACTGCCTTTAAGAAATTCTCTGTTGTCCATGTGTGAGTCTCTGCATCCAGATACTGCATAGCGTCTGCCGCTTCAAACATGTTCTGGTTGATTGCCATACAATGAGCTACCATACAAAGGGGATACTCATAGTAAGCGCCGTTTGCTGCCTTGCAGGCTGCTTCTACGGAATCATAAATCTCGCCGCCTGCTTCTGTAGCAAATAATTCAGACAAGTCAACCATCAGTCCGCGTGCACCCCAGTTAGCAACCAGACGTTCGGGTCCTTCCATAACGATGTCAGGAGCCTGCCCGCCTTCAATTGCGGTGTTAACCTGGTCGTCACCGTTTGTATAGTCAAGATATTCAACTGTCACAGTGATTCCAGGATATTTCTGGTTGAAGCTTGCAATCAGACCGTCAACCGTTTCAGAGTTGCCCCAGTTTCCAATGGGGTAGGTCCACAAAGTAATTGATGCGCTCAGGTCTGAAGCAGATTCTGCTGCATCCTCCGCGGGCGCTTCTGCTTCGGCTTCTGCCGGAGCAGATTCTGTCTGCGCAGGTTCTTCCGTTGCAGGCTGTTCCTGCGCAGGCGCTTCTTTAGAACCACATGCTGCCAGAGACAGTACCATTGTCAGTGAAAGACCCATTGCAAAAAGTTTTTTCATGGTTTTTTTCATACTAATCCTCCTATAAAATTATTTATTTTTTCAGGCATATATCCAGGACAGATATTCTGCCTGCAAAAACCGTTACAAAAGTGAATGCCGGCTTACCGGTTCAGATTTCATCCGGTATCTCTTCTTCCTCGTCCATAAAGGCTTTTGTCTCTTCCTCATTCAGATATTTGGGGAAAATACGTTCCAAAAACAGGGAAATCAAAAAAGCCGCGGCCACCGGGGTAAAAAGAACCGGCCACCATCTTTCGATGGTATATATCATCATTTCAACCGTCAGCATCACCACAATCACTGTGCTTGGCAGATGCCGGAAGGTCATTATCATTGCTGTCTGGAACAAAGTCCCCATCCGAAACTCAAAGCGTCCCATGAGGGGAAATATATAACTGTAAATACCTGCCGGCACCAGAAGAAGTATATAGTAAACCATATACATGATCACCCCGGCAGAGGTGGAAATGTTATTTGACATAACATTATATCCCCAGGCCAGAAATACCGCAAAGGGTATGCCTGTCAGCGTTACCGGTATGCCCAGCTTCAGATTCCCTTTAAAGGACTTAAGGTACAGCCCGAAAGCCTCGTCCTTTCCGTGACGGAAAGTCTTTACTACCGTATAATAAAGGGCGGCTGTTGCAGGCCCGATTGTCACAACCGGCATACATAATAACAGCCATAGCAGGGATAACCCCACCAAATCGACCCCTCTTGCCAAAATCCGGAAAAAAAGATTTTCCGGGTCAAAAATACTACGCCACATATACATAACTCCCTATGCTGCAAGAACTACGTTTCTGTCTCTTTCATCCATCAGACAATACGTGTATTTACCGACTCAAGCGCCCTTAACGTATCATCGTACATCTCTGCTTTTTCATACTTGCTGTGGTTAATATAATTGCCGTAAATAATATCCATCATCACCAGAACCGGAAACTGAGGGGAAATAACATTCCCATGGTTCAAATGCTTCAGGGAAGCCACCAGAATCACTTCACTGCAGTAATCTGCAAAAACGTCCTTGTCATTGGCGGTAAATAATACTGTCTTTGCCCCCCGTTTGTAGGACTCACGCAGCAGATAAAGAACTTCCTGGCTCTCGCCGCTTAAAGAAAATCCGCATACCATGCTCTTTCCGTTCTGGAATACGGCCTGCATGCGCATCCTGTCTGAATCCTGCAAAGAGTCTATATTTACACCGATTCTTGTAAAACGGTTCTCCATCTCGCTGGCGGCAAGTCCCGAACTTCCCTTCCCGCAGGCCACTACCCGTTCCGCTTCAAAAAGGTATTTCACAACTCTTGCAATCTGCGCTTCGTCCATAAGGCTGTATGTCTTATTAAGAAGTTCCTGATAGGTATTGAGTATCATTCTGGTACTGTTTGCCACAAACTCGCTTTTTTCAGCAAAAGTTTCCTCATACTGGTAGATAAACTCCCTGTATCCATGAAATCCGCACTTTTTTGCAAATCTTGAAAGTGACGCCTCCGATACAAATATCTCTCTGGCCACATTCTGTGCGGAAAAATCCATTTTCTGCTGATTATTCAGAAAAAAATCAGCAATATTCTTTTCCACATTGGTAAAGCTGTTATATTTTGATTCCACAATAGGAACAATTGATTTTACGTAGTACCTCATATGCCACCCCTGATGCCCTTACTGCCTTTTTCAATTGCTTTGTTTCTGCTTTTGATTGTTCTTTCATTTTCACAATGTTATGATAGAGAAAAGACTTTAAGGAGGAATATTATGAGCAGTACATCTAAAACTGTGGTCTGTTTCGGCGATTCCAATACTCATGGCTATAATTCGTCCAACATGGGGCGTTTCACTGAAAAAGAACGGTGGACCTGCCTTTTATCAGATTTATTAGGCTCCGGTTATCTGATTCGTGAGGAAGGATTAAGCGGCCGTACAACATCTTTTGACGACCCTCTATTTGAAGGCTTAAGCGGCTTTGCCTACATCCACCCCTGCATGCTTACCCATGAACCTCTGGATCTGCTTATCATCATGCTGGGCACGAACGATGTAAAAGAGCGCTTTTCCGCAAATCCCGGCAACATTGCCAAGGGGCTGGAACGTCTGGTGACAAAAGCAATCCTGACGCCGGAAGCCTGGCGGGATAAGCCCAATGTTCTTATCATCGCCCCGCCTCCCATTGAAGAAGGCTATTACGAAACGCCGATTGGACCAGAAATGGGAAAAGGCTGTATTGAAAAATCAAAAGCCCTTGCTCCCCTCTACCGTGAAGTTGCCTCCCGGCACGGGTGTCACTTCCTTGATGCAGGTTCCATTCCTGGTGTAGGTATGTATCCTTACGATCATATGCATTTAAGTCTTGAAGGCCACAGACGGCTGGCGGAAAAACTGTCCGTTTTAATCCCCCAGATCTGCTGACCCGGCCTGTATCATTCCATAAACATATCAGTTCAAAGGGGTATCTGCACAGGGCAGATACCCTGTTTCATTAACATAAGGATGGCCGGCAAAGCCTGACATCCGTTCTTTAACATAAGGGCAGTCCGCGATGCATGCCGCCCGTTGTTTAACATAAGAGCAGTTCGCGATGCATGCCGCCCGTTGTTTAACATAAGAGCAGTTCGCGATGCGTGCTGCCCGTTGTTTAACATAAGAGCAGTTCGCGGAGCGTGCTGCTCGTTGTTTTTTATAAATATTTTTCTTTTGCATCCCGGATCATCTTTGCTGCTTCTTCCACAATCTGCATGTCCTCAGGAACAAGCGATGCCAGCGGTTTACGCACGCCGCCCAAATCCAGATTTTCATTGACACGCAAAATCTCTTTAATTACGCCGTACATATTGCCCCGGGCCGAACACATCTTATAAATGACGGCATTGACGTCATACTGTATTTCACAGGCTTTTTCCAGTTCCCCAGCCTTTACCAGTTCGTCCATTTTAAGGAACAGTTCCGGCATAACACCGTATGTTCCGCCGATTCCCCCCTGGGCACCTATCACCCTTCCGCTGATAAACTGCTCGTCGGGGCCGTTAAATACAATATAATCTTCCCCTGCGGCCTGCTTAAACAACTGGATATCCTGTACTGGCATGGAAGAGTTCTTAACACCGATTACCCGTGGATTCTTTCTCATTTCTGCAAAAAGACTCTGGGTCAGGGCAACCCCAGCTAGCTGGGGAATATTATAAATTACAAAATCCGTATTCGGCGCTGCCTTGCTGATATCATTCCAGTATTCAGCAATGGCATACTCCGGCAGATGGAAATAGATGGGAGGAATGGACGCAATGGCATCAACTCCAAGCTTTTCGGCATGGGCTGCCAGTTCCTGGCTGTCCTTTGTGTTATTGCAGGCAACATGGTTGATAACCGTCAGCTTTCCCTCAGCCGCTTCCATGACATTTTCGAGAACAATCTTGCGATCCTCCACGCTCTGGTAAATACATTCGCCGGAAGAACCGTTTACATAAACACCCTTTACCTTTTTGTCCACAAAATATTTTGTCAGCGCCCTGACACCTTCCGGGCTGATATTGCCATCTTTGTCATAACATGCATAAAATGCAGGAATCACGCCTTTATACTTATCTAAATTTCTCATTCTGCTGTCTCCTCCTCATACTGGATACAAATTTATATTACATCAACGCTTCTGCAAAAGATTTAGTAATCAACTGGGGTCTTGTGATAATAGAGCCTACCACTACGCTGAACACTCCCAATTCCACCACACGTTTTGCTTTTTCAGGTGTATTGATGTTTCCCTCTGCAATAACCCTGTTCTTAGCACTGGCAACAATCTTCCTGATAATTTCAAAATCATTGGCTTCAATCTTGTCATTTTTACTCTGGGGCGTATATCCCACCATCGTGGTTCCAATAAAATCAAAACCTAGTTCGTCTGCATGGAGGGCTTCCTCCACAGTGGAACAGTCTGCCATCAGCAGTTGCTCCGGGTATTTATCCCTAATCTGATGATAAAAATCATCCAGTGTAAGCCCGCCCGGCCTTACCGCCCCGGTAGCGTCAACGGCAATAATTTCCGGTTTCACTTCCATCAGTTCGTCAATTTCCTTCATGGTCGGTGTTATGTATACCTGACTGTCTTCATAGTCACGCTTCACAATCCCGATAACCGGCAGGTCTACCTGTGACTTAATTTCTTTAATGTCTTCTCTGGTATTCGCCCGAATACCAAGTGCCCCGCCTTCCTTAGCGGCCAGAGCCATTCTTCCCATAATAAAAGAAGAATGTAATGGTTCATGAGGAAGTGCCTGACAGGATACGATCAATTTACCTTTTAATTGTTCTACTCTACTCTTCATCACTTTCTACTCGCCTCTCTTTTAATCGCAACAGCTTCAATTCTTATCTTCGCCGTCACATCTGTTTTGTCAGAAATTTATTTATTAAATTATATCACTAGGGAAATTATTTTCAATATCAAGTTTTTCTTTTGAAACTTCTTTCAATACTTTTGTGCAACTTTTATATTTCCAAAGCGATTTTATATGATTTTTTATACAAATACCTGTTTATGAATTCATTCCTGTATCAGTCAACACCCCTGCTGCGAAGCACAGGGGAATTAGTCCCTCTTAGCAGACGTCAAGGTCAGTCAGACCTGACTTTGACTCGTTGCGCAAGGGAAATCGAGCGGTCAGGATATGAAAACTTGTATCAAGGCAGATTTTCCTTTATTTATCAGCGTTTTAACACTGTACACACTTCTTTCTATATTTGTATGAAAAGGCTTGATTCATTCCCCCAATCTGCACGTCCCACTTTGTGCTATATTAAGACCATATTAGTCTGCCAAAATTAATCAACGTAGAAATTATAGCCAGATGGTTTGACCAGCTTATTTGTGACAACAATGTTGTCACAAATTCATCATCCGCATAAGTTTCATAAAATTTTTTCATACGATACAGACCACGCCTGTTAAATCCTTTAAATCCAGGAAAAACATTTTGAACCTCTTGCGACTGTATCTATATAAGCATCCCAAAATTATACTTTCGTGGATTCTGTACTCAGGTATTCTCCCACTTTCCAATATATCTGAATCAA